>NZ_JBXUHX010000010.1:0-135526 GCF_058148845.1 Pantoea sp. RCC30.1 | reverse complement strand
TCAGTCACGTTATTGCACTTGAGAATCAAATATTTAAGCCAGGAAATATTGTACTCGGAGCAGATTCTCACACTTGTACAGGGGGAGCCGTTCAGTCATTGGCGCTTGGAATGGGGGCTTCAGACATTCTTGTTGCCATGTTAACAGGACAGACATGGTTAAAAGTTCCCCAAACAGTCCATTTACGCATAGACGGTGTAACTAACAAAGATGTGCGGGCAAAAGACGTGATGCTGGCCCTTTTAAATACGTACGGGCAGACACCCTTTCTGTATAAATCAATCGAAGTTTCGGGGGAGTGGGCAGAAAAAATCCCCCTTGATGAAGCCGCAAGTTTCGCAAGCATGGCAGTAGAGTTAGGAGCCAAGTGCATATTTATGCCAGATGGACAAGGGCGACCTGAGGGACTTTTGAAAGCCGACATATCATTAGCAGACAGCATAATTGATTTTTCTGTATCAGGTTTAACACCCTACATCGCCCCCCCACATAGTCCATTGTATGGCAAACCCGTAAATGATTTTGAGGGGCTTAAATTCGATTACATCTTTATTGGAAGCTGTACTAATAGCAGACTTGAAGATATTAGAGAAGTTGCTGAGGTTGTTAAAGGTAAGGTGATACATCCCGATGTTCATTGTCTCCTGACTCCGGGATCGAAAAGTGTGTATCTGAAAGCTCTTGAAGCAGGATATATCGATACACTTATCCGTTCAGGCGTTATTGTTACCCCGCCGGGCTGTGGAGCATGCGTGGGTACCCAAGGCACCATACCAGCGGATGGTGAGAAAGTACTGAGTACGATGAACAGGAATTTCAAGGGAAGAATGGGTAATGGTAATGCCGACATCTTTTTATGTTCACCACGAACGGCAGCAATAGTAGCACTCAGCGGGACAGTACCTGTTTTTGATGGAGAATAATGATATGAGTATAAATGAAGAATCTTACCGCGTCAGACGTCTTGAAGGCAACATTTCGACAGACGATATTATTCCTGCCCGGTATAAGCATATGTATACCGAGCCGGCACAAATGGCTCCTCATCTTTTTGAAAACCGCTTCCCGGGATTCAGAGAAACGATTGGTATCAATGATGTGCTTGTATGCGATCAAATTTTTGGTATAGGCAGTTCGCGCGAGCAAGCTGTGACTACCATTTTAGCATGCGGTATTAAATATGTATTTTCACCTTCATTCGGGAGGATTTTTTTCAGAAACTCATGGAACTTAGGTTTGCACGCTATTGAGGTTGACACAAGCAGACTTGAAGATTTTTCTGAAATTAAATTAGATGTTACTGGAGGAGTTATTTATACAGAAGAAAATGAAATAAATTTTTTCCCTCCCACCACACAGATGAGTGATATTGTCCGTGCAGGGGGAATCGTACCCTTTACAATAAAAAAAATCCTGGAAAATAAAGGTAATATTTTAAGAGGTTATAACAATGAAAAATGAAAAATTTGATGGTTTAGCGAATAATTATGATAAATATCGTCCCCGTTACCCAGCGATACTTTTTGAAGAAATTCATGATTGGATGCTTCCATCTGCCAAAAATATTTACGATATTGGTGCCGGGACAGGTATTGCTATTGAAGGTATGACACGTACAACTGGAAAAAACTATGATTTTACGGCTATAGATATTTCTGAGGATATGATTAATAAAGGAAGGGAAAAACTGCCAGGCGTTACATGGATTAAAGGGAAAGCTGAAGACATTCTTCATGACAAAAAACGCATAGACGTCATTATGGCGGCGCAGTCTTTTCAGTGGATGGATAGAGCAAAAACGTTAGATGTTTCGATAAAATCATTAAACGAAGGTGGGATTTTTGCAATATTACAAAATAACAGAGACTACAGAAACAACGAATTCCTGGACAAATATGAAAGTTTATTGGAAAAATTTAGCCCGGGATACAGCCGGCACTATCGAGACTATGATTATGAAAATGAAATTACCAATGTTTTTAGATTTCCTATTGCGGACTTTAAAAAAGTGGTAACAGGATGGACTATGGAAATGGATTCAGATGATTTTTTTGGATTCATTTCTTCTTCTACTCAAGTCCAAAGAGCCATTAATAATGATCGCGATAACTTCTTGAAAGAAATTGATTGGTTGCTTGACCAATACTCGGTTGGGAGAAAAATAAATATAGACTATATCAGTGAATTATTCATGACTAAGAAACGTAATGGTTCCTAGCATGGTGATTCAGGACATAAAGATTGAACAAGCTTCGCATGAAGATGCGAAGCTCTTAAGAAATACTTTAGAAAAAGTTTATAAGCCTTTCACACAAGAGTTCTCACCTACTGCTTTGCAGTTTACTGAAAGCATCATTGCTCAGGAAGCGTCAAAGTGGTTAATCGCAAAATATAAATCAGATATTGTAGGGGCAGTGAGATATGAACTATATGATATTTATCTGGACTTCCACTTCCTCTGCGTTACACCATTATTCAGAAAAAAAGGAGTCGGACTGAAATTATTTCATAAACTTAAAAATTTAGCTTACGAAAACAGAAAGGATTTCATGAAAATCGTATTGAGAGACTCACTAAAAAACAACCGAACTTACTTTGAAGAGAAAGGATTTTACTTTTATCATAAATACCATACAAACATGCATAGTGTATTCATCTTAAAATTAAAGGGTGAGAACGAATGAAAAAAAAAGCACTTGTTCTTGGTTTAAAAAGTAATATGGAAAGAGTCATGAATAGACTCGACGAGATAGACTTTATTATTATTGATAAGGAGACACTGGATAGCGAGAGTATAGATGGCATTATTAAAATTTCAGATGATTTAATGCATAGCAAATCATTTGATTTTGTCATAGCCAGCTCAGAAGATTTTATCTCTTTAGCTGGGTTATTACGAAGCCGTTATTCACTTTATGGTGAAAAATATGATAAAAGCATAATTGCTACTAACAAATTCCTCATGCGTAAATTTTGCTCGGGTTTTTTACCTTGCCCGAACTTCTGGCTTTCGGGTGATATTATTAACTCAGAATTATTCTTAACATCATCTGAAAAAGAATACATCATTAAGCCCCTTACAGGTAGTTCAGCAAGACATGTTGAGAAACTTACCCATCAAGAATTAAATAATTATTTAAAAAAAATCACAAATTGATGTTGATTGAGGAAAAGGTTTTAATGAAAAATGAATACCATCTTGATGGTATAATCAAAGACGGTAATTTTTTATTTTCGACACTGTCGATTTATGATAGACCCATACTTGAAGCCAGAAGTAAAAACAGAGCTAGCATCAATTTTCCTGACGGAACGAAACTCCATAATGATGCATTAATGCTTGCCATGCGCTTGCAAAGTCATTTTGAAATGTCTGATGGCGTTTTTCATATTGAAATGTATCATACTCATGATGGATTCGTGCTCGGTGAATTTGGTATTCGTCCCCCAGGAGCAGGCGTAACGGATCTGTATTATATGTACAGAGGCGTCGATTTCTGGAAAGCTTTTATCTATTCACAAATTAATAAAGAATTCACTTTACCTGCAATTCACAAATCTAATAAATACTGTGCGGCTATTGGGATCTGTTCTTCTTTTTCTATGGGTGAGATGAGAATCTCTTCCAGATTATCTATTGATAAATGTGTAAAGCTACAAGAGAATACTGCTAAATTTTCAACTCCCAATTCAACTTCTTTTGATTCCATGATCTATGCCTCATCAGAATCCTTAGAAGAAATAATAAAATTCCTACAGGATATTTCTGACAGAGAAGAGTAATAATCGATATGTTAAAATATGAAACCAAAAAAAACGCTTGCTTTCAGTTATATAACTTCCTTTCATACTCGGCTGAAGGAATTCAGACGATTATCTTATTATGGCTTATATACCATGAAACTCATAGTGCGATGCTTGTCAGTTTAACTATTGTTTCTTCATATTTACCATCTGCCGTATTAGGATTCATTTTCCTCAAAAAGGCTGATTCTAGCAGTCCGGGAAAACAATTATTTTCAAGTAACATTGCTCTTGGCGTTATGTCGTTATTGTTATATTTTATTTTAATAAAGCCTGAAGGATTTGGAACGATCACACTCATTTTATTTTATTTCTCCCAAGCCGTATTGTCTGTGGTCAAGATGTTTAATAAAACATCTCAGAATCGTATTATCAGAAAGACATTTACTAAAACGGATGCAATAAGAGCACTCCAGCTTTCGTCATCAGGCATGCAAGCCGCACAGGTTTTTGGTACAGCTATAGGAGGATGGGCTATCAGCACAGGTTACTACATGCAAGCGCTTATGCTGACTTGCTGTATTTATATTATAAACATTTATATCTCATCGGTATTTGAGAGAGGTAGCCATGATGACAGAGATGCGGAAACCATCAGGCAGGTTAATTGTACTATTACTAAAGAAAAAACATCTTTATTATATCTTTTTGGCAGTAAGAATTTTCTGTTGCCATTGGTTTTTACTGTTCCATCAAGCGGAGCACTACAGTTTTTAAACACCTCTCTTCCTTCATTATCTTCTTTTTACAGTAATAGTGAAAAAGTCTATCCAGCACTGAATATCACGTTACAATGTGCTGTAATTATTTCCGGAATTGCTGCAACGCTCAATCTACTTTCTCTTAAATCGTCATTACGCTTTTCTCTGTTTATTTCTGGTATTTCCCTGATTTTGTTATGCTTTTGTACTGGTAATCATTATGCCGTATTCTTTTTTTTATTTATCACCTCTTGTTTCGTATCATGGCATATGATTTCAATTAAGGTACTAACTAATCAAATGCCAGATATTGAGCATATTGGTAAGTTCACAATGATAAGAAACTCAGTAGCGTCTGGTGTCAAGATTATTTTCTCTCTCTCATCCGGAGCTTTTTTGACATTCTACAGTATAAAAACCACCTATCTAATACTTGCCATCCTTCTTATTACTTTCAATATGTTATGGTTTTATCAGAGCCGCTATTTTAATTATGAGGATTTAGATGATGATTAATTTCAAAAATAATTTTTCTAAATTTATTAACTCATTTTATATTGATCAATTTTCACATTTGAATGCTCATGAAAGAAATACTGTACTAGAAGCGCTAGGCTCAACACCTGACGCAATACATAAATTTTTAACATCAGATGAACTTTACATTACACTGCCTCATGCCAGCATGAATATTTTCTTTCCGAGGGCGGGTGTTTCCCGATATGTCTTCAACCTGCAAAAATTTAACAAAAAAGCTTTCCATCTTAGATTTTTCCTGACTCACACTAATTTTAGCGATCTAAATTGGCGTCCTTACGCATGGTGGTTTAATAATGGTGGCAAGATCGATAAGCTTACTTTTTTTACGCGGAATAAAAAAAAGAAGCATAATATAATTTACTCACTCAAACCAAATGAAATAGACACTACTTCTATAGATACTCGTTTCCGTTCTGAACTTGAAACTAGTATGAAATTTAGAAATATTTCTCTTAGCTTTATCTACATGACTGCTTTTCAGGAGGTAAATAGCGGTTTTGCACATAAAGGCCGTACCCTGTACGTGCCACTGGATGCATTTATATCATTTATGCTTTTTCAGGCAAAAAGTGATGAGTTATATTTCAAATTTTTAGAAGACTTTCTTAACCAGGCCCAGTGCAGAAAGCTTATCGGCGAAGAGTTAATGGTTACGACTGAATGGCGAGATGCCTTTATATTTGATAATTTTACGAATATAGCACTTTTAAATTTTTTTCAACCTATGGCATTTGTAGGAGGATCAAAAATGGATAACTACTGGTACAAGGTTAAAGAAAAATGGAACATGGCTTTTCCGCATCATTTAGAAGTTGACTTTTCGTTACCCAGAAATCTTATTGTACCTGCCGTTCCTGAGTATAGTGAACCTTACCAACCATCAAGAGATATAGCAGATCAGCTTACAAAAAATAACATTCTATACAGTCTTACTATGGCTATACAGGAACATGACCTATTTAAGAAGTACAACACAACGGATTCAGAGAGTAATATTTAATAAAAAAACAGGATAATAAAGTACGTTTATTATGAAAGCCAATTTTTTAATAAAAATTAACAGATTAGCTTAATTTAACCATAATCATCAAGTTAACAATGAATGACGAATGGAGAACTGTTATGCTGGATAAAAATGCTTTCCGTAATACAATGTCTCACCTTCCCTCTGGGGTTAACATTGTGACATCAGTCGGACCTTATGGATCTGCAGCCTGTACTGTCTCATCTGTATGTTCAGTGACAGACGCCCCCCCAACAATACTTGTCTGCATAAATCATACTTCGAATAGTAACCAGGTTATTAAGAATAATGGTTCTTTATGTGTCAGTATTCTTTCAGGAAATCAAAGTAGTATTGCAATGTGTTGTGCAAATCATCATGCTTCAGTGAAGGATCGCCTGGCGTCATTTGATAAAGAAGTTCTGGTAACGGGTTCACCAGCTGTGCTTGATTCTGTCTGCTGTTTAGATTGCTTTGTAGATAAGATTGTCGAATCAGGAACTCACTCTGTTTTCTTCTGTCATGTTATGTCCTCCAGAATATATAATCCTAAAGAGGCTCTTATTTATTATCGTCGTAATTATCAGAGTATCCCGGAAATCATTTTACCTAAAACCCCTTAAATGATCTTTTCCATTTTACAATAGCTTTAACAACCTGAACTTAACGATTTTTCAGCTGAAGCCCTCTGCTTTCATTTATTAAAATTTCGTTCATGCATAGCGTTTTGGCTTTAGTTCTACGACGTTCGCGAAGCAGCTTTTGAGGCATTAGCATCAAAAAATAAAGGAAATATCGAATTACTGTAAATTTTAGAGTGGTAAACGCTGTCCATAATGATGTATCGGCGAGATCATACACGAAAATGCTCAAATTATTACTTAACGTTCACGGAGGCATTTATCGAACGGTTTTACAGGGCATACCGGACAGACATACTGGATTTTATCTGTTAAGAACAAGCACGGAAATAAATGGAATGCTGGTTGAATGAATATAAAAGTGAGCGTCTCCATGAATCCCTGAATAACCTGACTCTGAAAGAGTACTGGCTGATGGCTGAGAAAAGGAAATATCAAAATGTGTGTAGAACTCAAGCTGGGATACTTACAAGCCCAAACGGCTGCTTTTTTCATTTCTGTCATCAAACGTTAACTTTCCTCGCACCTCCCGCAATCCGTTCTATACTTAACTGCGTGTGGGTAACAAGAGGAGAGTTCATGACAGTTATTGAAAAAGACGATCCAACAGAAGCACCCGAGTCCGGCGATAAGCAACCTTCCCCGCCAGACCAGAAGTAACCCACGAGGCCGCGTCTGACGCGGCCTTTCTATGTCAGTTTACCCCCTCCGTTTTACATTCAGAATAGTCCCTTATGTCAGTTAACATTCCTCTTATAATCAGCAGGTTAAGTCTTGCATCATAATCTGATCTGCCTCACAAAATTGGCTATACGTCGCGCCATTTCATCAAACTGAAACAAAAATGTCACAGAAAATGCCTACCCTGAAATCCCCAGAAATTGACGGATAATTTTTATGGCGATCAAAGCGAAAAGCCTGAAAGATGCGGAAGCGTTACTGCATTCAGGCATTAGCAAAGTGGAACTGGCGTATGACATTGGCAGCGACGACTTCTTTCGTCTGGCAAGCCACTGGTGCGACCGGGGTGCACGCATCAGCAGGGGTCACCACCATTTCGTTGTTTCTCTGAAGAGTTTTGCCATTCCTCCCAACGACTGATTCCGGCGGGCTGCTTGCCCTGATCCATTGCGCCTGATTTAATGCCTTTTTGGCTTAAATGGTTTCGCATGCGCTATCCCGACCTGCCGCTGCCGCCTCTCACAGGCGGCTTTATCCTTTCCGCTCACCTGAGCCGCAGCGATCCTTTGCTGGCGGTGAGTCAATTTGACCAGCAAAAGTACCATGACGCACTGGCTGTGGAATGGGGTATTCCGCTGCCCGCCCGCCTACAGCAGGCTGTCACTAAACGGCGTGCCGAATACCTCGCCAGCCGTCTGCTGGTCCGGTCAGTAATGGCAGAACTGGGTATTGCTGATTTCATTCTGACCAATGCAGCCGATCGATCCCCCTGCTGGCCTGCTGACATTCAGGCGTCGCTGTCGCACAGTGCCGGCGTCGTCGTGGTAGCGGCAACCCGTCAACCCTGCTCGGTTGGGGTGGATATCGAGCAGTTCATGTCGGAGACGACGGCGCAGGAAACGGCAGAGTTGCTGATGAATGAGCAGGAACAGCAACTTTTGCAGACACTGCCCGTCTCCTTCAACGCTGCCGCTACCCTGCTCTTCTCACTCAAAGAGAGCCTTTATAAAGCGCTGTGGCCGCAACTGCTTCAGCCGATGGATTTTCTGGATGCGGAACTGGTGTCGGCAGATTTCGCACAGCAGCGCGCGACGCTGCGACTGACTCAGGACTTCAGCGGGCGTTTTACGAAGGGGGCCTTTCTGAATGCGGGGTTTATGTGGCGGGATAATCAGGTGATAACGCAGATCACCCATCGGCTTTGAAAATCGGCTAAACAGGACGCATAAGTCAGGATAAGCATAGGCGAACGAAGACGTTTCAGGCTGGCAGAAACCCGGTTTTATGCTGATCGCTAACGTCGCCTGGCTAACGCGAAATAGACCAGTATACTTTTCCTGGGTCTGACATCACGGGGTGATTAGCGACCATCACTGAAGCAGAATTTACAATAAGCGGATGCAAAACAGGTACGATGCGTTCTGCCAGCGATAGGCCTATTTCATCACCAAAAAACAGTAACACGCCATAATTGCTGGATTTATCCTGTTTTGTGAGCCAGACATTACGGGGCACTGCGACCTTTCAGGTATAAGGAATATTTCCCTGGAACAAGGTACGCATGAAAAAGTCTATACTCAGGTTTTCCCCGACATTTTTACTCTTTTTGGTTGCCTCTTCAGCCACCGCTCAAAATATCTCCTCTGACATTACGACGCAATCTGGCAAAGTAAAAGGCGCGGATCATCACAATACGCTGTCCTGGACCGGTATTCCTTATGCAAAAGCTCCGGTCGGAGAACTGCGCTGGAAAAAACCGGTTTCTCCTGACGCATGGCAAACCGTCTTCGATGCGACCCGGCCGGCGACTAACTGCATCCAGGTTTCTCCGGACGGAGCCACAGGTAAAGAGGATTGCCTGAATCTGAATATCTACCGCCCGAGTGGGACCCGCTCCCCGCTTCCGGTGTTGGTTTATATCCACGGTGGGAATAATCAGCTGGGCAGCTCCAGTGAATTTGCTCCGGCATTTATTGCTGAAAAATACAATGCAGTGATTGTCACCGTAAATTATCGTCTGGGCGCACTTGGCTTTAATCCATTGAAAGCCCTTAACGATGGCAACCCGCTGGATGATTCCGGTAATTACAGCTTACTCGACATCAGAAAATCGCTGGATTGGCTCAAAGCCAATATTGAAGCTTTTGGCGGAGACAAAAATAATATTACCGTTTCCGGATTTTCGGCTGGCGGCAGGGACGTGATGGCGATGCTTATATCACCCTATTTTAAAAATACTTTCAACAAAGCCATTGTTTTCAGTGGTGGCATGACCACCTCTGACAAAGATGAAGCGGAAAGTATTTTCGCACAAAGACTGGCACCTCTGGTCGTCAAACAGGGCATTAAGCCGGATGCCAGCGCGGCGAAAACCTGGCTGCTGTCAGGTTCACCAGAAGTGCGTCAATTTCTCTATCAACTCCCGGCAGCAGAACTGGCAATGCTTTTTGGTGATGCGGGGATCCGCATGAATCAATTTCCGCATCTCTACCGCGATGGTGTGGTGATCCCGAAGGATGGCTTTGAGACCAAAAAATATAATGCCGTCCCCGCCATCATGGCCACAGGACAACAGGAGTTTTCTTTCTTCGCCCGTAACGACCCTATGTTTGCAGCACAAGTGAAAGACGGAACGCTTGTAAACAACACCTCGTTGCTGAATAAATACACCTTTGCGAATCACTATGGCGGGCTGCTATACAGCCTGTTTAATGTTAATCAGTCTGCTGAGATGATGTATAAAAATTATAACGCGCCGCTGTATGGCATGGAGTTCCGATATGGCACGGATGCGTTTGTCACGGGTGATAAATTATCTGCCATCGGTTCTTTTCATGGCGTGTTTATGCCTTTTTGGGATAAAAATAAGTATGCTGAATTTACGCAGGATGCGCTGAAGCTGAAAGGCTCTCAGGCATTAGGTGAATCTTTTAATACCTACATTAAAAACTTCCTGGCAACAGGGTCACCAAACGATCAGACCCTTCCGGAATGGAAGAAATGGACGCCAGAAAATGCCGCTGCGGGGGAATCACTGCTGGTGATGGATGCTAACAAGCAGAAAGCTATTATCTACATGAGCAATAAGACTTATAGCTATAAAGATATTCTCACCCGTATTGAACAGGACAACTCCCTGTCAGCTGCAGACAAAAATAGTGTTATCAAAAACGTGCTGAACAATCGCTGGTTCAGTGCACCGCTTGATCAACATTTCACCCACTAATCTGATGCCTCCTGCGTTGGCAGGAGGCACATTTTTACTCATCGACCAAACTGTAGATGACCTGCCCTACATTGCTGTCATTAGTGACGTACTGCGCATGAAGCACACCTGGCAAGAGATTTTCAGTAACCGCGGCAGCTTGCTGCTGATGCTGATGCTTATGCTGATGCTTATGCTTACAGTAATGTTAAACACAACGTTCAGCGACATGCACAGAACTTAACACGGTAGCGGCCAAGCTTTGCCAGCTGCCATTAAAGCCCGGTATCGGTACGTTTTACCGAGTCGAGCGTGGCGAGATCGCGCTCATTACCGGTCAGCTCTGTTAACTGGCCTTCGCGCATCTCAAGCAGCCTATCGGCATGAATGAAGTAGTGATCGTCATGGCTGATAGCAAACACCGTTTTACCCGCCTGCTGTAACCACGGCAGCAGCTCGCGATAAAAGATGCGGCGAAAATGGGGATCCTGATCCGCCGCCCACTCATCCAGTAACAGCACATCGCGCTCTTCTGCCACCGCCAGCAGCAGCGCCAGTCGCTTACTCTGTCCTTTGGAGAGCCGCAGATTCAGTACTTTGTTGCCTTCAATCTTCAGCTTATCCTGCATCTTCAGTCTCTCAAGCCACTGCTGCACCAATGCCGGATTGGCCGCAACGCCGTCCCGCCCGATTAACCGGTCAAACAGGTGCAGATCGGTAAAGACCGCCGAGAACTGACTGCGCCAGACATCAAGCTCGTCAGCCGTTATCGCTTTGCCATCCAGCAGCAGCGTGCCGGACTGAGGCTGATACAGCCCGGTCAGCAGCATCGCCAGCGTCGATTTCCCGCTGCCGTTGCCGCCAATCAGAAACACCAGTTCCCCCCGGCGCAGCGTCAGGTTAATCGGCCCGACCTGGAAGCCGTTATCACCATAGTGAAAAGAGACGTCGCGCAACTCCAGCGTTTGCCAGTCTGAGGACGCCGATGGCGCGTGGAACCCGGCCTGATAAGGCGCGAGGTCAAAGGCATTGAGCTTACGAAATGCAACCTGGGCGCTGAGTAACGTGGGTAACGCCCCCACCGCAGAGAGCAGCGGCGTGCGTAAGAACAGCAGCGTCAGGGAGAAGGTCGCGGCGACAGCGGTATTGGCCCATCCCAGGCTGTTAGCCATGAAAAAGACCATGCCGATAGCGCCTAAGGTCATGATATTCGACCAGTTGACCGCACTAAGATGATAAGTATCGGCACGCACAATATGGTGACGCCAGGCGCGGGCATCTTCCTGATAAACCGTGTCGTAGACCTGCTGCGCGCGAGAGCGGTTAAGCTGCAGCTCTTTGCGCCCTTCAATCACCGTCTGGTAATCGCGATAGAGGTTATCTTCGATTTCACGCAGCTTTGCCATGTGCTGGTAAACCCGCGAGACCAGCAGCCAGCCGCCAACCAGCGTAACACCCAGCCAGACACTGGTCACCAGCAACATTTTTGGCGATAGCCAGGCGAGATAGATAGCTGAACCGATCGTAATGATGACGCCCTGAAACAGCTCCGGCAGGCGCACAAAAGCCAGCGTAATCGCCCGCACGTCGCTGGTCAGTCCCGCCAGCAGTTGCGCACTGCCGAGCTGCTCGATGCGTTCAACCCGGCTATCAAGGATTCGCTTGATAAACTCACCTCGCAGTCGCCAGACAAACTGATGCCCGAGCATCGTCAGCGCCAGCTGCGAAGCCAGCGTCACCGCCATCAGCACCACCAGCTGCAACAGGAACTGCGGTAGCACCGCAAATGAGGTGTTGATGGCGACAATCATTTCGCGGTTGATAAAGGCGATCATGCCGATACCCAGCACGGCGCTTAACAACGTCAGGGCAATCACCCCGATAAAAGGCCAGCGGAACTGGCGAAAAACAACGCTTAACAACGTCATGCAGGCAATCCATCAGCTAAAAAACAGCCTGCAGTGTAATGGCCTGCCAAATGATAGCAATAGTTATTCTCACCACGCCGTTGCTGGCGTGGCGGGTTAAAACGCGCGACGAAAGGTCAGGTTATAACGCCAGGGTCCAGCCAGCGGATGAACGCCTGGCTTAAGCGGCAGGATGCCGTGGTAACGAAGGCGCGACGGCCCGCCCCACACCACAATATCGCCATGTTCCAGCAGTACTCGCTGGGTGCTGTCGCCGCGCTCAAAGCCGCCAAACTGAAACACTGCCGGTAACCCCAGCGACACCGAAACGATAGGCTGGTGCAGGTCTTTCTCATCTTTATCCTGATGCAGCGTCAGCTTTGCGCCCGGCTCATAGCGATTAAGCAGGCAGGCGTCAGGATTAAAGCCAGGGAACCCCGCTTCAGCTGCTGCCTGCTGCGCCAGGATGCGAAACAGCGGCGGCATTGGCGGCCATTTGCGACCATTGAGGTTGTCCTGCTGCTGATAATTGTAGCCTCGTGAATCCACCGACCAGCCAAAATCACCGCAGTTGGTCATCGCCACCGACATGCGATGGCCGCCGGGCGTAATGCGATGGGCAAACGGGTTCTGCTCCGCAATCGCCAGAATCTGCTGATAGAGCATCTCTGCATCCTCACGCGCGCGACGCCGCAGGATCACGGCACCTTCAGCCAGCGGCTCCTGCCAGGGTTGCTCTTCACTAAAAAGATCTAACATCAGGGTTCTCCGGATTCAGCGGGGATCAGGAAAGCAGCAAACTGCGGCGACATCCAGCTGACAAATTTATCGCCCTGCTTACTGATCAGATAGACCGCCAGATGCTGTTCTATTGCCAACGCTTTGGCTTTTTCGGTGCCAAGTACCATCAGTCCGGTGTCCCAGCCATCGGCTTCCAGCGCCGTAGTGGCGATCACCGTAGCAGAAACCAGTTTATGCTCAATGGGTCGCCCGGTAACGGGATCGATCACATGAGAAATGCGCTTGCCGTCCAGTTCATAATAGTTGCGATAGCTGCCGGAAGTACTGATACCGTGCCCCTGCAGACTGACGCGCGCCTGAACGGCATTCTCACGATCGGTCGGTTTCTGGATCGCGACGCGCCACGGCTGCTGCTGCGCATTAAGGCCACGGCTCAGCACGGCGCCCCCCACCGACACCAGATAGTTGTTGATGCCGAGCTGCTCCATCAGTCTTGCCAGATGGTCGGTGGCAAAGCCTTCGCCTACCGTCGAAAGATCGACATAGAGGTCCGGCAGATCTTTTTGCAGCCACTGGCCGTCTGCGCCCTGCACTACCCGCAGATGCTGCAATCCGGTCTGCGCACGGGCGGCAGCGATCTGTGCCGCATCCGGAGTATGGACCGGCTGTTTCGCAGGACCAAAACCCCATAAGTTGACTAATGGCCCGACGGTAATATCCATCGCCCCACCGGTTTTACGGCCAATCCGCAATGAGGTCGTGACAATATCCGCCATGTTTTCACTTACCGGCTGCGGTGTCAGGTCACGGCTTTGGTTGAAGCGCGATAACGCGGAGTCCGGCTTCCAGGTAGAAAGCTCGGCATCATCCGCGTCCAGTTGCTGCTGAATCCGCTGCTGCAGTTCCGCTTTCCGCTCGCTCTCCACACTCGCGAGGCTCACCCGCCAGACGGTGCCCATGGTTTTTCCTTCCAGCACCATCGTAGAAGTCGGGGCAGACTGATCACAACCCGCTACAACCAGAATTAAAAGCGACATAAACAGCAGATTAATCTTATAAGGCATCATTCCTCGCTTGTAACACTTTATTAAGAGCCACTACAAAGCATAAAGTTTGGGTAAATTAGCTTAAATAGAGTTGAATGTTTTCCTGAATCACGAGATCATTTACCTGTCATCTATCCTGATTACGCCTTTCAGCAGGCGATTAACATTAATGAAAGTAAGGAGCTACAGATGATCTATATGATTCTCGTCGTTGCCCTGGGTCTGTTTGTTTACGGCAGCTATAAAGTTGTCGAACAGCGCCGTCATCGTCACATGACGCCTTCGCGGCCGCGCCAGTAACAGGCTTCGCTGCACCTGTTTGGGGCAACCGCTCCCAGACACGCGCGGCAAGTGTATCAAAATGGGCGTAATGCCTGTGGCTGTGAGAGCGGTAAAGCTGGCATGAATTCTGCACTGTTGAAATAGTGTTTATTTCTGAGAGGTGCAGAATGAAGAATTCACAGAAGTGGCAGTCAGCATGGCAGCACTGGCTGAGCTTTTCAGCCTTCACCCTGGCAGGCGTGGCGTTTGAAGGGGCACGATTCGGCAGCGTCATGTCGTCAGTGACAACCGCCCCGGAAGCAACGAAGTGGCCAAAGGCTGAAGCGTTCAGTCCGGAAGATAACGCAGGAGCGCAGCCGTAACTGCGCTCCCTGACAACTCAGAACTGGTAAACCAGGCCTACACCCACCACGTCGTCGGTATTGATACCGGCCGCGTCGGTGAATGCGTTGTCGTCCAGCAGGTTGATCTGGTAATCAACATAGGTGGACATGTTTTTGTTGAAGTAGTAAGTCGCGCCAACATCGATATATTTTTTCAGATTCTGTTTGCCCCAGTTCTGAACATCGGTGCCGCGTGAGGTGACATACGCCAGGGATGGACGCAGGCCAAAGTCGAACTGATACTGCGCAACCAGTTCCCAGTTGTCCGCTTTATCCGCATAACCATAGGCTGAAGAGGAGTTGCTGCTGTCGCCGAAGCGGGTTGCGTTGAACGAGCGTGAGTACATCGCTGCCAGATAGACGTTGTTCGCGTCATATTTCAGACCGCCAGTATACACCTCCGCTTTATCGCCACGGCCGAGAATACCTGATGTTGTGCTGTTCTGATCGTTGGTACGGTCAGACTGGAAGGTTGCCGCACCAATGCCGAAGCCTGAACCCAGATCATACGTGGTGCTCAGACCCCAACCATCGCCGTTCTGACCCAGTACGTCACGGCCATTCGGTGACTCACTGCTGTTGCCATTCTTGCCCTGATACTGAACTGCGAAGTTCCAGCCATCCACCAGACCAAAGAAGTTAGTATTACGGTAGGTCGCCATGCCATTACCGCGCTGATACATGAAGTTATCCGCGCCATAGGTATCGCCGCCGAACTCTGGCAGCACGTCGGTCCATGCGCCGATGTCGTAGGCGACACCGTAGTTACGACCGTAGTCGAACGAGCCCGCATCACCAAATTTCACACCCGCAAAGCCAACACGGGTGAAGCTGTCAGCTGTCCCTTCATCTTCAGAGTTGTTCAGTGCTGCCTGATATTCCCACTGGCCGTAACCGGTCAGCTGATTGCTGATTTCAGTTTCGCCTTTGAAGCCGAAGCGAACGTATGACTGGTCGCCGTCGGAACTGCTGTTGTCAGAGAAGTAGTGCAGGCCGTCAACTTTACCGAAGAGATCTAATTTGTTGCCGTCTTTGTTATAAATTTCAGCTGCGTTTGCTGATCCTGCTGCAACCAGCAACGCAGGGACCATCAGGGAGAGAACGCGACGTTTCATTTTATTACCCTCTGTTATGTGCCTTTATTATTTGCCACTGCTAACTGAACGATTAAAAATTCAGCCGGCAGGCCATTGTTGTTTTATCACGGGTAATAATCCACCAGGAAAATGCTACTAAATTTCCAAAACTGTTTCATACATCGAAACAGTTATTTCATAATGTAAATACCGGGGAACTAATAAGCAGCACAGATCGATTAAAATTGGCGCACAAATTGATAAACTCATTTTGTTTTTATTGTTATCAACACGTTACATAAGAGTATTCCGAAGCACTGAATGATAAAACTTTTACGGCATCAGGTAATAGAATAGACCCCGCTATCATCATTTATTCCATTATTACCTTCATTCTCCCCGAATGAGATGTACAACTTATTATTTCCCGCCGGACAAATTGTCCGGCATTTTTTTGCCTGCAATTTGCTGTTCCGCTATATCTCTGTAAACTTTCTTAATAGGGTTAAATTAACTGCACCCTGTTTCCGCACAGAATGTTAAATTGCGCACGCCTTGCGCCATAATTGCCTGAATTTCCGCCACGTTAATTTATCACCGTAATTAAGCAGGCGGAAAGTTGAGCTGGCACGGATAATCAGCGCTCGCGCAGCGATTCTTTGACTTTATTCAGCGGCTTAATGAGATAATCCATGACTGATTTCTGACCAGTTTTAATCTCCACGTTGGCCACCATTCCGGGCACAATCGGGAATTTTCGGCCGGCGCGGTTGGTCAGCTCAGCTTTCTGGGTACGAACGTAGACACGATAGTAATATTGATCACGTTTTACCTCATCCTGCAGGGTGTCTGGCGAGACCGTCTCCACTTCGCCGTGCAGATCGCCGTAAATAGAGGAGTCATAGGCGGTGACTTTCACGGTGGCGGCCAGACCGGGTCGGATATAGGCGATATCGCGTGGATTGATACGCGTCTCAATCAGCAGCTGATCCTCCAGCGGCACAATTTCCATCAGTTTGCCGCCCGGCTCCAGTACGCCACCCACCGTCGTGACCTGAATATCTTTAACGATGCCGCGCACCGGCGAGTAGAGCGTGGCCCGCGTCAGCTGATCCTCTTTGCCTGCGGCAACCTGCAGCTGCGCATCCAGTTCAGCATTATTTTTAACCTGCTCTTCATGGGCGCGCACCAGATAGTCATTGCGCGCCTCGTCGATTTTGCCACGCAGATCGCTGACCTGACGATGCAGACGAATAACCTCAACCTGCCCTGCCGCACCTTTAGCCACCAGCGGTTCGGTCAGACGCAGCTCATCCTGCACCAGTTTCAGCGACTGCTGCAGGTTACTGATGGTTTCGGTGAGATTACGACGTCGTGACTCATAGAGCTGCCGTTCGCGCGTCACCAGGTTCGGCTCCTTCAACGTTTCTGCGCTGAACGCCAGCGGCGTACCCGAAAGCTCCGCCTCCAGTCTTTCGGATGAGGCACGCAGCGTGCGCACTTTGGCCTGCGCTTCACCAAAGTTCGACTGGAAGCGCGTCGGATCGAGGGTCGCCAATACCTGCCCTTTCTCGACGATATCGCCCTCATGCACGTTAAGCTGTTTGACGATGCCGCCATCCAGGCTGTCGATCACCTGTGCGCGGCTGGAAGGGGTGACTTTGCCGGTGCCGACGGTGACCTCATCCAGAATGGCGAAGTGCGCCCAGATGAGAAAAATCGCCAGCGTGGCGGTGCAGAGCCAGATAATCGCCGATGTCCGGCGCTCATGACGGGCAAGATCTTTATCAACAATAACCAGACTCATGCGGTATCTCCTTTCCCTGGCGATGACGATGGCGCAGGTGTCGTCGCACGGCGCAGGATCTCGTCGCGCGGGCCATCGGCCACAATCCGGCCGTTATCCATCACCACAATACGATCGACCATTTTCAGCAGCGCCGGGCGGTGCGTCACCAGCACCAGCGTCCGGCCGCTGATCCAGCCCTGTAGCTGACGGATCACATGCTCCTCCAGCTGTTCATCCATCGCCGCGGTGGGTTCATCCAGCAACACCACCTGCGGCTGTCGCAGGATCAACCGGCTCAGCATCACCATCTGACGCTGGCCGCCCGAAAGTCCGCGCCCGCCTTCATTGATAATGCGGTCCAGGCTGGCGGCATCCTGCTGGACCAGCGACAGCGCGCCGCTGATACGCAACGCCTGTAGCATCTCCTGTTCGCTGGCATGGGGATTGCCCAGAATCAGGTTCTGACGCAGCGTGCCAAAAAAGAGGCGGGAGTCGTGCGACAGCCAGCCGAGCTGACGGCGTAAATCGGTAGGATCGATACGCTCAATATCGACGCCATCGACAATCACCTTGCCCTGGCTGGCCTGCGCCTGACCGGCGAGGATCTTCAGCAGCGTCGACTTCCCTGCTCCGACTTTGCCCAGAATGGCAATCTTCTCGCCGGGCTTAATCTGCAACTGCTGGACGTTAAGCACATTCTTTTCATTTTCTTCGTCATAGCTGTAATGCACATTGCGCAGATCGTACTGGCCGGTGAGCGTCGGACAGTGCGCCAGCGTGGCGGCTTCAGGCTGGTCGAGCGGTTTTTTCAGCAACTCATCCAGCCCTTTCATCGCCATTTTGGCATGCTGCCAACGCGAGAAGACCATGGTCAGCTGCATCAGCGGGGCGATGGTGCGTGATGAGAGCAGGCTGCAGGCAACCAGCGTACCGGTGGTGATTTGCGAATCGAGCACCAGATAGACACCAAAAACCAGCATGCCTGCATAGGTCAGCTGCTGCACAGTCGATGCCCAGCCGGTGAGGCGAGCGCCCCATAAACGCTGCTGATTACTGATAGCGGCGCTGACTTCATGCGTCTGCTCCCATTGACGCTGGAAATAGGGTTCCGCCTGCAACGCCTTGATATCCTCGATGCCTTCAATGGCCTCCACCAGCACCGCATTGCGCAGCGCACCCTCGCGTAGCCCCTCTTTTGCCAGCCGCGCCATTGGGATCTGCACCAGCAGACCGGGAATGACGATCAGCGGAATCGCCGCCAGCGGAATCAACACCAGCCAGCCGCCCACAAACGACATGATAAACAGGAACAGGATGACAAACGGCAGATCGGCCGCTGCGCCAACCGTGGTCGAGGTCAGCAGCTCGCGCACCTGGTCGATCTCACGCAGTTGCGAGATAAATGAGCCGGTCGATTTCGGCCTGGCCTCATTACGGATGCTCATCGCCCGGGCAAACAGCATGGCGGAGACTTTCAGGTCGATGCGTTTGCCCATTAAGTCTGACACCTGGGTTCGCATCAGCCGGATCAGATATTCAATCGCTGCTGCGATCAGCACCCCGACAAACAGTACCCACAGCGTGGACTGCGACTGGGCCGGAATAACCCGATCGTAGACCTGCATCGAAAAGAGAATACCGGCCAGCGCCAGCACATTGCTGATCACCGAGGCCAGCGAGATCTCGGTGATACGGCGCCCCATACCGCGAAAGTTTTTCCAGAACCAGTGCGGCTCATAGGGCTGAACGAATTCGTCGATACGCGCATCACGGCCACGCGCCGCCACGCCAATCACGCCGACATCGCCCTGAGCGCGCGTCAGCAGTTCCGATAAGGCGCTTTCACGCACCACATCGCCGCCTTCACTGAGCCAGTAGCGTGCGCTGCCGTCAGAATCGATGTTCTCCAGCACCGCTACGCTGGCATTTTCCAGCACCAGCACCACCGGGGTGATCTCCTGACGCCAGCGCAGTTTGTTCTGCGGCACCATGGTCAGATGCAGTCCCAGCAGGCCGGAGAGCCGCTCCAGCTGCTGTGAGACGGGCAGATGTTCAAACCAGCGCATCTGCTGACGCAGGGTTTTGCCATCGGCAGGTTTACCGAATCGCGCGGCGACGCGCAGCATGGCGGCAATCCAGTTATCGGTATTCAGGGTTGAAGTACTCATTATTTATGCCTTATCGCTATTGCAGCGAAGGAAGGAGATCGCCGCTGCTTTGCTGGCGATCGATACCCATGATATCGAGCAGATTGTCTACCGCGGCGGCATAACGCACGGTGGCGTCCCAGCCATCGTAAAGCGCGGTGATGCGAGAGCTGTCAGCCTGAAACACATCCTGTTCCACGCTCAGCAGATCGTTCAGGCTGCGCTTGCTCAGGCGATATTCATCGGCGTAGACATTACGGGTATGGTCGGCGCTGGCCAGCTGCACTTCCCCGGCAGCCTGCCGTTGCTGTGCGCCAATCATGTCGGCATAGGCGGTAGAAGCGTTTTGATTGATGGCGAGTTTGGCCTGCTGAACTGCGGCCTGCGCCGCTTCCCGATCGCCTTCCGCTGACTCGGTTTTGGCATTGACCATGCCGCCCTGGTAGAGCGGCGCTTCAACCTGCAGCTGAACTTCATCATCCCAGTAAGACTGACGATCGTTCTCATAGCGAGTCCGGCCCGCCTGCACCTTGATGGTCGGCCAGTGACCGGACTGAGCCTGACGCACCCGTTCACGAGCAGCTTCCTGTTTCGACTGCGCGCTGCGCACCGCCGCGCTGCTTTCATAGGCGATTTTGTCGAGGGTGATCTGCTGTTTCAGCAGTGCCTGGGGCAGTTCTGGCAACGTGGCAGGGACCACGCCGGTCAGCACGGTCAGTTGTGCGGTGGCGGAACGGTGCTGGGCGCGATATTGCTCTAGCGTAGCCTGCATCGCGGCGATGCGGGTTTCCGCCTGCAGCACATCGGACTGGGAATTGAGGCCGGCGTCGGCACGCAGTTTCGCGATATCCCGCACCCGCTGTAGTGAGGCGATATTGGTATGCGCCGTTTCTGCCAGCGCCTGGTAACGTTTGACTTCGAGGTAGGCCTGCAGCGTATCTTCCGCCACGGTAGTCATGGATTCGAACAGGCCGAATCGATAGGCATCCGACAGGGCATGCTGTTCATCAATGGCGCTGCCGGTACGGCCAAAGTCGTAGAGCAGCTGGCTGAGCATGATACCGCCGGAGCCATTGTTGTTCAGGCTGCCCGCGGAGTCGGTCTGATGAGAACGGCCCGCCGCACCCTGCAGTGAGATCTGCGGGTACCAGGCGCTGCGGGCGGCATCAAGATCGCCCTGACCGACGTGGATTTGTGCTGCCGCTTCCGAGATTTTCGGATTGCGGGCGAAGGCCCGGAGAATGGCGTCGCGCAGCGTTAAGCTGGCAATCTGTTCTTCGGTCGGCGCAGCGCGCCAGTTAAATTCTGCTTTAGGTAAGGGTGCGGCACAGGCCGCATGCACTGCCACGCCACTCAGGGCGCACAACAAAAAAGTTAATCGCGCTTTGTTCATTATCCATACCAAAAGGGGTTTTTATCATCATGGTGTTATTCCTGGTGAACAAAGCGAGCAAAAGGAGTGCGGCACAGAGCCTGACAGATTTATTGCGTTATTTTATTTATGGTTCGCAAGCGAGACGCCAAACGACCTCTAACATTATTAGATCATATCCCGTGCTTATTCCTGTTAAAAACAGATGAAAACGTTAATATTTCTTCTGACAGGATGAAAAATGACCACCTGGCGCTCCCACCCCAATCCAGACAGGCTTAACAGACCTGTCCGGAAGGTAGTGAGTTCACTAATGTATTGGCGTCAGACTATCGGCTGTGCCGCAGGATGCAGCAGCAGGTGATCGGCAAGGGTGTAAGAAACATCAGAGAAGAGATGGCTCTCCTGTGGGACGGCCGCAGCGGTGGCGGCCTGCGTCACCTGCACAGTCTCTGCCTGCTGGGTCAGACTGACCGTTTCCAGCAGTTGATCCACCGTCTGACCCTCCATCAGGCTGGCCGTTTCGGTATGCGATGCCACCAGCACTGTCTGGCTGGCTGTGGCCACATTACCGGCGCTATCTTTGGCGCTGACCGTCATCGGGTATTCACCATCATCCAGCGGAGCCAGTTGCCCGGCCAGAATGGTCAGCGCCCAGCCACCATCCGCTTTTACGCTGGCGCTGTAGTGCTGATCGCCCAGGGTTAATTCCACCTGGCTGCCCGGTTGCAGATGACTGGAGCTGCCCTGAATCAGATGCCAGCTGTTGACATCGGCAGCATCAATTTTGTTATCACCAAAAGCCGTGTCCAGAGTCAGCGTCGGCCGCTGATGCACGGCGACGGTAAACAGTTGATCACTGGTCTGGGTGTCGCTGTTGCCATAGTCATCCCAGCGATGGAAGGTGGCGGCGACCGGTCCATCCGGCAGCGCCATAAGCTCGCTGGAGGTCAGCGTGACCATGCCTTTCGCATCGGGCTGGTAGGTTATCCCGTTGATCTCCACAGTGTTGGCGCCTTCAACGTAGAAGCTCAGATCATGCTGCGCCTCCTGGTAGTTAAGCGTCATGTCGCCGCCGATATCCATTTCGGTGTAAATCGGAATAAAACCGGTGTGGATATTCAGCTCATGCGTGACGTCGATATAGTTGTTGGCCCCATCGATCGACCAGGCGCGGATTTCCCCAACGTTGATAAAAGCGTGCACATCCGCTGCCGGGATCACCACCTGCCAGTGCCCATCCTCACCTATCGTGGCGGCATAATCTTTCTGGTTGGCACCCGTGATCACCAGCTGATGACCCGGCATGACGGTGGAGAGCGTGCCGCTCAGTAGAAGATCCTGCTGGCTTTCTGCCAGGTTTATCACATCGTCTGCAGTAACCTTATCGAAGGTAATTGTTGGCAGGCTACTCAGATGGGTGATCAGCGTCAGATCGTGATATTCGGTGGCGGTGTTTCCATTGGGATCGGTCGCCGTAACTTCCAGGCTGTAGATCCCGTCTTTCAGCGCCTGCATATCGCTTTCATGAAATGTGCCATACCACTTACCGTCGTTTCCCATGTTGGCAGTGGTGGTTTGCGTACCCAGCGTCAGTTTCAGTACCGACCCCACCGGCAAGTGCGTTGCGCTGCCGCTGATTTCAACGCCATAAATGCTCTCAGCAATACTCACCGCATTATCGCCACTGACCGTGTCCACGGTCAGGGTCGGTTTGATCGTACGATCGACATAGAGACCAAAATCAACGTTAGTTGCCGTGCTTTGCCCTGCTTTATCGGTAATGGTCAGCGTGAGTGTGTGATTGCCATCCGGTACGCCTTTCAGCGCGTCGGCCGGCATTGAAGCGTTCCAGTAGCCCCACTGATTAACAGTGCTGTGCCAGCTTTGATCGTTGAAGGTCAGCGTGACGGTGGAATCTGCTTCACCTTCAGCCCGGCCGCGCAGATGCACCGGCTTTTGCGCTTCCCAGCCGGCGATCACGCCGTCGCCGGCAATCACTTCGTAGGGCTGCAGCATAGCGGGTGGCGAACTTTTCACCGCGCTGACGGCCAGTGTGCTGTCGTTGAGCGGGCTGCTATGCAGTGACTCCGTGGAGAGCGCGGTGATCGGCAGGCTCAGGCTCTGCGTGGCGAAAGGAAGGCTCAGACTTTGCGTGGCGGCTGGCGCAATGGCGGGCTGAGCGCTGTCGGCAACGGCAAAGTCGCTGACTGCCGTCTGGAAAATGGATTCAAGTCGGGTATGACGAAGCGTATCGCGTGATGACATGGGTAACCTCAGTTCTGAACAGAAACGCAGGCCAAAACCATCGGGTAAACCGATCGTTGAGTCTGACAACATGATAATGGGTCAGCCGATGCTGCCCGTTTCCGCTGGTCGGAACTGGTTACCCGCAGGTAACAAGCATAAAGAAAGAGGACGCTAATAAAAGCGACAAATGGAGCCAGAATCGTTGATTTACGGCGTGACGCCGTTTGTTGCGCCTACCCTAATCTTTCGTTCTGCTAATAAATATTGGCGAAAGTCTGGAAAGTGAAATTATTACGTGACTAAAACAAAAAAGCGGGTGCTTTCGCACCCGCTCTATTCATCATCTGAACTGTCCTTTCAGTCACTACACAACATGGACCTGCAGGTTCTGCTGCACCAGCACATCGCCCAGGGTGTTATCACTGGTCAGCGCCGAGTTGTGGTAGATCTCAAAGACTCTGCCCTCAACGGTACGCTCGCCGGTCACTTCCCAGATTCCGCCATTGCTGTTAGCCAGTGTCACCTGACTGCCATCTGCGCCTTTGATCAGCAAATCGTCGCTCTGTTTATCCGTAATATTGAGTGCCTCATTGAGATCGAGCTTGACGGAGTTGGTCCCGGTTTTACCCAGGTCGAGCACTTCAATGTGTTCGACCTTCAGGCCCAGCGCGGTGAGATCCAGATTGAGATGCTCACCATTCAGCACGAGGGTATCAGTGCCTGCGCCGCCATCAATATGGGTAAAGTTAAGGTCACTGACCGTCACAATATCCGCCCCGCTGCTGCCGGTCACTGTCGCCCCCTCTGCGGTGCTGCCATCGGCCAGCGTAATCACGACGCCGCCGATGGTGTAACCCGCCTCCTCTGCCGGTACCGCTGCCACCGCGGCGTCATTTGCCGCCGCGTTTTCACTGCTGCTGACCGGCGTCACGGTATCCGCTTCGGTAATCAGCGTCGAGGCCACGGCTACATGGGCGCTGCTTTCGTCGCTACTGGTGCTGCTGTTGTGTTGCGTCTCCGTGCTGGCACTGGCAACCGTGGCGCTGTCATCCGCCACCGAGAACAGCGCAACCGATTCGTTTGCCGCCAGCGTCAGCGGCAGCAGCGAACCCAGCAACAGGGTATTGGTGGTGGAGAAGCTGTTACCGGCCGCGTCGGTAATCGTGACTTTCGCCAGCGTTCCCAGCGACAGCAGCAGCCCCCCCACCGACAGCAGTGACGGTGAGAAGTTAACCGCGTAACGCCCCAGCGCATCGGTTGTGGTGTTCAGCGTCGGGCCGTTGTTGCCGTTGGCCAGCAGCAGCGTGACGCTGACTTTCGATCCCTGTGCGGCATTCAGCGATCCGCCCTGCACCACCAGACCGGCGAGCAGAGAACCGACGATGCTGAGCACTGGATCGACCCCCACCAGCGGCTGATTATGCGACAGCGCGGTAAAGCTGCTGGTGCTGGTTGTGGTGTTGCCGCCAATATCCGCCACCGTCACGGTCAGCGGATGGCTGCCATCCGGGATCCCTTTCAGCGTCGCTGATGGCACGCTGATGCTCCATGCGCCGTTCGCACCAATGGTGGTGGTGAGGATATTTCCCGCCACGTTAACCGTCACCGTGCCGCCCGCCGCGTTGGTGCTTGTTCCTCTGATAGTCTCAGGGGCATTAGCTTCTGAAATGTTGAGGTAACCATCTCCACCAAAGAAGCTGTTGACGCTGATCGTCGGCGTGGTGTGACTGACCACACCAAGCGACGCCGAGGTGTTGCCAATGCTGCCCGCACCGTTGGTAACGCTGGCGGTGACGGTCTGCAAGCCGTCAGTAATAGCAGCAAGGTTAGCCGCCGGAACAGAGAGGCTCCAGTTGCCGTTGCTGCTCACCGTCGTGCTGTAAGTCTGGCCGCCCAGCGTGACACGTACCACCGATCCCTCGGCGTTGCTGGCGGTGCCTGAAATAGTCTGCGCGGTTTTCACATCTACCGCACTCAGCGCATTGTCACCAAACAGCGAGGTAATGGCGACCACCGGCGTCGACTGACTGATGACGCTCAGCGTGCCGCTGCTGTTCACCGTGTTGCCGTAAGTATCGGTGCCGGTAACCGTGACGGTTTTACTACCGTCAGTGATAGCAATAAGATCCCCTTTCGGGACGGTAATACTCCAGTTGCCACCGCTGACCACTTTGGTGGTATAGGTCAGGCCATTCAGCGTGGCGCTGACGGTAGAACCCGCTGACAGGCTGGAGGTGCCGCTCAGGGTCTGGTTAGAGGCCAGATCTGCGGCGCTCAGGACACCGTCGCCAAACACCGTATTCACTGACAGAGTCGGCTGGAACAGTCCCAGTGACACGCCCGCGCTGGTGCTGCTAACGTTACCAACCGGATCGGTGACGGCCGCGCTGACGGTAAAGTTACCGTTCAGCAGCGTCGACAGAATGGCTGGCGAGACGGCAGTTGAGAAACTGCCATCCGCGTTAACCTGCGCGGTAACGTTGGTATTGCCAATCGCCAGTCTGACGCTACTACCCGCAGCCAGCCCGGAGACCGTGCCGCTGATGGTCTGAGTCACCAGCGACTCCGCCAGGTTCAGCACGCCGTCGCCAAACAGCGGATTGAGCGTGACCTTCGGCAGATTGTGAATGCCCACCAGCGCTCCGGCGGTGGTGCTGGTGGTGTTGCCGGCGCTGTCAGTGACGCTGACGCCAACCGTCAGGTTGCCATCGGCAATCCCCTGCAGCAGCGCTGGCGTCAGCGAGACGTTAAAGTTGCCATTCGCATCGGTCGCCGTCACCAACTGCTGTGAACCTACCGACACCACCACGCGCGATCCCGCTTCCGCTCCGCCAATCACCCCACCGATCACCTGCGTGACCAGCGCATCCGCCACGTTCAGGAGACCGTCGCCGAACAGCGGATTCACGGTGATGGTCGGCAACAGCGTATCGACCCGGATACCGGCGCTGGTGCTGGCGGTATTGCCCGCTGCATCCGTTACCGACGCGCCTACCGTCAGGTTACCCTGTGCCAGCGTGCCCAGAATATCTGGCGTCACCGTGGCGCTGAACGCCCCGCCCGCACCCACGGTGGCGGTCACCTGGCTGTTGCCAACCGAGAGCGTCACCACACTGCCCTGCGCAACGTTGTTCACCACCCCGCTGATCACCTGTCCGGTGGCGATATCGGCCAGATTCAGCACCCCATCGCCAAACAGTGAGGTCAGCGAGATTGATGGCGTCTGAGTAAAGATGCCGATGGATGCGCTGCTGGAGGCGACGTTACCCGCCACGTCTCTGACGCTGACGCCGAGCGTCAGATTGCCATCCAGCAGAGAGGTAAGATCGCTGCCCGGCAGGTTAACGCTCCACACCCCGCCCGCCTGCACCGTCGTGCTGTAACTTTTGCTGCCAAAGGTGACCGTCACCTGGGAACCCACAGCCGCATTTTCTATCACGCCACTGACCAGCTGTCCGGCAGCGGCTTCCGCAATGTTCAGCAGGTTATCACCGCCAAACAGCCCGGTGAGCGCGCCAACCACCGGCACCGCATCGACAATCGCTGTGACGGTTTCACCGACAGTGCGGGTGTTGCCTGCGGCATCCGTCAGGGTAACGCTTAACGCCAGCTGGCCGTCGGTGACCAGATCCAGCACCGCTGGTGGCACTACGATGGCCCATTTACCATCCTGACCCACTGAGGCAGAGAGCGTTGTACCGCCCAGCACCACGGAGACCGTGGCACCGACGCCCGCCGAGAGCGCGGTCCCGGAGATAGTCTGCGCGACGGTGGTATCCAGCGCGCTGAGTGTACCGTCGCCGAATACCGAATCCACCACCAGCGTCAGCGCACTGTTGACAACTTTGTTGACCGTCAGCGTGGCGTCAGTCTGGTTTCCGGCTACGTCATTGACCCGCACGCCAAACACCAGCGCACCGTCAGTGAGGCTCGACAGGACATCCGGCGCGAGATCGATGATCCAGCGTCCGTCAGCCCCCACCGTCGCAGTGGCGATCGGCGAGGCATCGCCCAGGTAGAGGCCGATGGTCTGGCCCTCGGATCCCTGCGCGCTGCCGGTCAGCACCTGACTTAGCACCAGGTCAGCGGCGTTGATCACGTTGTCGCCAAGGAATGCGTCCACCAGCACCAGTGGCGCAACGGTATCTACCGTCACTGTCTGGGTGGCAGTCCCCACGTTACCGGCGACATCCGCCAGCTGAGCGGTGATCACCGGCGCGCTGCCATCGGGTAGTGCCTGCATCGCGCTGGCAGGTACGGTTGTGGACCACGTGCCGTTGCTCTGCACCACGGCGCTGTAGGTCTGGCTATTGAAGGTCACGACGACCGTGCGGCCAGCCTCAGCGACATCGGCGGTGCCGGTAATCGCCTGACTGGTGGTGCTTTCATTGCCATTAACCTGGTTATCACCCGTAAAGGCATTGATCGTCAACGTTGGTGGCGTAAGGTCGATCAGGACGTTGCCGCTGGTGTTCACTGGCGTCGTGCCACCAGTGGCCGTCACTGTTATGCCGACGCTGCCGTCCGCATTGCCAAAGGCACTCACCGGCAATGCCGCCGTTGACCAGTTGCCCGACGCATCCAGCGTAGTGGCGTAGTTCTGGCCACCGATCGACACCGTCACTACCCCACCCGCACCGAGGTTAGCGGAGGTGCCACTGACTACCACCCCACCCGCGACATCCTGGGTGCTGATGATGTTGTCACCCGACACTGTGCCCAGCGTCACCAGTGGGCCTGGCGGTGGCGTCAGATCAACCGTCAGCGGGACCGGCACGGTTGCGGTGTTGCCCGCCAGATCGGTCACTGCCAGCGTCAGCGTGGTCGATGCCGTAAAGGTGGCCATCTGCTCTGGCGTCAGCGTCACGCTCCAGTTGCCGTTACCGTCAACCACGGCGGTGCCGAGGGTCGTGGTATTCAGCGAAACCGTGACGACGGCACCGGTCCCTGCGCCTGTCGCGGTGCCGCTGAGGATCTGCGGCTGGATGCTCTCGGCGTAGTTCAGTGCATTGTCGCCAGTAAAGGCTGTGAAGCTAAGCGCCGGCGGGGTTTTGTCGAGCACCAGCGAACTGTTAATCGTGGTGCTGTTGCCCGCCGCATCGGTGACCGTAACGGTGACCGGATAGGTGGCATCCGGCAGCGCTGAAAGCTGCGCCGTTGTCAGCGGTACCGTCCAGTTGCCATTGGCATCAACGGTTGCGGTGTAAGCGGTGCCGCCCAGCGTGAACTGCACCGTCTGATTCGCACCCGCCTCACCGGTGGTGCCGCTCAGCGTAATGCCTGTGGCAACATCGCCGTTATTCACATAGCCGCCCAGGAATTCCGGATTGACCGCAGGCAGCGGCGCGATGAGATCAGCCGTGAACGGCAGCTGTGCCGACGCGCTATTGCCCGCCGCGTCCACCACGTTAACCGTCAGTGACTGCGCACCGCTCGCCAGTGAACTCAGGGCATTCGGCGGAATATCCACGGTCCAGTTACCGTTGCTGGCCACGGTGCCAGAATAGAGGCTGCCGTTGACATCCACGGTAATGCTGACCGCCTGATTCGCCCCCACACTGCCGGTGGTGCCAGTCAGGGTCACGCCTGCAGCGGCTTCACTGATGTTCAGCAGGTTGTCGCCGCCAAAGGCGCCAGGGTTAAAGGTTGGCACAGGCACAGCCACTTCGGTGACCACGCTCAGCGCCGTCGCGTCGCTGTTACCTGCGATATCGGTAGCCGTGACGGTAATCGTGTGGGTGCCACTGGTGAAGGTGGCTAACTGGGCTGGCGACAGGGCCAGAGACCAGCTGCCATCGGCCTGCACCGTGGCGGCCAGTGGAGCACCGTTGTTAAAGCCGGAGATCAGCACCGAGACCGTCTGTCCGGCACCGGTAATGCCGGTGGTGCCAGTGAGGATCTGTTCAGTTCCCGCCTCGGTGACGTTCAGCGCACCGTCACCAAACGGCAGATTCAGGGTGACATCCGGCAGCGTGTTGACCGCCACCAGCAGCGTGCCGCTGGTACTGGCGGTGTTGCCGTTCACGTCGGTGACGGTCACGCTAATCGGCAGGTTGCCGTCCGGCAGTGACTGCAATACGGCAGACGGCAATTCCAGTGACCAGTTCGAACCACCATTCGTGAGCGTCGCGGCATAGACGGTGCCATTGACGGTCACCGCAACCGAGGCCGGATCATCACTGTTGACCGCACCGTTCAGGGTGCCGTTCGCTACCGCTTCCGCCGCGTTAAGGCGGCCATCAGTAAATGGCGTATCCAGCGTTGGCAAAGCAATCGGCGTAATCGCCGAAACAAACGTCTGGGTCGCTTCGATGCTGTTACCGGCCCGATCCGTAGTCGTGAGAGTCAGGGTGTGTTCCCCGGCCCCCAGCGTGGCGATCACCGCGGGTGTCAGGCTTGCCGTCCAGTTGCCATTGGCATCAACCGTCACCGACAGCGGAATATTGTCATCGCCCACCGTGACGCTCAGAGTCTGGCCCGCCACGACGGTGGAGGTGCCGGTCACCAGCTGAACCGAAGCGGCTTCGGTGATGTTAATGACGTTATCGCCGAACTGCGTGACAGCGAAGTCAGCGGAAACCGGTGAGGTCTGCAGAATCTCAACGCCTGCGGTGGCCTGCGCCGGATTACCGGCCGCATCTGCGGCGGTGACCACCACCTGTGTCAGCCCATCGTCCAGGCCCGTTAGCGCACCCGGTGCCAGGTTCAGTGTCCAGTTGCCGCTGGCATCGGTCGTGGTGCTGAAAGTCAGTCCGCCGACAGCGATGTTCACTACGCTGCCTTCCGGCAGATTGGTACTGTCACCACTCAGCGTTATCGTGCCTGCAGTCTCTGCCAGATTGAGCAGCGAATCACCAAACGGCGTATTAAGGGTCAGCGCTGGCAGCGTGTTAAACGCCACATCCAGTGAGGTGGTGGTATCCGTGGTGATGTTGCCTGCTGTATCGGTGACCGAAATGGTGATCGCATTTGGGCCATCCGCCAGCTGCTGCACGTCTGCCGTCGGAATGGTGAGCGTCCAGTTCCCTTCAGCATCTGCCGTGGTGGTGTAATTAACGTTATTCAGCGTCACCGTCACTGGCAATGCGCCCGTAGTGGTGCCGCTGATGGTGAGGTCCTGCAGCGACTCCGCCAGGTTAAGGGTGTCACCCGCGCTGACCGTGATATCCGTCAGCACAGGTGGTGTAGTACTGAAACTGATCTCCTGAGTGGCCGTCGCCGGGTTACCCGCGACATCCGTGGCAGTGACGGTAAAGGATTGTGTGCTGCCTGGCGCCACGTCGGCAAAGGCCGCAGACGGCACAGTCACCGTCCAGTTGCCATTAGCGTCGAGTGTGGTCGTGGTGGTGTAATCCGTGCCGCTTAATGTCACCGTCACCAGAGTGCCCACAGCCAGTTGAGTGCTGCTGCCGCTGACTACAACATCCGCCGTGGCCTCGGTGGCATTGATCACATCATCGCCAGCGACCACGTTCATGGTCAGCGTCGGCTGAACCTGGGCGCTGGCCAGCACGACCAGACTGCCACTGGCGCTTGCCGGGTTACCAGAGGCATCCGTTGCGACCACCTGCACCAGTTGATCGCCATCCGGCAGATTACCCAGGGCGGCGGCCGGAACCGTTACCGCCCAGCTGCCATTCGCCGCTACAGTGCCGCTGTACTGAACGCCGTTCAGCGTCACCGTCACCAGTTGGCCTTCAGCCAGATTGGTACTGGTGCCGCCGATGCTCAGATCCTGCTGCGACTCTGTCTGGCTAAGGAAGTTATCGCCACTGAGTGGCCCGAGGGTCAGGGTCGGCAGGTTCAGGCTGTCAGCATCGCGCGTCAGCGTGGTCTGAACAGGAGCCGCCGGGTTGCCTGCCGCATCGGTCATTGAAACAACAACCGGATAGCTGCCGTCTGTCAGCCCCTGCACAACGCTGGCAGGCAGTGTGACCTGCCAGGTGCCGTCAGAGAGCACCAGCGTGGTGTAATCGACACTCTGGAAGCTGACGGTAACCGTCTGTCCGGCATCTGCCACCGTCGCCGTGCCGCTGATGGCGACCGCTTCCAGCACCTCCACTGAGTTGATGATGTTGTCGCCGCCGATAGCATTGACCGTCAGTACAGGCAGGGTGGTATCGACGGTAACGGCGCTGGTCAGCGAACCGCTGTTACCGGCCGCATCGCTGGCATTGACGACCAGGGTATTGATCCCCTCGCCCAGCGTCTGCACCTGCGCCGGAGTTAAGTTCAGCGTCCAGTTGCCCTGCGCATCCACCGTGGCGGGATAATCATTTCCGCCCAGCGTCACGCTGACAGTCTGGCCGTCGCCTGCCACACCGGTGCTGCCGGTCAGCGTCTGACCCGCCCCCTGCTCCGCCAGGTTCAGATAACCATCGCCAAACGGCGTGTCAATGCTGACGGCCAGCGCCGCCGTCGATACGGTGATTTCACGCGTTTCCGTAACCGGGTTGCCCGCCGCATCGCTGACCGTCACAGTCAGGATGTAGGCTCCGGCCGGAATACCAGCCAGCGAACCCGCAGGCAATGTCAGGCTCCAGTCGCCATCCTGGGTAACCGTAGTGGTCCAGAGCTGATTGTTAAGGGTAATCGTGACCTGCTGCCCGGCTTCGGCAGTGCTGCTGCCGCTGAGCACAATCGGTGCGGTGCTTTCGGCGATATTGACGCTGTTATCGCCCGCAACGGCGTTCAGGGTCAGTGTTGGTGGTGTCAGATCTACCGTCACGCTGCCCGGAATGCTGCCGGTGTTACCTGCGGCATCCCGAACCGTGACGGAATAGTTCAGGACATCTTCCGGCAGGGTAGCCAACGCCGTTGCTGGCACGCTGATCTGCCAGTTGCCGTTGCTGTCGACCGTGCCGTTATAGGTGATGCCATTCAGCAGCACACTGACGCTCTGGCCATCACCGACAACACCCGTGGTGCCGCTCAGGGTTTGCGCTATGGCGATCTCGCTGTTGTTGAGCAGACCATCACCAAACGCAGAGACGATCTGCGGTTCCGGCAGACTGGCCGCCAGCACGCTGAGCGTGGCCTCGCTGCTCAGGGTCGCTCCGCCGCTGTCCGTGGCAGTAACCGTCAACGTGTAAGGCCCGTCAGCGAGCGCCGTCAGTGCCTCAGCCGGAACGATTGCACTCCAGCGGCCAGTGGCCGAGACCTGCGCGGTGTAGCTGACATTGTTAAACAGCAGCGTAACCGTACCGCCCTCAGGCACATTCACCGAAGTGCCGGTGACAATCAGTGACTGACCCAGCTCCTGCGCATTCAGATAGTTATCCTGACTGATCGCATCCATCGCCAGACCAGAGGCCGTGCTGTTGACGGCAAAGTTGAGGTTACTGATGGTGGTATTGCCCGCCACGTCACTGACCGCCACGGTATAACTGGCGCTGCCATCATTGATCGCCCCCAGCGCACCGGCGGGCACGGTCAGGCTCCATGCCCCGCTCGCCTGCACGGCGGCGCTGTAGACCGTACCATCAATGGTCACGGTGACCAGCTGGCCTGCCTCGACGTTGGTGGTGGTGCCGGAGAGACGTTGATCGGTGAGGCGTTCCGCACCATCGACCACGTTGTTACCGGCAAAGGCATCCAGCGTCAGAGTTGGCAGCGTGCCGGGATCCACTTTCAGCGCCAGATCGCGGCTGGTGGTAGTGGCATTGCCTGCCGCATCGCTGGCGGTGACGGTCAGTGGATAGCTGCCATTGACCAGCCCGTTATAAACCGTGGCAGGCAGTGCCAGCGACCAGGTGCCGTTGACATCAGCGGTGGTGCTCAGAGTGGTGCCGTTGAAGCTGGCAACAATCAACGCGTTCGCTTCGCTGCTGCCGGTCAGCGTCAGCGGCTGCTGACTCTCGGCAGCATTGATAATGCCATCGGATGGCGTGATGAAGTTCAGCACCGGTGGCACGGTATCCACCACAACGTTGCCATTCGCCTGGCTGGTGTTGCCTGCTACGTCACTGACGACCACAGTGTAAGGTGCGTTGCCCTGTGGCAGCGCAGCCAGAACATTGGCCGGAACGGCGACCTGCCAGTTGCCCTGCGCATCGACCGTGCCGCTGTAGTTCGTACCGCCCAGCGTCACGACGACGGTCTGCCCGTCACCCGTGACGCCAGTGCTGCCGGTGATCACGCCACCCGCTGCTGCCTCTTCTCCGTTAAGAATGCCATCATCAAAGGCCACGCCTGGTGTCGTCACCGGCAATGCACTGGCGATCACCGTGAGGGTAGCGTCGCTGGTCGCCAGCGGCTGTCCGTTAGCGTCGCTGGCGGTGACGGTGATGGTCTGCGTGCCGTCTGCCGTTCCGGTAAACGTGCCTGCCGGTAAGGTCAGGCTCCAGCTTCCATCTGCCGTCACGTTGGTGCTGACCGTGGTGCCGTTGGCCAGCACGGTGACAATGCTGCCGTCAGGCAGACCGCTGGTGCTGCCGCTGACTACGACGGCGCCACCCAATTCCTGAGCATTGAGGTAGTTGTCGTCGCTGATTGGTGCCAGCGCGATCGACGGCAGAGTGTTGTCCACACTGAAGTTAAGCGGGCTACTGACGGTGTTACCGACGGCGTTGATGACGCTGACGTTAAGCGTCTGGTTACCCTCTCCCAGCTCAGCCAGGGCACCCGCAGGCAGAATAATGCTCCAGTTGCCGCTGGCCTCGACCACACCGCTGTATTCGGTGCCATTCAGGGAGATGAGCACCTGCTGGCCAGGTTCGACATTAGTGCTGCTGCCGCGCACCGTAATCGGCTGCAGCTGCTCTGCTGCCGTGACGATGCCGTCACCGGCGAAGGTGCTGCTGTCGATGGTCAGTACAGGCTGCACGGCCGGCGAGGTTGCCACATTCAGATCAACCACCTGGCTGCTCTGATTCCCGTTAGCACTGGTTTCCGTCACCGTCACCACATTACTGCCTGGAGGCAGTGCCGCCAGCGCTTCAGGGGCGATCTCCAGTGTCCACTGACCATTAACGCCGACGGTGGTGCTGTAGAGCTGGTCGTTAAGCTGGACAGTGACCACATCGCCATTCTGACCGCTGCCACTGACGACCAGCGGTTCCGCCTGTTCGCCAACGTTCAGCGCGTTATCTCCGCTGATCGGTGCGACTACCAGCGGAGGCGGCGTGGTAGCAACTGTCAGTGCACTGTTCTGGCTGCTGCTGTTACCGGCCTCGTCGGTGACGGTGACCACCACCGGATAGCGGGTGCCATTAGTCAGACCGGCCAGTGCCGCTGGCGGTACGGCCAGCGTCCAGTTTCCGTCACCATCAACGGTGCCGGTGTAGGTCACGCCATTCAGCGTCACACTGACGCGGTCGCCTTCACTGCCTGCGCCGCTGAAGCTGAACCCTGCGGCCTGCTCAGCGATGTTCAGCACGCCATCATCCGCCGGGGTATCAATGCTGAAGTCTGGTGCTGTGGTATCCACGGTAATCGGGAATGGCGTGGTGGCCGCGTTGCCACTCACGGTAGTCACGGTCACGTTGAGATCGTAACGGCCATCTGGCAACTGTTGCAGATTCGCAGCAGGTACGGTGGCGGTCCAGCTGCCATCTGCGGCAACCACTGCGTCATAGGTCTGGCCATTCAGCGCAACGCTGACGCTGCTGCCCGGCGTAACGGTGCCGCTCAGGGTCAGATCCGTGGCGGTTTCAGCCTCATTAATCGTGCCATCGGTGGCAATCGGGTTAACGGTCAGCGCCGGTATGCCGGTATCAACAGTCAGCGGCTCGCTGATGCTGGTGCTGTTACCCGCTTCATCCCTCACCGTCACGGTAATCGGGTTACTGCCCTGCGTAAGCGCCTGGAGTGCAGCCGGTGGCAGTGTCACGCTCCATTGACCATTGGCTTCGACCGTAGCCGGATAGCTGGTGCCGCCCAGGGTCACGCTGACGGTCTGGCCTGGCAGGACTGTGCCGGTCAGCGTCTGCGCCACACTCGCTTCATCAGTGTTGAGTATGCCGTCAGTGAACGGCGTATTGATGTCCGGGGCTGCCAGCGGCGCGGTCGCCACCAGCAGCGTCTGGGTGCTCTGCACATCACCGGAGATCACAGTCACGGTGGTGTTGCCCTGTGTGAGATTCGCCAGGTCGGCAGCGGGCACAGTCAGGGTCCAGCTGCCGTTTATATCGGTTGTCGTGGTGTAAACAGTGCCGTTGGGTTCCAGCGTCACGCTGATTGGGCTGTTAGCCGGCAGGTTTGCGGAACCGCCGCTTATAGTGAGATCGCTCTGGGCTTCCAGTGCATTCAGCGCATTGTCTTCACTGATCGGGGCAATCGACAGCGACGGTTCGGGTGAGATAACCACGCTAAACTGCCCTTCCGCAGGCAGCGCCGGGTTACCGGCCTGATCAGTAATCGCCACGGTGAAGGTTTTATCACCCAAGCCACCCAGCGATCCGGCAGGCAGCGTCACGCTCCAGCGACCGTTCGCCAGCACCTCGCCGTCGTAAGACTGTCCGTTAATGGTCAGTAATACCGGCGTACCGGCCGGTACGCCGCTGACATTACCGGTGACCAGAATGTCGGTGAGCTGTTCCGCGCTGTCGACCTGGTTGTCGCTGGTCACGGGATCAATGGTCAGCGCTGGCGACGTGGCTGCCAGCACGGTGACGCTGGTCAATTGCGTGGTGGTGTTGCCATACGCATCGCTGATCGCCACGTTGATCGGATAGATCTCGTCGCCCAGTTGGCTGACGGTCGCGGCAGGCACCGTCACACGCCAGGCACCATTGGTATCTACGGTGGCGGTGTAGGTTTCATTATTGAACGTTACCGTGACCGTATCACCCTGTGCACCGCCGCGCCCATCAAGTATGAGATCCTGGGTGTGCTCAACGATATTGATATAACCATCGCTGCCCGGCGTCGAGACTTCCAGCAGTGGCGGCGTGGTGGCGAAAATTAATGAACTGCCGGTCTGTGTGATGTTGCCATCGGCGTCAGTCGCCACCACCGTTACCGTCTGGGTGCCATTGGGCACATTCGCCAGATCAGAGGCAGGAATATTGACGCTCCAGTTGCCATCCGGCGTCACCACGGCGGTGTAAGGCACCCCATTCAGCGTGACGCGAATAATGTCGCCGTCATCACCGGTGCCGCTGACGATCAGCGGCTGCTGCGCGTCGCTGTTGTTGATCGCGCCATCATTGCTGAGATCGTTCAGCGTCAGAGCCGGTAACGCTGTAGCAACCCGCAAAGACGTATCCTGCGTGCTGCTGTTACCGGCCGGATCGGTCACGGTGACCGTTACCGGGTAGGTCTGATTGGTCAGCGAGCCCAGATCGGCAACCGGAACGGTGGCACTCCACGTTCCGTTTTCACCCACAATCGCGGTGTAAGACTTGCCATTTAACTCCACCGTCACCGTGTCGCCCGTGGTGCCGGTGCCGTTGATCAGCAGCGGCTGGGTCAGTTCGTTGTTGGTCAGGACCCCATCACCGCCCGGTGCGGTCACGGCCGCAACCGGAGGCTGCGTGTTGACTAACAGCGTCTGCGTCTGGGTGGCGATGTTACCGCTGGCGTCGGTCAGCGTGACGGTCAGCCCATAACTGCTGCCATCCGCCAGCCCCTGCAGCGCCGCTGGCGGCAGTGGCACTGTCCAGTTGCCCTGTCCATCCACGGTCGCGCTATAAGCTTCGTTGTTCAGGGTGACAGTCACCAGCTCGCCCGGCAACGCACCTGACCCGCTGACCGGCACGCCTGCCGCCACTTCGCTGCTGTTGAGAATGCCATCGCCGCCTGCGACCTCTGCCACAATCAGATTCGGTGGCAGCGTGTCGACGCTGAAGTTCACCGTCTGGTCAACGCGGTTGCCTGCCTCGTCAATGGCGGTGACGGTCAGGCTGTTAGTGCCCTGCGTCAGTAAAGCGAGATCGCTGACAGGCACCGGCAGGCTCCAGCTGCCGTCGGTATTGACGGTGGTGCTGTAGGTTTTGCCGTTGAGTTCGACTTCGACCCGCTGGCCCGCCACGGCTTTGCCGGTGCTGCCGGTAATCAGCAGGTCGGTGCCCGCTTCCGTCCGGTTGAGAATACCATCGGTGATCGCACTCTCGTTCAGCGCGATTTGCGGCAGCGTAGTCGCGACTACATTCAGTGGGGCTGAGTCAGTCAGCAGTGCTCCCGTGGTGTCGATGGTGGTCACTGAAATCTGTTTCACACCGTCGGTGATGCCGTTGAGATCGGCTGCCGGAACCGTGACGCTCCAGAAGCCATTGTCGCCGACCACCGCGCTGTAATTATTGCCGTTAAAGTTAAGCTGCACGGCCTGGCCGGGGTTAACGCCTACCGCAGAACCGCTGATAATGAGATCACTGTTCAGCTCCAGCTGGTTAAGGAAGCCATCCACGCTGACCGGTTCATTAATCGAGACTACGCCAGGTTCACCTGCCGCCGGAGCGACGTTGATGTCACGGCTATCGGCGGCTGAGGCACCGGCTACCGTGGTGACGCTGACCACAATGGCGGTGCTGCCCGCCGCCAGTGCGCTGAGCGCCGCAGACGGTATCTGCGTGCTCCAGCTGCCGTCAGGATTGACCGTGGCGCTGTAATTCTGACCGCCCAGGGTGATGGTGACCGTCTGGCCCGCCTCTACGTTGCTGCTGCTGCCGGACAGCGTCTGATCGACGGCCTTTTCGCTGTTATCCACCAGATCGTCACCGGCAAACAGGGCGATGGTCACTGTCGGCGTGCCCGGTTCAGCTGGGGTATCCACCACAATCGCCCGATCTTCGCTTACCGTTACGCTCGCCTGATTGCTGACCGTGGCCGCGATGGTGGCGCTGCCCGCCGCCAGGGCCGCCAGCGCGCTGGCTGGAACGCTCAGGCTCCAGCTGCCATCCACGCCGACCGTGGCGCTGTATGTCTGGTCGCCCAGCGTGACTGTGACGATCTGACCGGCCTCGACATTGGTGGTGCTGCCGCTCAGCAGCTGTTCGCTGGTTTTCTCATCGTTGCTCAGAACGTCATCACCGGCGAACTGATTGATGGTGATGGTGGGCTGGCCCGGCTCAGTGACCGGTGGCTCGACGGTGATCGGCAGCGTGTCGCTGACGCTGGTGCCTGCTGCGTTGCTGACCGTCACCACCAGCGAGGCAGATCCTGCGGCCAGAGCACTCAGTGCATCGGCCGGAATCGCGATGTTCCAGCTGCCGTCAGGATTGATCGTGCCGCTGTAGCTCTCTCCGCCCAGCGTCACGGTCACAATCTGGCCCGCTTCGACGTTGGTGGTGTTGCCGGTGACTGCCTGCGCCTCCAGCTTCTCATCGTTGCTCAGGATGTTGTCTTCAGCGAAGGCATTGACGGTTAACGTTGGGGCATTCGGTGAAGTGCCCGCTGACTCCACCAGGAAGTCACGGGTTTCAGTGACAGGCGCGCCGAGCGTATCGGTGGCTGTAGCGTTCAGGGTCGCGCTTCCGGCTGCCAGCGCCGCCAGCGAACTGGCTGGGATCGAAACGCTCCAGCTGCCATCCGCGCCAATCGTGGCGGTAAAGGTCTCCCCGTTCAGGGTGATAGTGACCTGCTGGCCCTCAGCGATATTGGTGGTGGTGCCGCTCAGCAGCTGGTCGCTGGCTTTCTCGCTGTTGCTGAGGATGTCATCCCCGGCAAACGCGTTGATGGTTACGGTGGCTTCACCCGGCTGCGTCGCCGGGGCTTCGACGGTGATCGACTCCGAGGTTGTCGCGGTGTCGCCCGCCGCATTGCTGACCGAGGCGGTCAGGGTGGTGGTGCCTGCTGCCAGTGCGTTCAGTGCGGCGGATGGCACGGTGACGCTCCAGCTGCCGTCACCTTGCACGCTGGCGCTATAAGTCTGACCGCCGAGGGTCACGGTGACGATCTGTCCGGCTTCAACGTTGGTGGCAGTGCCACTGACAACCTGTTCGGACGCTTTCTCATCGTTGCTCAGGTCGTTGTCGCCGGCAAATTCATTCAGGGTCAGGGCTGGCACGCCGGGTTCCGTTACTGGCGTCTCAACTGAGATATCGCGGGTTTCGCTGGCGCTCACACCATCGACGTTGCTGACGGTGGCGCTGATGGCGTTGGATCCTGCTGGCAGATTGCCCAGCGCATTGGCCGGAACCGTTACGCTCCAGTTACCACTGCCATCCACGGTGCCCACGTAAGTCTGGCCCCCTAAGGTGACAGTGACCGTCTGGCCCGTTTCGACATTGGTGGTGGTGCCGGAGAGTGTCTGAGCGGTGCCTTTTTCGTCGTTGCTGAGGATGTCATCCCCGGCAAACTGATTGATGGTGACGGTCGGTTCGCCCGGGATTGTCACCGGCGCTTCCACGCTGAGGGGCAGACTGCTGGTCACGGTATCACCAGCCACATTGCTGACCGAAACCGTTAACGTCGTTTCCCCTGCCGCCAGGGCGCTCAGGGCCGCTGATGGCAGCGTCACGCTCCAGTTGCCCTGTGCGTCCACACTGCCGCTGTACGTCTGACCACCCAGCGTGACCGTCACAACCTGACCCGGTTCGATATTGCTGGTGCTGCCGGACACCGTCTGATCGGCGGCTTTCTCCGCATTGCTCAGTTGGTTGTCACCGGTAAACTCATCCACCGTGACCGCAGGTGCGCCCGGAACAACGGGCGTCTCAATACTGATCGCACGGTTTTCACTGGCTTCAGTGCCAGCCTGATTGGTGACGACCGCAGAAATCGCAACTGAACCGGCATTCAGTGCATTCAGCGCCGCAGGCGAGAGCGTGACGCTCCAGTTGCCCTGCGCATCCACCACTGCGCTGAAAGTCTGATCGCCCAACGTGATGGTGACAACCTGACCCGCTTCCACGTTGCTAGTGGAACCGCTTAGCAGCTGGTCGCTGCTTTTTTCTGCATTGCTGAGAACGTCATCACCCGCAAACTGATTGATGGTGATAACAGGCGTACCCGGTTCGGTCAGTGGCGGCTCGACGTTAAAAGTCAGGCTACCGCTGGCAGTGGTTCCCGCCTGATTAGTGACGGTTGCCGTGGCCGTGGTGGTGCCAGAGGCCAGCGCAATCAGCGCATCCGCAGGCACGGTGATGCTCCAGCTACCATCGCTGGCGACGCTGCCGCTGTAGCTCTGACCGCCCAGGGTCACGGTGACGATCTGCCCGGCTTCGACATTGCTGGTGGTGCCGCTCAGTACCTGGTCGCTGGTTTTCTCTGCGTTGCTCAGCTCGTCATCGCCGGTAAACGGGGCGATAGTCAGAGCTGGCGTGCCCGGGGTAGTGTCAGGTGCCTGAACCTGAATGCCGAGGCTGGCGGTCGCCGCCGAGCCTGCTGCGCTGGTCACGCTGACTGAAAGCGTGGTGCTGCCTGCAGCCAGCGCTGAGAGTGCGGCGGCCGGAATGGCGACGCTCCAGCTGCCATCTGCGGCCACAGTGGTGTTGTAGGTCTGCCCGCCCAGCGTGACAGTAACAATCTGACCGGCTTCGACATTGCTGGTGGTGCCGCTGAGCACCTGATCGGTGGTTTTCTCCGCGTTATCCAGTACGTCATCGCCAGCGAAGGCATTCAGGGTGATGGCAGGCGCCCCCGGCGTGACCGGTGTTCCCGGATCGGTGCCACCCGCGTTGCCGCCGCCGTTACCTCCACCGCCACCACCACCGCCGCCGATGCCAACCGCCAGTCCCGCTAAGCCGAGCACACCCAGACCGCCCGCTGTAATCACGCCCATTGACGTGTTGGCGTTATCCGCCAGCAGCAGCGGCTCTACGCTGTCGAGTGATTCATAGGTTGGCGTAACTGAGCTGGAAGCGAGTTCAGCTCCTTCTGCAGTCTGCGGAAAGAGCGCATGTTCCGGTGGATTGACGCCATCATCGAATACCAGTTCGCTATGCTGGCCTTCGGCGTCGTCGAGGAAGAATTTCTGATAGCGGACAGTCTGGCCGTCACGCATGTGCAGCACCAGGTCGTTACCCTGACGCTCATACTGCGTCACTATGTCGCGGGTGCCGCTGATGCGGACAACGCTGGGCTCGGTGAGGTTAATGTTTTGTGACGAACTACCAACAGACTGCGAGATGAGGGTGCCGTTTTCGCGCGAGATGATGTCTACACGGCCTTGCGTGAGTTCTGCCATTTGTAACCTCTATTCCACCAGATTGGCTAATATACTGAATCCATAAACATAAAATTATTTTATGCTTACGATCTTCACTCATAGTTTCACCTTCTGAAATACAGAAAGTGTCTCAAACTGGTGTATGCAGAAATGACAAAGAAAAACTGCGTCAGGAACCCAAAGGTAAGCGGTGGATGACGGTATTATTGTTAGTTTTAGTTGTACGGACTCACGAGAAACGTAACGGTTCTGACAAATTAATTTTTAGCGTAACCGCGTTAAAAATCAATTTCAATCTACAGATTTTATTATGATTTAATATTAATTACATTAGCCATGACCGAAATAAGGTTTTCAGAAAATGCGCTTTGCCTTTGTTTTTCATGTCAATTTATTGCTGACTGTTTCCATAAATGATGCAAAAAGGTTAAAACTCCCCATTTTATAAACCTTAGGGCTGCAGAAAAAATTTGTTCATTTTGCGATTCAGCCATCATTTATACGTGGTCCTGATCCGATTTTTCAGCGGCAAGTCGTTGAAAAGCGAAAGTGAAATTTGCGTTAAGTCGCTTCGGATGGGTGGTGGTCATACCAGGAAAGTTCTGGAAAAAATTCGCGGCACAGCAAAAGTCGGTAAACTCCCGGTTTTGTCATTTATACGATGTTGCTGCACCCCTTCAGATAAGAGGCGCAACGGCCACTGATTCGCGGCCAGTGCTACACTTTTCCGCTTTACCATTGATGAATCTGACTTATGACCGCACTGGACGCTGCACAACAACATAAACATCAGAGCCGCCTGAACTGGGGCACCCGCACCATCTTCTTAATCAATGGCTTAGGGATGTCAGCCTGGGCGCCGCTGGTGCCCTTTGCGCGGGATCGTCTACAGCTTAGCGGTGCATCACTGGGCGCATTACTGCTCTGTCTGGGGATAGGTTCGCTGGCTGCGATGCCGGTGACCGGCACGCTGGTGGCGAAGTTTGGCTGCCGTCGGGTGATGTGCTTCTCTACGCTGTTAGTGTTGATCATGATGCCGCTGCTGGCGACGGCAGAATCTCATCTGGTGATGGCAGCTGCACTGATGCTTTTTGGTGCCGGGCTGGGCATGCTGGATGTGGCGATGAATTATCAGGCGGTTCAGGTTGAGCAGGCTGCCGATAAACCGATGATGTCCGGCTTTCATGGATTCTTCAGTCTGGGCGGGATTCTGGGCGCGGGCACGGTCAGCCTGTTGCTGAGCCGCTCTTTTACCCCGCTGACCGCCACGCTGGTGGTGATGGCAGTGATGTTGATGCTGCTGCTGTGGCGACTTCCGGTGTTGATGAATGAACGTCTGCACCAGCCCGATCAACCTTGGCTGGTGATCCCACGCGGCTGGGTCGCGTTTCTTGGCCTGCTTTGCTTTATCCTCTTCCTGGCGGAAGGGGCCGTGCTGGACTGGGGCGCACTGCTGCTGCTGCAGAACCCTGAAATGACACCCGCCTGGGCCGGACTTGGCTATGCGGTCTTTTCCGTTGCGATGACGCTGGGTCGTTTTAGTGGCGATAAGATCATCCAGCGTTTTGGCCGCTACCCGGTGATGCTCACCGGCGCGCTTACCGCTGCGGCGGGCATGAGTCTGGCCGTCTGGCTGCCGTGGCCGGAGATCGCCCTGCTCGCTTTCCTGCTGGTCGGCTTTGGTTTATCCAACACGGTGCCGATGTTGTTCAATGCTGCCGGGAATCAACAGGATATGCCTGCGAACCTGGCGATTTCTGCCATGACAACGCTGGGATATGCGGGTATTCTCTCAGGTCCGGCTTTAATCGGATTCATTTCGCAATGGATCAGTCTCAGCGGCGCATTTTTAGTGATCGCCCTGTTGCTGTTAGCGGTAGCCGCCAGTGCGCGAAAAGTTGCGCGATAATTCAGGTACCTGACACGCTATGTTGTATAAGTTTCCACTGACCTCCGGCAATGTCACCCGCTTTTTTGTGGTATTCAATCTGGTGCTCCTGCTGGCGCTGGGCTTTATGGTGCATAACTCGGTCAACGCCTGGCTGACCGGGAAACGCTATGCCATGGACGATCTGGCGCGTGACGTGCAGAAGCGTATTGACGCCTATCGCTTTGCCACCTGGCAGATCTATGAAAACCTCTCTACCAGTGCAGCCGGTGCGACACCTGGTAGTAACCTTCAGGAGACGCGTCTGCGTCCTGACGTTTATTATCTGGAAAAAACCCGCCGTAAAACCGAAGCGCTGATTTTCGGCTCCCATGACAGCAGCACGCTGGACATGACCATGCGGATGTCGAACTATCTCGACACGCTATGGGGCGCGGAAAATCCAACCTGGTCGATGTACTTTTTAAATGGTCAGGACAATAGCCTGATTATGATCTCGACCCTGCCGCTGAAAGATATGGCGACGCGCTACAAAGAGAGCGCCATCAATTCCATGGTAGATGGCCGTCGCGCTGAGATGCTGCAGCAGGCTAATGCGCTGGATGAGCGCGAGAGTTTCTCGCCGCTGCGCCACCTCGCCTTCCAGAACGATCACTATTTCACGCTGCGCACCACCTTTAATCAGCCGGGCCATCTGGCCACGGTCGTCGCCTTTGATCTGCCGGTGAACGATATCGTTCCGCAGAACATGCCGCTGGAGAATTTCCAGCTGCGACAGGACAGCTCAATGCCGGCCAGCAGCAGTGAACAGCAGGAGGTGGAAAACACTCGTGTTTCAGTGGTTAATCCCAATATCGAGATTACAGCCACCCTGCCCAGTACGTCGCTGCAGCTGGTTTATCAGGTGCCGATTACCCGCCTGATTATCGACAGCCTGCACAACCTGCTCTGGCCGCTGCTGATTAACCTGCTGCTGTTTCTGCTGTCGCTGGCAGGTATCGTGCTGCTGCGCCAGCAGTCACTGCGTCCCAGCGAGAACCAGAGTGCTGAACTCGATTCGCTGCGGGTTCTGAATGAAGAGATTGTGGCCAGCCTGCCGGTCGGCCTGCTGGTATATGACTTTGCCAGCAACCGCACCCTGCTGAGCAATAAGATTGCTGAACATCTTCTGCCTCACCTCAATCTGCAGAAGATTATTAATATGTCCGACCAGCATCAGGGCGTGCTGCAGGCTACCATCAATAACGAAGTGTATGAGATCCGCCACGCTCGCAGCGTACTGTCGCCGCACACCCAGCTGTTTATGATGCGTGACCAGGATCGCGAGCTGCTGGTGAACAAAAAGCTGCAGAAAGCGCAGCAGGTGCTGGATCGCAACCATCAGATGCGCCAGCAGTTGCTTCACAATCTGGGCCATGCGCTGAATCAGCCTCTTGAGAAGATGGTGACCCAGCTGGTGCAGCTCAGCCAGCGTGATGCTGACGAAACCGTGCTGGACCTGCTCGATGAGAGTCAGGGACTGGCGCGACTGGTGGATGATATCGTGCTGCTGAACCGGCTTGAAGCGCACGACTGGTCACCGGATGCGACCGTCTTTAATCTGCAGGAACTGCTGGATGAGATCGCGCTGGAAAGCCTGCCGCTGATGCGCCGCAAGGGGTTGTCGCTGGTAGTGAATAATCACCTGGCGAATGACGAGATACGCTTTGGCGACCGTCGCGCCCTGCGCAAAGTGCTGACCACGCTGATGCACTACGCCCTGACCACCACCCGCTGGGGCAAAATCACCCTGGAAGTTAAGGCTGCCGAAAAGCAGGCCGATAGAGTGATCATCGAACTGGTAGATACCGGTGCGGGCCTGACGGTGGATGAACTGGCGAATGTCGACTTCCCGTTCCTGGGTGATACCAGTCAGGATCGCTACGGACAGGCTTCCGGCATGGCGTTCTTCCTGTGTAAGCAGCTTTGCAAGCAGATGGGCGGCAGTCTGGATATCGTGGCAAAAGCGGATATCGGCACGCGCTACAACATGCAGCTGCCGCTGGTGCTGGAAGAGAAGCGCGAAGAAGAAGAGGAAAAAATTCTGGATGGTGTGACCGCGCTGGTGGAGATCACCGTGGAAGACGTGCATAAAATCGTCTGCCGCCATCTGGAGAACTGGGGAGCACGTTGTCTGACGCCTGATGAGCGCATCTCCGGTCAGGATCACGATGTTATGGTGACCGACGATCCATCAAAGCTAAGCGGCTGGGCACTGCTGCTGGCGGAAGATGAACTGGGTCATCATGCACTGAACGACCAGCAGTATCGGGTCAATTTCAATCTCAGTAATGCAATGCTGGATGCATTGCTGGCCCTGATTGAGAAACAACTGTCGCATGATGTGATGGATAACGACATGGAAGACGACGCGGCCACGCCATTGATGAGCGGCGGCTATTTCCAGCTGTTTACGGAGACAGTACCGGTTGATGTGAAGAGACTGTATACTGAGTCGGCGGAAAAGGACTACGCCTCGCTTGCTCAGACAGCGCATCGCCTTAAGGGCGTGTTTGCCATGCTCAATCTGACTCCCGGCAAACAGCTTTGTGAAGAGTTAGAACACCACATTAAAGCGTGTGACGATTCAAACATTACAAATACCACCAGTGATATTGACGCTTACGTCAATCAACTGCTGCAGCAAGGTAACCAATAAGATGAATAACTTAAACGTAATTATTGCCGATGACCATCCAATTGTCCTTTTCGGTATCCGAAAGTCTCTGGAACAAATTGAATGGGTCAACGTTGTAGGTGAGTTCGAAGACTCAACAGCACTGATCAATAATCTGTCCAAGCTTGACGCCAACGTCCTGATCACCGACCTCTCTATGCCAGGTGAGAAGTATGGCGATGGTATTACGCTGATTAAATATATTAAACGCCATTACCCGGATCTCTCGATTATTGTTTTGACCATGAACAATAACCCGGCGATTCTGAGTTCCGTTCTTGATCTCGATATCGAGGGGATTGTCCTGAAACAGGGCGCGCCTACCGATTTACCAAAAGCACTGGCAGCACTGCAGAAAGGCAAGAAATATACGCCGGAAAGCGTTGCAAAACTGCTGGAGAAGATCAGCGCGGGTGGTTATGGCGACAAACGCCTGTCACCGAAAGAGAGCGAAGTACTGCGTCTGTTTGCTGAAGGTTTCCTGGTTACCGAAATCGCCAAGAAACTGAACCGCAGTATCAAAACCATCAGTAGCCAGAAAAAATCAGCGATGATGAAACTGGGCGTGGATAACGATATCGCACTGCTGAACTACCTGTCTTCTGTCAGCCAGAGTCAGGTCGAAAGAGACTAAGTAACCGGAGGCGGTGCAGCCCTGCACCGCCTCTCCTCTGCCCTCTCCTGCCTTATCCTATCCGCGTTTTGCGCACCCGATCAGCATAGATTGCCAGCGTCACTTTTAGCACATCCAGCGTCACCGGTTTCGACAGACAGTTATCCATGCCCGCATCCATACAACGCTGTTTCTCTTCCGCCAGCGCATTCGCCGTCACGCCGACGACCGGGAAGAGATGCCCCAGCTGACGTAAACGTTGTGTCAGGCGATAACCATCCATGTTCGGCATGTTCACATCGGTGAGCACGATATCGATCTCATTACGGCTCAGGACGTTAAGCGCATCAACGCCATCCTGCGCGGTTTTCACCTGATAGCCCAGCGTGCCGAGCTGTTCAGACAGCAGCATGCGGTTAATCGGATGGTCATCGACAATCAGTACCATGATATCGTCGTTATGCACTTTCTCTTCTACCGGTGCCGCCAGCAACAAGGCATCTGCCGCGTCATTACCCAGTGCGATACGATAGATGCGCGCCAGCAATGCCGGCACCTCGTGCAGCGTAGCGGTCGAGTGTATCCAGCGTCCCGGCTGACGTTCACGCGGCATATCCACATGCGATCCGTCAAACGTGACCAGCGCGCGCAGCGGTGCATCTATCTCCAGGTCGTAATCGGTCATCACCACATCGTCGTGGCCTGGCTTACCGTTATACTCCGCGACCTGAATGCCTTGCTGCTGAATCTGGCGCGTAATGAACTCCGCAAGATACTCGTTGCGCATCGCCAGCCAGATTTTCTTATCCTGTAAATCCTCCAGCAGCATCAGTGATGGCTTCTGCCCTTTGTAGATCGGGATTCGCACAATGAACTGGCTACCCATGCCCGGCTCGGAGTCGACCTCGATGTCACCGTCCATCATGTTGATCAGCTTTTCACAGATCGCCAGTCCCAGCCCGGTCCCCTGGAAATTACGCTGCACGCCATTTCCCACCTGGAAGAAGGGATCAAACAGGCGTGGCAGCTCTTTGGCTGGAATGCCGACACCGGTATCACGGACGCGGAAGGCCAGATAGCCCTGCGCGACATAGGCGTGGAGGATGATACACCCGGTGTGCGTGAACTTAATCGCGTTGTTCAGCAGGTTAGAGATCACCTGCTGCAGACGCAGCGGATCGCCATCCAGCACCTGCGGAACGTCATGTTCGATAAAGCAGTAGAGCGTCAGGCGTTTCTTCACCACCAGCGACAGATAGTTGCCGACGATGTGGGTGACGATTTCACGTGGGGCAAATGGACGCGGCTCGATTTTCAGCTGTTCGGACTCGATTTTCGAGAAGTCGAGAATATCGCTGATGATCTTCAGCAGCAGACTGGAGGAGTTATTCATCGCCGTCACCAGCGAGTCGATACCGCTGGGCAGCTCTTTGGTCTGCAGTAGATCGAGGTTACCGATGATGCCATACAGCGGCGTGCGCAGTTCGTGACTGACGGTTGCAAGGAACATCGATTTTGACTGGCTCGCCTGCTCTGCCGCGTGAGCCATCTCCTGCAGAGACTGCTCCATCCGCACACGCGCCGAGACATCGACCAGCACGCAAATTGCCACGTTCTCATTACGATAGCGCGAATGCACAAAGCTTATTTGCAGGTTGGTATTGCTGCCGGTCAGCACATCAACAAAGTTGACCTGCTGTCCGCCGATTATCTCATTCAGTCGCAGGCGATCTTCCTGCGTCAGCAACGTCAGATAATTGTGCGCCAGCTCGTTACTCAGAATATTGGTGCCATCGCTGGTGCGTAAAATACAGATCCCGACCGGCGCAGAGGCGACAATTTTACGGTTAAACTGCTCATGCTCTTCCAGCCTGTGCGCATTCTCCTCCGCGGGCAGGAACATCCGCCGCTCAAACACCCAGGCGAGTGTAAAGAGGATAACGGCGCTGAAAATATTGAGCAGCAGCGCATTAATGATCATCAGCTTGAGCTGGTCTACCATCACGTCGGTGGGTATCGCCCACACCACGTTAAGATCGGAAGGCGGCAATGGCTTTTTCAGGACCAGCTGACGATAACCATTCAGATAACCGAACCAGGTTTTATCATCCGGCAGATTGTCGAGTGAAAAGCCCAGCCCGCCGCGCCGCGAGTTAAGGAGCGGGCGGTAATTTTCATCGGTAATAGATGCGATAATCGGCAGGCTGCCAGGCTGAATAAACTCATCCAGGCGAATATTCTGCTCAACGCCCAGCAGCGCCTGTAATTTATTGGCGACGTAAACCGGCACTACCATGTAGAAGGTTCCGACACCGGGCTGAGTACTGCTGTTGATCCAGTACATCGGATTACGACGCTCTTCTTCGCTGCTATTGCGATAGCGCAGCACATTCTCACGCAACGATTTCAGGCTGCGGTCCCGATCTGCATTGTTGCTACCAATCGTGAAGTCGGCCAGACACTGACTCTCGCCACCGATAAAGAACACCCGATTCAGTTCATACGATGAAGCGAAGTTACTTTTCCAGTAATTGATGTAGTAGCTGAGTGAATCGAGCGAGTTGCGCCAGGTGTTACTCATTGAGGTGCAGTCGCCATCTGAAAAGAGTGGCGTAAACTGCGGCTGGGTGGTTTTGCCCGGCATCATGCCGGTCAATACATCCAGACCACTGCTGGCGTTGGTTAAGCGGTTCTCGGTGATGTATTTCAGCTCACGCATCATGTCTGCCGAATGGCGCACATACCACTGAATGGTGCCGTAGTTGCTGCCAAACTCCTGCCGGACCTGTGTCTCTTTATTGTGCAGCACGCTGATGATGTAAAACGCCGTAAGAACGGCACCCAGCGTCCAGATTAGCAGCGCCAGCGCGCGGAAAAGATAGCGCGAGATGCGAAGCGTAGTGCGGAAAGAGACAGGATATTTCAAAGGTAACTCGCAGTTGGCAAGGTTAGTCGCATCATCGATTTTTAATGCCCATACACTAGCTTTATCGGGCGTAAAAAGCCAGCCAACCACAGACTTAGCGGAAGGTTTGCGAATCTTTTAGGATAGAGAAAGCGCTAGCTGTCAGTGAACAAGAAGGCTTGCTTACAGGCCCGCTCGTAAGAACTAAAATCAACAATGTTGCTTCAACAAGAAAGACCCACAATGCCCGAAGAGCAAAGCGTCCACGCCAGGGATGGCGTGGCCGATCCGCAGGGATGCGGGATCCTTTGCGATCGGGCATAGCGGGTCTTTCGGCGGCACCCATCTTGCAGCCACCCGTTCCCAGCGCCTCACTCTCAACCATTTCTGTCCAGCCCTCATGCATGGGTACAAAAAAAACGGCAGGCCGGGTTTCCCCTGACCTGCCGTTTCTGCAACGAACCTCAGCTCACGTCAGACAAATTACTCTTCGTCTTCAGCCGCGTCGTCTTCGTCTTCTGCATCCGCTTCCGGTGCAATCTCTTCATCGTCGATCTCTGCTTCCGGCGCGATATCATCCTCGCCTTCCGCCACGCTACCGTCGATTGAATCCAGCTCTTCTTCTTCAACCGGCTCGGCAACACGCTGCAGACCGACTACGTTCTCATCCTCTGCGGTACGAATCAGAATCACCCCCTGGGTGTTACGACCCACGACGCTCACTTCTGACACGCGAGTACGCACCAGCGTACCGGCATCGGTGATCATCATAATCTGATCGCCATCGACTACCTGAACTGCGCCAATCACTGGACCGTTACGCTCGGTCACTTTGATTGAAATAACACCCTGCGTCGCACGCGACTTGGTCGGGTATTCGCTGTTGGCAGTACGCTTACCGTAACCATTCTGCGTCACGGTCATGATGGCACCCTCTTCACGCGGCACAATCAGAGAGACAACGCGATCGCCTTCAGCCAGCCTGATGCCGCGTACGCCAGAGGCGGTACGACCCATCGCACGGACTGCGGTTTCTGCGAAGCGCACCACTTTACCGGCCGCTGAGAACAGCATCGCTTCGTCATTACCGTTAGTCAGCGCCACACCAATCAGCTCATCGTCATCACGCAGATTCACGGCAATAATGCCGGCGCTGCGCGGACGGCTGAACTCTTTCAGCGCGGTCTTCTTCACGGTACCCAAGGCGGTCGCCATAAAGATATTGAAGCCTTCCGTATACTCACGTACCGGCAGGATCGCCGTAATACGCTCGTTGGCTTCCAGCGGCAGCAGGTTGACGATTGGACGTCCACGCGCACCACGACTCGCTTCCGGCAGCTGATAAACCTTCATCCAGTAGAGACGACCACGGCTTGAGAAGCAAAGAATCGTGTCATGGGTATTGGCCACCAGCAGACGATCAATGAAGTCCTCTTCTTTGATACGTGCGGCTGACTTGCCTTTACCACCACGACGCTGCGCTTCATAGTCGGTCAGCGGCTGATACTTCACATAGCCCTGATGCGACAACGTCACCACAACATCTTCCTGATTAATCAGGTCTTCGATATTAATATCAGCGGTGTTAGCAGTAATCTCTGTGCGACGCTCATCACCGAACTGATCACGCATCAGCTCCAGCTCTTCGCGAATCACTTCCATCAGACGATCGGCGTTAGACAGGATGCGCAACAGCTCTGCGATCTGCTCCAGCAGACCTTTATACTCATCCAGCAGCTTCTCGTGCTCAAGGCCGGTCAGTTTCTGCAGACGCAGATCCAGAATCGCCTGAGCCTGCTGCTCGGTCAGATAGTACTGACCTTCACGGATGCCGTACTGCGGATCCAGCCACTCCGGACGGGCAGCGTCATCGCCTGCACGTTCCAGCATCGCTGACACGTTACCGAGATCCCAGGCCTGAGCAATCAAACCCGCTTTCGCTTCTGCCGGGTTGGGTGCACGACGAATCAGCTCGATAATCGGATCGATATTCGCCAGCGCAATCGCCAGACCTTCCAGGATATGCGCACGGTCACGGGCTTTACGCAGTTCGAAAATGGTACGACGCGTAACAACTTCACGACGATGGCGAACGAAGGCGTCCAGAATCTCCTTCAGTGCCATAATCTTCGGCTGGCCCTGATGCAGAGCCACCATGTTGATACCAAACGAGGTCTGCAACTGGGTCAGTGAATAGAGATTATTCAGAACCACTTCGCCGACTGCATCGCGCTTAATCTCAATCACGATACGCATGCCGTCTTTATCAGACTCATCGCGCAGTGCGCTGATGCCTTCGACACGCTTCTCTTTCACCAGCTCCGCAATCTTCTCAATCAGGCGTGCTTTGTTAACCTGATACGGCAGCTCGTGAATAATGATGGTCTCGCGGCCCGTTTTAGCATCAGCTTCCACTTCGCCACGCGCACGAATATAAATCTTGCCGCGTCCGGTGCGGTACGCTTCTTCAATACCACGGCGACCATTGATGATGGCGGCGGTCGGGAAATCGGGCCCCGGAATGTGCTCCATCAGCTCTTCGATGCTGATGTCTTCATTTTCAATATATGCCAGGCAGCCGTTAATCACTTCACGCAGGTTGTGCGGTGGAATGTTAGTTGCCATACCCACGGCGATACCGGAAGAACCGTTCACCAGCAGGTTAGGGATTTTGGTCGGCAGAACTTCAGGGATCTGCTCAGTACCGTCGTAGTTCGGTACGAAATCGACGGTCTCTTTTTCCAGGTCAGCTAACAGGTCGTGGGCGATTTTCGACATGCGAATTTCGGTATAACGCATCGCCGCAGCGGAGTCGCCGTCGATGGAACCGAAGTTGCCTTGTCCGTCCACCAGCATGTAACGCAGGGAGAAAGGCTGGGCCATACGTACAATGGTGTCGTAAACGGCGGAATCACCATGCGGGTGATATTTACCGATAACGTCACCGACGACGCGGGCAGATTTTTTATAGGGTTTGTTCCAGTCGTTACCCAGTACGCTCATCGCAAAAAGAACGCGACGGTGAACCGGCTTCAGGCCATCACGCACATCGGGTAAAGCTCGGCCAACGATGACCGACATGGCGTAACCGAGGTAAGAATTTTTTAATTCTTCTTCGATATTGACCGGTGTAATTTCTCTCGCAAGGTCGCTCATGGAGCCGCTATCCCTCTACTTAATCCCGGATTTTAAAGGTGCGAAAGTATATCACACTGCAATGCTCTGGTGAACGTTAACCACCGATTTCCCCCGCTTTTCATTGCCCCTGAAAGGTGTGCCAACTGCGGTTAAGCGTTTATACTGTGGGCACATTTTGTCAGGAGTTACGATTCAATGAATGCACAACCGCAGAATCATCAGCATAACGTCGATGCGCAGGAAATTGCCAAGTTTGAGGCCGTTGCCTCGCGCTGGTGGGATCTGGAGGGTGAATTTAAACCGTTGCACCGTATCAACCCGCTGCGCCTGGGCTACATCGCGCAGCACAGCAATGGTCTGTTCGGTAAAACCGTGCTCGACGTCGGATGCGGCGGCGGCATTTTATCCGAAAGCATGGCGCGTGAAGGCGCTGTAGTGACTGGTCTGGATATGGGTGCGGAACCGCTGGCCGTGGCGCGCCTGCATGCCCTGGAGAGTGGCGTGACGCTGGACTACGTGCAGCAGACCGTTGAAGAGCATGCGGAGCAGAACGCCGGAAAATATGATGTGGTGACCTGCATGGAGATGCTGGAGCACGTGCCGGATCCACGCTCGGTGATTCACGCCTGTGCGAAGCTGGTCAAACCCGGTGGCGAAGTCTTTTTCTCAACGCTGAACCGCAATCCCAAAGCCTGGCTTCTGGCGATCTTTGGCGCGGAATATGTGCTCCGCATGCTGCCGCGCGGCACCCATGACGTGAAGAAATTTATCCGTCCTTCCGAACTGCTGGGCTGGGTCGATGAAACGACGCTGCGTGAACGGCACATCATCGGCCTGCACTACAATCCATTGACTAATCGCTTCAAACTGGCCCCGGGTACTGACGTGAATTATATGGTGCATACCCACCGCGCCGTCTGAGTAATCGGCCCGCCTGCATCCGGGCGGGCACTTTTTCCTTTGCCCGCGCTTTCTGCCAGCGTGGTCGCTGCCCTTGCCGCGTTACAGGCCTTCTTATGGCTGTCAATAGGTTACGTCAATCAGGCCCTCGTCCGATTAATGTTGCTGTCCCTCCGCTAGCGGCTTTTACGCATTTTTCATCTGTTTTTTCGCTGAATCGTGAGGATTGAATAAGAAACACGCGCCCGATCATAATAAGAAAAAAAAGTGTGATCCGGTTGACATGTTGCCAGGCCTTACAAGGCGTGGGCTAAGAAATTTCGCAAGAATTACAACCCCTCCAGCCATCATTTTTTGCTCTTGTTAAGCGGCCGTAAAATACTAAAATATGCCCCCATGTAGTTATGACTTTTCTTATCACCCCCTAGATGTAGTGTTTATCCACACATTATTCACAATGAATAGGCTGTGTATAAACCGGGATTTCTTTTAATTTTTGGATACTCACGCAAAGGTAAATACGCGACATGAACCAGAGTCTGCTCGTTACTAAACGCGATGGCCGCCAGGAGCGCATTGATCTCGACAAAATTCACCGTGTGCTGGACTGGGCAGCTGAAGGGCTGAACAATGTCTCAGTTTCACAGGTCGAACTGCGCTCTCACATTCAGTTTTATGATGGAATCAGAACCTCTGACATTCATGAGACCATCATCAAGGCCGCAGCAGACCTCATCTCTCGCGATGCCCCTGACTATCAGTACCTGGCTGCACGCCTGGCGATCTTCCACCTGCGTAAAAAAGCGTATGGTCAGTTTGAGCCGCCGAAGCTTTATGACCAGGTCGTTAAGATGGTCGACATGGGCAAATATGATCGCCACCTGCTGGAAGATTACAGCCAGGAAGAGTTCGCGCAGATGGACGAGTTCCTCGACCACTGGCGTGACATGAACTTCTCCTATGCCGCAGTGAAGCAGCTGGAAGGCAAATATCTGGTGCAGAACCGCGTCTCAGGTGAAATTTATGAGAGCGCGCAGTTCCTCTACATTCTGGTCGCTGCCTGCCTGTTCTCAGGCTACCCGCGCGACACGCGTATGGATTACATCAAGCGTTTCTATGATGCGATCTCAACGTTTAAAATCTCACTGCCGACGCCAATCATGTCTGGCGTGCGTACCCCGACGCGTCAGTTCAGCTCCTGTGTGCTGATCGAGTGCGGCGACAGCCTGGACTCCATCAACGCCACCTCCAGCGCGATTGTGAAATATGTCTCTCAGCGTGCTGGTATCGGCATCAACGCCGGTCGTATCCGTGCGCTGGGCAGCCCGATTCGCGGCGGTGAAGCGTTCCACACCGGCTGTATCCCGTTCTACAAGCATTTCCAGACTGCGGTGAAGTCCTGCTCTCAGGGCGGCGTGCGTGGCGGCGCAGCGACGCTGTTCTACCCGATGTGGCATCTGGAAATCGAAAGCCTGCTGGTACTGAAGAACAACCGTGGTGTTGAAGGCAACCGCGTGCGTCACATGGACTACGGCGTACAGCTTAACAAGCTGATGTATCAGCGCCTGCTGAAAGGCGAAGATATCACCCTGTTCAGCCCGTCTGATGTGCCTGGCCTGTATGATGCGTTCTTCGCCGATCAGGATGAGTTCGAACGCCTCTACACCAAATATGAGCAGGACCAGAGCATCCGCAAGCAGCGGGTTAAAGCGGTCGATCTCTTCTCGCTGATGATGCAGGAACGCGCTTCAACCGGCCGTATCTACATTCAGAACGTCGATCACTGCAACACCCATAGCCCGTTTGATCCGCGCATCGCGCCGGTTCGCCAGTCTAACCTCTGCCTGGAAATCGCCCTGCCGACCAAACCGCTGGAAGATGTTAACGACGAAAACGGTGAGATCGCCCTGTGTACGCTCTCTGCGTTCAACCTCGGTGCTATCGAAAGCCTCGACGATCTGGAAGAGCTGGCTACCCTGGCCGTTCGTGCGCTGGATGCGCTGCTCGATTATCAGGATTACCCGATTCCGGCTGCACAGCGTGGCGCAATGGGTCGTCGTACCCTGGGTATCGGCGTCATCAACTATGCCTACTATCTTGCGAAGCATGGTGTGCGCTACTCCGATGGAAGCGCCAATGGCCTGACCCACAAAACCTTTGAAGCAATTCAGTATTATCTGCTGAAAGCCTCAAACGAGCTGGCGAAAGAGCAAGGTGCCTGCCCGTGGTTCAATGAAACCACCTATGCGCAGGGCATTATGCCTATCGACACCTACAAGAAAGATCTGGACGCGATCAGCAATGAACCGCTGCATCTCGACTGGGACAGCCTGCGTGAAGAGATTAAAACGCACGGCCTGCGCAACTCCACCCTGTCTGCGCTGATGCCGTCTGAGACTTCGTCGCAGATCTCCAATGCCACCAACGGCATTGAGCCACCTCGCGGCCACATCAGTATCAAAGCATCGAAAGATGGCATCCTGCGTCAGGTGGTGCCGGAATATGAGCGTCTGAAAGACCAGTACGAACTGCTGTGGGAAATGCCGAACAACGACGGCTACCTGCAACTGGTGGGTCTGATGCAGAAGTTCATCGATCAGGCGATTTCGTCCAACACCAACTACGATCCGTCACGCTTTGCCAACGGTAAAGTGCCGATGAAACAGCTGCTGAAAGATCTGCTGACGGCGTACAAGTTCGGCGTAAAAACGCTCTACTATCAGAACACCCGTGACGGTGCGGAAGATGCGCAGGATGACCTGGCACCTTCCATCCAGGATGATGGCTGCGAGAGCGGCGCCTGTAAGATCTAATGGCCAGGCGGGAAATTCTCCCGCCTCATTCATTTCACGAGGCCTGGCTTCGTCTACTTTTGGACAACTTTTATGGCTTACTCCACTTTCTCACAGAATAAAAATGATCAGCTGAAAGAGCCGATGTTTTTCGGTCAGTCAGTCAACGTGGCGCGCTTCGACCAGCAAAAATATGACATCTTTGAAAAGCTGATCGAAAAGCAGCTCTCGTTCTTCTGGCGTCCGGAAGAGGTTGATGTCTCCCGCGACCGTATTGACTACCAGGCTCTGCCGGATCACGAAAAGCATATCTTTATCAGCAACCTGAAGTATCAGACGCTGCTGGATTCAATTCAGGGTCGTAGTCCAAACGTCGCCCTGCTGCCGCTGATCTCGATTCCTGAGCTGGAAACCTGGATTGAAACCTGGGCGTTCTCCGAGACGATCCACTCGCGTTCTTACACCCATATCATCCGTAATATCGTTAACGATCCGGCGGTCGTGTTTGACGATATCGTCACCAATGAGCAGATTCTGGCGCGTGCCCAGGATATCTCACGCTATTACGACGATCTGATTGAGATGACCAACTACTGGCATCAGCTGGGCGAAGGCACTCATAAGGTCAATGACAAACAGGTTGTGGTCAGCCTGCGCGCCCTGAAGAAGCAGCTCTATATCTGTCTGATGAGCGTCAATGCGCTGGAAGCAATCCGTTTCTATGTCAGCTTCGCCTGTTCATTCGCTTTCGCCGAGCGTGAGCTGATGGAAGGCAACGCCAAAATCATCAAGCTGATCGCCCGCGATGAAGCGCTGCATCTGACCGGCACTCAGCACATGCTGAACCTGCTGCGCAGCGGTGAAGACGATCCAGAGATGAAAGAGATTGCGGCAGAGTGCCGTGAAGAGTGCTTCGAGCTGTTTAAGAAGGCCGCGCTGCAGGAGAAAGAGTGGGCGGAATATCTGTTCAGCGGCGGTTCAATGATCGGCCTGAACAAAGACATCCTCTGCCAGTACATTGAGTACATCACCAATATCCGTATGCAGGCGGTTGGCCTTGATCTGCCCTTCCAGACGCGCTCTAACCCGATTCCATGGATCAACTCCTGGCTGGTTTCTGACAACGTGCAGGTTGCGCCACAGGAAGTGGAAGTGAGCTCCTATCTGGTGGGTCAGATCGACTCTGAAGTGGGTGCTAACGACTTTGACGACTTCCAGCTTTAATCATGAGCCGCGACGTTGTTATTCTGCGCAGTTCCGGCACCCGGCTGGAATGCGCAGAAGATCACCCCAATCTGCTGTCCCTGCTGGAAGCCAATAATGTCTGCATAGAGTTTCAGTGCCGCGAAGGTTACTGCGGCTCCTGCAGGATGCGACTGCTGAAAGGCGAAGTGCATTACCCACAGCGGCCGCTGGCCTTTGTGCAGCAGGATGAGATTCTGCCCTGTTGCTGCAAAGCAAAAGGCGAGATCGAGCTTGAGTTATAACTGATGTGGAACAAGTCTGGCTTGATTTGCTGCGAGATCGAATCAGCTTATTTATTGCTGCCAGAATGGCCCTGCAGGGGGTTGATCCGCAGTCACAAACAAAACGGGCGCCTCTGGCGCCCATTTTGTTTTTCCTGATATCACTGTCTGACGCTTTCAACCACATCAATCCAGCCGTAACCGGTGCTGACTTCGCTGCCGTGTAACCAGCGGCGCAGCATGTTCATCGCCATCATCGCCACCACCTTCTGCCGCGTCTCCAGATTATGGCGACCGGTGCTGAACTTCACGCGCTGACCAAAACTGCCATCCGGCGTATGCAGCGCCACCGAAATCTCTTCCTGTTCAAGGCTGCCAACAGAGAGCGCCAGCGCTGCCTGCTGCTGCGCGGCAAGATCGCGAGTGCGTGTCACCTGCTGCTCCAGCGTCTCCTGCCGGGCAGGCAGGATGTCAGCGCCACGCAACGGCACACTGGCAGCTGCCAGTTGCCAGTAAAGCAGCCCGGCGGTGTATTGCTCGCTGACCGCCAGCTGCTCACCGCGCTGCTCCAGCTCACGAGCCAGTAGCGCCGGTAAGCCTTCAGTACCTTCAAAAATGGTGCACTCCGCCAGTAACAGACGCACCTGCTGCCACATCTGCTCCATCGCCACCCGCTGACTGGCCGGGCCGGTAAGTTTGATCTCGATAATCGGCATCGAGGAGCGATACCCCATCACCACGCCTTCCGGCAACGCCAGCGGCTCCAGTTCCGCGGCAATGTCACTTTCACCGCGACCAAAGGTCGTCAGCCGCAGACAAATCGGCGGCTCGGGGGGCGAGAATTTTTCTTTCAGGCGGGGAATGATCTGCTGCTCAACCATCACTTTAAATTCAGACGGCACGCCAGGCGTGAAGAACATCCAGCAGCGGTTGAGTTGCAAGGCAAAGCCACAGGCGGTTCCGACCGGATTATCAATCAGCTCCGCATTGGCCGGAATTTCAGCCTGCTTGCGATTGCTGGCGGCCATCACCCGTCCACGGCTGGCGAACCAGGCTTCCATCTGTTCCAGCCAGTCCTGCTGCATCTCCAGTTCAACCCCACAGGCGCGGGCCGCTGCCAGCGCACTGAGATCGTCACTGGTTGGCCCCAGCCCGCCGTTGACAATCAGCACATCGGCTTCATGACTGCGTGCCTGCAGCGTGGCGATGAGCGATTCCAGTGAATCCCCTACCGTGGTGCGGCTGGTCATCGGTAAACCCTGCTGGAACAGTACGTCCGCCAGCCAGGCTGCGTTGGTATCGACGATTTGGCCATGCAGCACCTCATCCCCGGTCGACAGCATCTCTACTCTAATCACATCGGGTTCTCCTTTTGACGTTTGCTTAACTGTAGGAAGTCCACACGCGAAACACAATCGGCATCACCAGTGATTGTGACCGTTGCGCCTGGGGCAGCACGTTGCGCATAAAAGATAGCAGGGCGAAGCAGGATTAAAGGGAGGGGGATGTTAAGCGCGTTAAAAAACCAATAAAAACGGCGGGATTTCCCCACCGCTTTTTTACTGCTGATGTCTGCTAAGACTCAAACAACGAGTCGCGATTAACGACGCGCCAGCAGCAGACCCAGAACCAGACCGGCGGTTGCGCCGATACCAACACCCTGCCACGGTTTTTCGTGCACGTAATCATCTGCACGGTACGCAGCCTGTTTAGCGCGATAGTAGTAACTATCGGACGCATGGCTGACACGGGTTTTCACATCGTTCAGCGCCTGTTCGGCTTTGCTTTTAAGCTCAATGTACTTCTGATCGGCCGGATCGCCTGATGCCTTAAGCACTTCTTCCAGGGTTTCGGTCAGTAACGCAATATCGTCATCGAGGCCCGATTCGAATTGATTTGTCTGATTTACCATCATTTCCTCCGTGTGAATTGCAAAGCAGTCCATTAACTATAGACATAATCTGACGCTCTGCTGATTTCCTGCTCCAGGAATCACCTGATTTTTCATCCGTTAATCTGACTCACTGCAGGCGGTGCGCCGTTCCGCTGCGCAAAGAAGTGTAAGACGCAGCGGCAAACACCGAATTTCGCTTCGCTTCTTTGATTAATCTGATAAATTTTGTCGTGACTGAATTTTCCAGTAACCCTACTGTCGTACCCCTCTGTTGCCTGTGATTATCGGGCCATGAAAGTGCATTTTGCACAACAGTCACGACACCCTCGAACAGCTAAGGAATGATCTCTGGCATGAATCGAAGAATGTTTATGAAAGCGTCAATGGCCTTCTCTGCCGTCAGCGGCATGACCGGCCTGTCAACGCTGTTTGCGCAATCCGCATGGGCAGAAGATGGCATTGCTGACGGAACCGCCGTACGCTTCGATTTCGACGTATTGAAGAAAAACGCGGCTGCGCTGGCGAAAAAACCCTGGGGCGGTGCACCAGGCGCGCTGCCGGAGACGCTAGCCACACTGACCCCGCAGGCGTACAACGAAATTCAGTATGACGCCAACCACTCACTCTGGAACAACCTGCCCGATCGTCAACTGGACGTGCAGTTCTTCCATGTCGGTATGGGCTTCAAGCGGCGCATCCGCATGTTCTCTGTTGATGGCGAAAGCCGCCAGGCCCGCGAAATTCACTTCCGCCCTGAGCTGTTCAACTACAACAACGCGAAGGTTGATACCAGGCAGCTGGAGGGCAAAACTGACCTCGGTTTCGCGGGTTTCCGCGCTTTTAAAAAACCGGAACTTGCCCGTCGCGATATCGTCTCGTTCCTGGGCGCAAGCTACTTCCGTGCAGTTGACGATACTTACCAGTACGGCCTCTCGGCGCGTGGTGTCGCGATCAACACCTTCAGCAATGGCCAGGAAGAGTTCCCCGATTTCACCGCCTTCTGGTTTGAAACGCCAAAAGCGGAAGATACCACCTTTACCTGCTATGCCCTGTTGGATGGTGCGAGTGTCACCGGTGCCTATAAGTTCATCATCCATTGCGAAGAGAAACGCGTGGTGATGGAGGTGGAGAACCACCTGTTCGCACGTAAAGAGATTCGTCAGATTGGCATCTCGCCAATGACCAGCATGTTCAGCTGCGGCACCAACGAACGCCGCATGTGCAACACCTACCATCCGCAGATCCACGACTCCGACCGTCTGGCGATGTGGACCGGTAAAGGCGAATGGATTGCCCGCCCACTGAATAATCCGCAGCGTCTGCAGTTCAATGCCTATGAAGATGAGAATCCGCGTGGCTTTGGCCTGCTGCAGTTAAATCACGACTTCAAAGATTATCAGGATGTGATTGGCTGGTATGACAAACGTCCGAGCCTGTGGGTTGAGCCGGTCGGCAAGTGGGGCAAAGGCGCGATTAACCTGATGGAGATCCCGACTACCGGTGAAACGCTGGATAACGTGGTCTGCTTCTGGCAACCGGCTGAGCCGGTCAAAGCGGGTAGCGAGCTGAACTTCTCCTACAAGCTCTACTGGAGTGGTCTGCCGCCAGTACGTAGCGGTCTGGCGCGCGTGGATGCGACCCGTACCGGTATTGGTGGTTTCCCGGAAGGCTGGGCGCCTGGCGAACACTTCCCGGAAACCTGGTGCCGCCGCTTCGCCATCGATTTTATTGGTGGGGATTTGCAGGCTGCGGCGTCGAAAGGCATTGAACCGGTGATTACCGTTTCATCCGGAAGCGTGAAGCAGGTTGAGATTCTGTATGTCGATCCGCTCAAGGGATACCGCATCCTGTTTGACTGGTATCCGAACAGCGATTCCACCCAGCCGGTAGAGATGCGTCTGTTCCTGCGCAGCAAGGATGAGACGCTGAGTGAAACCTGGCTTTATCAGTATTTCCCGCCTGCGCCGGATCAGCGCAAATATGTCGATGACCGTCAGATGACGGTAGGTTGATGAAAAAAGGCGAGGCTCAGGCCTCGCTTTTTTTATGGCGCGTTCTTCAGCATATCGACGTGCGGAATACCATCTTCCAGATAGTTCTCACCCACCGCCACAAAGCCATGCTGCCCATAGAAGTTTTCCAGATGTGCCTGAGCGGAGAGAAACATGTCACGGCCTGGCCAGTGCTGCTGACAACTGCTGATCGCCTGCTCCATCAGACGATTGCCCAGACGCGCACCACGAACCCGATCTGAAACGATCACCCGTCCGATTTTCACCGGGCTTGTCCTATCCTCTGGCGTGATAAGTCGCGCATAGGCCACCAGCTGTTCATCCGCCATGCCCAGAAGATGCCGGTTTTCCGCCTGCAAATCTTTGCCATCCACATCAAGGTAAGCACACTGCTGTTCCACCACAAACACCGCACTGCGCAACGCCAGCAGCGCATAGAGTTCCGGGGCGGTAAGTTCGCTATGGTGTTTGTCCTGCCAGTCAATGTTCATGGTCTCTCCTTTAAACCACACACTCTACATCAGCGCGGTGTTGCCAGCACCTGCTGGTGACCTCGTCTGACAGGCAAGAAAAATCAGGCCCGAAGGCCTGATTCATCAATTGCTGTCATCTGCTTACATCAGTGGCTGAGCCATCTGCACCAGTCTGATGAGCGGCTGCGGGTAGACACCTAACAGCAGCACCAGAATGGCAGAGATCAGGACCACTACACCACCGGCCGTAAATGCCCAGTTAGCCGGGGTATCACGGGTATGCAGTTCCGGCGGGCTAAGATACAGACTCACCGTCACGCGCAGATAATAGTAGAGGCCAATCGCACTACCCGCTACCACAGCACCGGTGAGCCACCACAGGTGTGCACTCACACCTGAAGCGATCACGTAGAATTTACCGATAAAGCCCAGCGTCATCGGGATACCCGCCAGCGACAGCATCATCACTGTCATCACAGCTGACAGGACAGGACGATGCCAGAACAGACCACGATAAGAGTAGAGTGAATCGGCATCCGGGCCACGATACGGGCTGGACATCAGGCTCACCACACCAAAGGCGCCCAGGCTGCTGAACAGATAACCGGCCAGGTAAACACCTGAGGTTTCCAGCGACAGCTGATGATCTTTCACCGCAATCAGCGCCACCAGCAGATAACCGAGGTGGGCGATAGAGGAGTAACCCAGCAGACGCTTGATGTTGCTCTGCGAAATCGCCATCAGGTTACCGAACAGAATCGACACAAAGGCGATCATGGCCAGCACTGTTCGCACCGCTTCGCTGTCGGTCACCGGCGCGTACATGAACAGACGCATGATGACACCGAAGATCGCAATCTTGCTGGCAGTAGCCAGGAAGGTTGAAACCGGCGCAGGCGCACCCTGATAAACATCGGGAGTCCAGAGGTGGAACGGAACCAGCGAGAGCTTGAAGCCCAGACCGATGATCATCATGCCCAGACCCACCAGCAGCAGTGGCTCGTGAATCATGCTGTCCGTCAGGCTCTGACCCAGCGCCACGAAGCTCAGATTACCGGAGTCGGCGTAGATCAGCGCAATACCAAACAGCAGGAACGAGGAGGCTGCCGCTGAAAGAATGGTGTATTTCAGCGCCGCTTCCAGCGAACGTTTCTGACGGAAAGCGTAGCCAATCAGACCAAACAGAGGCAGCGACAACAGCTCAATGCCGATGAACAGCGAAGCCAGATGGTTAGCACTGGCCAGCACGATACCTCCCAGCGCCGCAATCAGCACCAGCAGGTAGAACTCATCTTTGTTGTCCGGGTAACCCGCCAGCCATGGATAGGCAAAGGTACAGGTCGCCAGGCTCGCCAGCATCACCAGCGCGGTATAAAACATCGAATAGCCATCGACGCGCAGCAGCGGCGTGACATCCATTGCCCCGACCTGACCGACAAAATAGAGCGAGAGCAGCGCCAGGTTCAGGCCAACTACCGTTAGCGTGGCGTTAACGAAGTGGTTGCGTCGCCAGGCAATGGACAGCATCACAACCACCACCGTCAATCCGACGATTAACAGCGGTAGCAACGCAATCAATTGGTGAGGAGTTATTGTCATGGCGAATTACGGCCTTGTAGTTGAAATTGAAGCGGTAAACCACTGCTGAATATTGCTCATGGCAGCGTGCGAAGTATCCAGAATCGGCTGTGGATAGACGCCCAGCAGCACCAGCAGCACAACCAGAACACCGATGGTCATAAACTCACGCGGTGACATGCCTGGCAGCGGATCTTTCGATTTCGCTTCGCCGTAGTAAGCGCGCTGCATCATCACCAGCGAGTAAATCGAAGCGAACACCAGACCAAAGGTCGCGATGATGATAATCATCGGCACCACCTGGAAGCTGCCGGTCAGAATCATAAATTCGCCGACAAAGTTACCGGTGCCTGGCATACCGAGATTGGCGACAGCAAAGAACAGCGACAGACCCGGAATCCACTTGATGCGCGACCACAGGCCCCCCATCTGACGCATGTCACGGGTATGCAGGCGCTCGTAAAGCTGACCACACAGAATGAACAGTGCCGCAGCGGACAGACCGTGCGCAATCATCTGAATCACCGCACCCTGCAGCGCCAGCTGGCTGCCGGTGTAGATGGCAATCAGCACAAAGCCCATGTGCGAAATGGAGGTATAAGCAATCAGACGTTTGATATCGGTCTGCGAGAAAGCCATCCAGGCACCGTAGAAGATACCGATGATGCCCAGCCACATGGCGATCGGCGCAAACTCGGCTGACGCGTTCGGGAACAGCGGCAGGCTGAAACGCAGTAAGCCGTAAGCTGCTGTTTTTAGCAGGATACCCGCCAGGTCGACAGAACCGGCCGTGGGCGCCTGACTGTGCGCATCTGGCAGCCAGCCATGCAACGGCACTACCGGCATCTTCACCGCAAAGGCGATAAAGAAGCCCAGCATCAGCAGATATTCAACCCCGCTCGACATTGGCGTCTTCAGAAGCTGCTCGTAGCTGAATGTCCAGACGCCGGTCGCGTTGTAGTGGACAAACACCAGGCCCAGGATCGCAATCAGCATCACCAGACCTGAAGCCTGGGTGTAGATGAAGAATTTGGTCGCGGCGGAGATACGGGTTTTACCGTCCGATGCTTTATGACCCCAGAGCGCGATGAGGAAGTACATCGGCACCAGCATCATTTCCCAGAAGAAGAAGAACAGGAACAGGTCGATGGAGAGGAACACACCGATCACGCCGCCCAGTATCCACATCAGGTTCAGATGGAAGAAGCCCTGATACTTTGAAATCTCATTCCAGGAACAAAGCACCGCCATCAGACCAAGCAGGCCGGTCAGCACCACCATCAGCAGCGACAGGCCATCAATGGCTAAATGGAAGCTGATGCCGAAGCGTGGGATCCACGGAACGGAGAAACTTGACTGCCACTGCGGAATGCCCGCTGCCTGCGTCAGTGAATAGCCTCCCTGCAACCAGAGTTGCAGCGAAAGCGCCAACGTCAGCCCCATAGTGATCAGCGCGATCCAGCGTGGCACCTTCGCGCCAAGGCGCTCAGTGAGCCAGCAGATCAGACCGCCGACGAAGGGTATGATAATTAGCCAAGGTAATAACACGGCACACTTCCCTTATATTTCCTTTTCTGAGCTATCTTACTTGCCATTTTCAACCCCGGCAGTGCTCGCAATCCTCACATACCTCGGTATGCTGCGGTTTGCTGTGCGCTGGCGGTGATGAAACTGGCTACGACGATAACGCTCATTACTCAGGTTATTTTGACATTCTTCATTGGGGTGAGCGAACTCACCCCGCTCATCAATCTTTAAATCACCAGCAGCAGAGCCAGCACCAGCACGGCACCCAGGCTCATTGACGCAACGTACCAGCGCAGGTAGCCATTCTCACTAACTACCAGGCCTTTGTTGGCAATGCGCGACAGCAGCGCAGGCAGGTTCATCAGGCCATTGAGTGGGTCGCGCTTCAGCAGCCACGCAATACCCAGGTAAGGTTTGACGAACACTTTATCGTAGAGCCAGTCGAAGCCCCAGGCCGCAAACCACCAGGTGCCGAAGAAACGGCCTGGCGCACTGTTTGCGATACGGGTCACCAGCTCACGTTTGCCCAGCCACAGCGCGGCAGCAATCAGAATGCCGACAATCGCTACGACGCCCGAGGTGATTTCCAGTCCCACTTTGCCTGCTTCGCCAAATTCATTGGCTGGCAGTACACCCGCCAGCGGTGGCGTAATCAGCGCACCAATAAAGGTAGAAAGCAGCAGCAGCACAATCAGCGGCAGATGATGGGTAATGCCTTTACCGGCGTGCGCATGAATTTTCTCTTCGCCATGGAACACGATGAAGATCATGCGGAAGGTATAGATTGAGGTCAGGAACGCCCCTACCAGCCCCGCAACCATCAGGTTGATGTGGCCGTTAGCCAGTGCGCCAAACAGAATCTCATCTTTACTGTAGAAGCCCGCCGTAATCAGCGGCAGTGCCGCCAGCGCCGCGCCGCCTACCAGGAAGCAGGTGTAGACCAGCGGAATGCTCTTACGCAGGCCACCCATTTTGAAGATGTTCTGCTCGTGATGGCAGGCCAGAATCACTGAACCCGAAGAGAGGAACAGTAATGCTTTAAAGAAGGCGTGCGTCATCAGATGGAAAATCGCCGCATCCCACGCCTGAACACCCAGCGCCAGGAACATATAGCCAATCTGGCTCATGGTGGAGTAAGCGAGAACACGTTTGATATCGGTCTGTACCAGCGCGGCAAAGCCTGCCAGTACCAGGGTAATTGCCCCGATGATTCCGACCAGATGCAGCACTTCCGGCGTCAGCAGGAAGAGACCGTGGCTGCGGGCAATCAGGTAAACACCCGCCGTCACCATGGTCGCGGCGTGGATCAGTGCTGAAACCGGTGTCGGACCCGCCATCGCATCTGCCAGCCAGGTCTGTAACGGCAGCTGTGCCGATTTACCGACCGCGCCACCCAGCAGCATCAGCGTTGCCCACTGCAGCATATGGTTATCTGCGGCAAAGTGCGCCGGAGCCAGTTCCATCATTTCGCGGAAGTTCAGCGTGCCGAGTTCGTTGTAAAGGATGAACAGGCCGAATGCCAGGAAGACGTCGCCCACGCGGGTGATGATGAAGGCTTTCATCGCCGCTTTGCCGTTTTCAGGATTGCTGTAGTAGAAACCGATCAGCAGATAAGAGCAAAGCCCTACCCCTTCCCAGCCCAGATACATCAGCATCAGGTTATCGGCCAGCACCAGAACAACCATGCTGGCGATAAACAGGTTGGTGTAGGCGAAGAAGCGGGAGTAGCCCTCTTCTCCACGCATATACCAGGAGGCGAACATGTGAATGAAGAAGCCGACACCGGTCACGACCGACAGCATGGTCAGTGACAGACCATCCAGCGTCAGGTTCACCTTCATGTCGAAGTTGCCGACATGCATCCAGGTCCAGAGTGACTGGGTGTAGGCTTGCTGACCATTGGCGAAGAACTCGAAACCGATCATTGCCGTAGTCAGGGCCGCCAGACCCACCGATCCCATACCTACCGTGGCCGACAGGTTCTCTGACCAGCGACCGCGGGAAAACGCTAACAGCAGAAAGCCGATCAGCGGAAACAAGACAGTTAAATAGAGAAGATTCATCCGCGCATCTCGCTCACAGTATCAATGTTCAGCGTCTGACGACGACGATAGAGCTGAAGCAGCAGTGCCAGACCAATACTGGCTTCCGCTGCTGCCAGGCTGATCGCCAGGATATACATCACCTGTCCATCGGCCTGACCCCAATAGCTCCCGGCAACCACCAGGGCTAAGGCGGCGGCGTTGATCATGATTTCAAGGCCGATCAGCATAAACAGCAGATTACGGCGTATCACCAGCGACGTCAGTCCAAGGACAAACAGCACGGCAGCAAGAATCAATCCATGTTGTAACGGGATCATGCGTTCTCCTTTTTCACCTGAGCGGCGTCAGCATTACGGTTACTCAGGACTTCACCCTGACGCTCTTCACGACCGATATGGAACGCCACGACCAGACCTGCCAGCAGCAGCATGGAGGCCAGTTCAACCGCCAGTACATAAGGACCAAACAGGCTAATGCCGACCGCTTTGGCGTCGATGATGGTGCCATCAATGCCCTGATCATTCGCCGTCAGGATGGCGTAGATCATCACGACCAGCAGCAGCAATGAAACGATGCCCGGACCAATCCACAATGAAGGGCTGAGCCACTCACGCTCCTGCTTCTCTGTCTGTTTGCCCAGATTCAGCATCATGACCACGAAGACGAACAGCACCATGATGGCACCGGCGTAAACGATAATCTCCAGCGCACCGGCAAAATAGGCACCCATCGAGAAAAAGACGCCCGCGATCGATAGCAGCGAAACGATCAGGTACAGCAACGCATGTACCGGATTAGTGTGGGTAATGACGCGCAACGTCGTCAGCACCGCCACCAGTCCGCAAAGATAAAACGCAAATTCCATGCCTTGCTCCTTAAGGTAATAAGCCTTTGACGTCGATAGGCTTAGCTTCGTTTTCCGCTTCGCCCTTATCTTTACCGTCAATCGCCATACCTGCCATGCGGTAGAAGTTGTACTCCGGATATTTACCCGGTCCCGAAATCAGCAGATCGTCCTTCTCATACACCAGATCCTGACGCTTAAACTCACCCAGTTCGAAATCGGGAGTCAGCTGAATCGCCGTTGTCGGACAGGCTTCTTCACACATGCCGCAGAAGATGCAACGTGAGAAGTTGATACGGAAGAACTCCGGGTACCAACGGCCATCTTTGGTTTCTGCTTTCTGCAGTGAAATACAGCCAACCGGACAGGCAACCGCACACAGGTTACAGGCGACGCAACGCTCCTGACCATCCGGATCGCGGGTTAACACGATACGGCCACGATAGCGTGGTGGCAGATAAACCGGCTCTTCCGGGTACATCTGAGTTTCACGTTTGGCGAAGGCGTGTAGCCCTATCAGCCAGATACTGCGAACTGTCGTGCCAAAGCCTACGACAATATCTTTCAAAGTCATTTGTTAACCCCTTACGGCGCTGTGTAGAGAATCACTGCGGCAGTCGCCAGCAGGTTCAACAGCGTCAACGGCAGACACACTTTCCAGCCGAATGACAGCACCTGGTCGTAGCGTGGACGCGGAAGCGCAGCACGAATCAGGATGAACATCATCATAAAGAACGCCGTTTTCAGGGCGAACCAGATGAACGGCGGCAGGAAAGGTCCGTGCCAGCCACCAAAGAACAGCGTTACGATCAGCGCTGAAACGGTGGTAATCGCCACATATTCGCCGACAAAGAACAGGCCGAACTTCATACCGGCATATTCAATGTGATAACCGTCTGCCAGTTCCTGCTCCGCTTCTGGCTGGTCAAACGGATGACGGTGACACACCGCCACGCCAGCAATACAGAAGGTCACGAAACCGAAGAACTGCGGAATGATGTTCCACAGATGCGTCTGGCTGTTGACGATATCATTCATGTTGAACGAGCCCGCCTGCGCCACCACACCCATCAGCGACAGACCCAGGAACACTTCGTAGCTCAGGGTCTGCGCCGAGGCGCGCATTGCGCCCAGCAGCGAGTATTTGTTGTTACTCGACCAGCCAGCAAACAGTACCGCGTAGACCGCAAGGCCCGCCATCATCAGGAAGAACAGCAGACCGATATTCAGGTCTGTCACCATCCAGGTTGGCGAAACCGGCACGATAGCAAAGGCCAGCAGCAGTGAAACAAAGGCGATAACCGGCGCAAGGGTAAAGATAAAGCGGTCGGTAAACGGCGGGACCCAGTCCTCTTTGAAGAACATTTTGATCATGTCAGCGACCAGCTGGAGCGAGCCGCCCCAGCCTACGCGGTTGGGTCCGTAACGGTTCTGGAACAGGCCGAGCAGACGACGCTCGGCGAAGCTCATGAACGCGCCGCAGGCCACAACCACTAGCAGAATCACAATGGCTTTAACAATGGCCAGCAGAATGTCGATAACGTCCGGTGTTAACCAGCTCATTGCGCCGCCTCCTGCAGAGTGTCGATTTTACCGTTCGCCAGGAATGGCGGAACGCCCGGCATACCCAGCGGCAGACCAATCTGTCCCGCCTGCAGTGACGCCGAGAAACGGACCGGCAGACGGACTGTCTCACCGGCACAGCTGAACTCAACCGCCGCGCCATTGTTGACGCCCAGTTTCGCTGCATCCTCCGGGTTAATCACCAGAGCAGGCTCCGCCATACGCTGCTGGAAGACCGGTGAACGCTGTGACATCTCTTCGCTACCGAACAACCGGTGGAGAGGTGCCACACGCCACTGCGCATCACTGACAAACGCGGCAGGAACGGTCGTGAACCACGGCAACTCACTGGCGCTTGCTTCAAACAGGCGCACGCCTGGATCGCCATGACGCAGTTTGCCGCCCACTTCAACCTGGAACTTATTCCACGCCTGCGGTGAGTTCCAGCCTGGTGCCCAGGCGAATGGAATCTGCGAACGCGGAGCCGATGGCTGGTTGTTCCCTTCCATTGAGAAGGCGAACATGGTGTCCTGATCCTGTGGCTGACGCGGTTCGTGAACGCTGATATTCGCGCGCATCGCAGTTCGTCCACTGTTACGGTTCGGAGAACGCGCCAGTTTCTGACCACGAATGCGGAAGCTCGCATCAGGTGCCGCTTCTTTGATACCCGCCAGCTGTGGCAGGCGGGTAACCACGGCATCGATCACGTGATCGAGCTGCGTCCAGTCCACATGACGGCTTTCCAGCGTGCTGTGTAGCGAGTGCAGCCAGCGCCAGCTTTCCAGCATCACAATGTTGTTGTCGTAATAGGCAGGATCGTAAACCTGGAAGAAACGCTGTGCGCGGCCTTCATGGTTAATCGAGGTGCCATCACTTTCAGCGAAGCTGGCGGTTGATAAAACCAGACCCGCTTTCTCGAGCGTCGCAGTACGCTGATGATCAACCACAATGACGTTTGTGGTCTGAGCCAGCGCCGCATCCACCACGGCTTTCGGTGCATGGCGATAGAGGTCATTTTCCAGAACCACCAGCGCATCGGCTTCACCGTTGCTCAGCTGCTCCAGCGCATGCTCCAGCGGATTACCGCCGATCATGCCCAGACCGATGCTGTTGGCGTGACCTGCCAGCAAAGTAATGCCGACATCTGCACCGCGTGCTTTCAGGGCTTTCGCCACGTTAGCCGCTGCTTCAATGACTGCGCTGCTGCCTGAGTGAGTACCGGAGATGATTAATGGCTTTTTCGCTCCGGCCAGCGCCTGAACGACAACATCCATTTTTCCATTGAGCTTGCTGTCGAAATCGGTGACCGCTGGCGCAGATTCATCCAGCGCACTGGCGATAGCGAAGCCAAGGCGCGCCTGATCTTCAACCGGCGCACGGTAGCTCCATGCCGCGATATCATCCAGACGGGTTTCATCAACGTGGGTAACAAACAGCGGATGTTTCGCGTTCTGACCAATGTTCATGATGGCGGCGATCTGCCAGTCTGCGACTTTCTGCGCAGCGGCCATATCACGCGCTTTGCCTTTCACGGCCTGGCGAACAGAGAGTGCCACACGTGCGCCAACCTGTGTCAGGTCTTCACCCAACACCAGCACCGCATCGTAGCTTTCAATTTCACGCAGCGATGGCGTATAGATTCCGCCCTCGCGCAGGACGTTGAGCATCAGTTCAAGACGGGCCTGCTCGTCCGCTGGCATGCCGGTTGAGAAGTTCTCTGCACCCACCAGTTCACGCAGGGCGAAGTTACTTTCAATGCTGGCACGCGGCGAGCCGATACCGATCACTTTCTTCGCCTGACGCAGCAAATCTGCACCGGCATTGACCGCCTGCTCCGCGTTCAGCGTGACCCAGTCGTTGCCGCGCAGCAGCATCGGCTGACGTGGACGATCTTTGCGGTTCACGTAGCCATAGCCAAAGCGGCCACGGTCACACAGGAAGTAGTGGTTTACGGTGCCGTTGTAACGGTTTTCGATACGGCGCAACTCACCATAACGCTCACCCGGGCTGGTGTTACAGCCGACACTGCACTGCTGGCAGATGCTCGGTGCAAACTGCATATCCCATTTACGGTTATAGCGTTCGGAGTGGGTTTTGTCGGTGAAGACGCCGGTCGGGCAGATTTCAACAAGGTTGCCGGAGAATTCGCTCTCCAGCGTGCCATCTTCCGGGCGACCGAAGTAGACGTTGTCGTGCGCGCCGTAGACACCCAGATCTTTGCCATCGGCATAATCTTTGTAGTAACGCACACAGCGGTAACAGGCGATACAGCGGTTCATCTCGTGGGAGATGAACGGACCGAGATCCTGATTACGGTGAGTACGTTTGGTGAAGCGATAGCGGCGGAAGCTGTGGCCGGTCATTACTGTCATATCCTGCAGGTGACAGTTACCGCCCTCTTCACACACCGGACAGTCGTGTGGGTGGTTGGTCATCAGCCACTCCACCACGCTTTCGCGGAACTCTTTCGCTTCGCCATCATCGATGGAGATGAATGTGCCGTCAGAGGCCGGTGTCATGCAGGACATGACAAGACGGCCGCGGGTATCTTCGGCATTCTGGAATTGCTTTACCGCACACTGGCGGCAGGCCCCAACGCTTCCCAGCGCCGGATGCCAGCAAAAGTAAGGAATATCAAGGCCCAGAGAGAGACATGCCTGTAGCAGGTTGTCCGCTCCGTTCACATCATACTCTTTACCGTCTACATGAATTGTAGCCATAGTGACATGCTTCCGTAAGGCTCGTCAGAGACGAGCGTTAATCATATTCTTGCCCCGACGCACGACGTTGTCGGGGCGGCGGCACCAGGCCTGTTCCGTATTCTTTGGTGAATTACCAGCGCGCTTTCAGCAGGTTTGGCTGGATACCGCCAATGGCGCGGGTATTGCCAAACACCTGCGGTGCCATGCCAGCTTCAAACTCTTCACGGAAATATTTAATCGCACTCTGCAGCGGCTCAACCGCACCTGGCGCATGCGCACAGAAGGTTTTACCCGGGCCAAGCTGACGGCAGAGTTGCAGTAAGGTTTCGATATCGCCTGGCTGACCCTGCTTCTGCTCCAGCGCACGCAGAATTTTAACGCTCCACGGCAGGCCATCGCGACACGGTGTACACCAGCCGCACGACTCACGGGCAAAGAACTCTTCCAGGTTACGTACCAGCGAGACCATGTTGATCTCGTGATCGACGGCCATCGCCAGCGCCGTACCCAGACGGCTGCCTGCTTTGCCGATGCTGGCAAATTCCATCGGCAGATCCAGGTGCTGGTCGGTCAGGAAGTCGGTCCCTGCGCCGCCGGGCTGCCAGGCTTTGAACTTCAGTCCGTCACGCATGCCGCCCGCATAATCTTCCAGGATTTCACGTGCGGTGATACCGAATGGCAGCTCCCAGACGCCGGGATTTTTAACCCGTCCGGAGAAGCCCATCATTTTGGTACCGGCATCTTCGCTTTTAGAGATGTTTTTGTACCACTCCACGCCGTTGGCCAGAATCGCCGGGACATTGGAGAGGGTTTCTACGTTGTTCACGCAGGTCGGTTTGCCCCACGCGCCTGCACTCGCCGGGAATGGCGGCTTGGAGCGCGGGTTCGCACGACGGCCTTCCAGTGAGTTAATCAGTGCCGTCTCTTCACCGCAGATATAACGACCTGCACCAGTGTGGACGATCAGCTCAAAGTCGAAGCCGGTACCGAGAATATTTTTACCGAGATAGCCGGCTTCCGTCGCTTCAGCAATCGCACGGCGCAGATGCACCGCCGCTTCAATGTATTCACCACGTAAGAAGATATAGCCTCGGTAGGCCTTCAGCGCAAAGGCACTGATCAGCATGCCTTCCACCAGCTGGTGAGGCATCTGCTCCATCAACAGGCGATCTTTATAGGTGCCTGGCTCCATTTCATCGGCGTTACACAGCAGGTAACGGATGTTCATCGACTCATCTTTCGGCATCAGGCTCCACTTTAAACCCGTAGAGAAGCCTGCACCGCCACGCCCTTTCAGGCCGGAATCTTTCACTGCTGCGACGATGTCATCCTGTGACATGCTTTTCAGCGCTTTTTCCGCACCTGCATAGCCGTTTTTGCTGCGGTATTCATCAAGCCAGACAGGTTGCTTGTCGTCACGCATCCGCCAGGTCAGCGGATGGGTTTCAGCAGTACGAATGATCTGTTTAATTGTCATTGATACTGCTCCAGCAAAGAAGGGATGCCTTCCGGCGTCAGATGCACATGCGTGTCTTCATCCACCATCATCGTTGGGCCCTTGTCGCAGTTGCCCAGACAACAAGTCGGCAGCAGCGTAAAGCGGCCATCGGCAGTCGTCTGACCCGGTTTGATATTCAGCTGCTGCTCCAGTGCGGACTGGATGCCCTGATAACCGGTGATGTGACAGACCACGCTGTCACAGTAACGGATAACATGACGGCCAACCGGCTGACGGAAGATCTGGCTGTAAAACGTCGCCACACCTTCAACATCACTCGCCGGAATACCCAGTACTTCAGCAATCGCGTTGATCGCGCCGTCTGGTACCCAGCCGCGCTGTTTCTGCACGATCTTCAGCGCTTCAATCGAGGCTGCACGCGCATCTTCGTAGTGGTGTTTTTCGTGCTCAATGGCGTGATGCTCTTCCGCGCTCAGCACGAAGACCTCGTTAGGGTCGATCGTTTTAATGGCAATGTGTTGATCGTGCATAATTAGCGGTCCACGTCTGACATAACAAAATCGATACTACCCAGATATACGATCAGGTCGGATACCAGGCTGCCACGGATTACTGAAGGAATCTGCTGCAGATGCGGGAAGCTCGGCGTACGCACGCGGGTGCGGTAGCTCATGGTGCTGCCATCGCTGGTCAGGTAGTAGCTGTTGATCCCTTTCGTCGCTTCAATCATCTGGAACGATTCATTGGCTGGCATAACCGGTCCCCACGAAACCTGCAGGAAGTGGGTGATCAGCGTTTCAATGTGCTGCAGCGTACGCTCTTTCGGTGGCGGCGTGGTCAGCGGGTGATCCGCTTTGAACGGCCCCTCTGGCATATTGTTGAGACACTGCTCAAGAATACGCAGCGACTGCCACATCTCTTCCATCTTCAGCTGAACACGGCTGTAAGCATCGCTGATACCATCGCCGACCGGGATTTCGAAATCGAAGTTTTCGTAGCCTGAGTATGGACGCCATTTACGCACATCAAAGTCGAGACCCGTGGCACGCAGACCGGCACCGGTGGTGCCCCACGCCAGTGCCTCTTCCATGTTGTACGCAGCAACGCCTTTAGAACGACCAATCAGCACGGTGTTACGCAGTGCGGCTTTGTCATATTCCTTCAGGCGCTTCGGCATCCAGTCCAGGAAGTCACGCAGCAGCCGTTCCCAGCCACGCGGCAGATCATGCGCCACGCCGCCGATGCGGAACCAGGCCGGATGCATACGGAAACCGGTAATGGCTTCAACCACATCATAGATTTTCTGGCGATCGGTAAAGGCAAAGAACACCGGTGTCATGGCACCGACGTCCTGAATAAAGGTCGAGATATAGAGCAGATGGCTGTTGATTCGGAACAGCTCAGAGAGCATTACGCGGATCACGTTGACGCGATCGGGCACGACGATACCGGCCAGTTTTTCCACCGCCAGCACGTAAGGCATTTCGTTTACGCAGCCGCCGAGGTACTCGATGCGGTCAGTGTAAGGAATGTAGCTGTGCCACGACTGACGCTCGCCCATCTTTTCGGCACCACGATGGTGATAGCCGATGTCAGGCACGCAGTCGACAATCTCTTCACCATCCAGCTGCAGAATGATGCGGAACGCACCGTGCGCCGACGGGTGGTTAGGCCCGAGGTTCAGGAACATGAAGTCTTCGTTGGTGGTGCTGCGCTTCATGCCCCAGTCTTCAGGCTTAAAGGTCAGCGCTTCCATCTCCAGATCTTCTTTCTGTTTGGTCAGCGTAAACGGATCGAATTCGGTGGCGCGCGCTGGGTAATCTTTACGCAACGGATGGCCTTCCCAGGTCGACGGCATCATGATGCGCGTCAGATGCGGGTGACCATCAAAGGTGATACCAAACATCTCCCAGGTTTCACGCTCATACCAGTTGGCATTCGGGAAAAGACGGGTGAGGGTCGGCAGATGCATATCGTTTTCAGAGAGTGCCACCTTCAGCATGATGTCGCGGTTGCGTTCGATCGATAGCAGGTGGTAGAAAACGGAAAAATCCGCCGCAGGCAGGCCTTCACGGTGGGTACGTAAACGTTCATCCACGCCATGCAGGTCATACAGCATGACGTAAGGCTTAGGTAATTTACGCAGGAACTCGGTAATTTCCAGTATCTGTTCACGCTTAACCCAGACCACCGGAATGCCGGTGCGGGTTGGCTGTACAGTGAAGGCATCCGGCCCAAAACGGTTACGCAACTCGCCGATCACCGGGTCATCAAGGTGATCACGGGTTTGCCATGAAGGCTGAGCGAGATCTTGCGTGGTCAAATCTGTCATACGTTACTCACCATTCCGGCCTGGTCTCAGGCACTCAAATGAAGGCGTCAGGATGGGGCCATGCATTAAATTGTGATGTTCTGCTGCAGGCGCTGTTTTCCATCCATACGGTTTTAAACTTCGTCCGGGCTGCGCAGGTTTGTGACTGCGATGCGCTCGCCGCGTTTTCTTTCACGCTCTGAAGGCATGTTGGCGCGGTAAACGCCCTGATCGCCGACAACCCATGAAAGCGGACGGCGCTCTTTGCCGATCGACTCCTGCAACAGCAGCAGGGCCTGCATGTAGGCTTCAGGACGTGGCGGGCAGCCAGGAATATAGACATCTACCGGCAGGAATTTATCGACGCCCTGCACCACCGAATAGATGTCATACATGCCGCCCGAGTTGGCGCAGGCACCCATGGAGATCACCCATTTTGGTTCCAGCATCTGATCGTACAAACGCTGAATAACCGGGGCCATTTTGGTAAACGGCGTACCGGCGATAACCATAAAATCCGCCTGACGTGGCGAGGCGCGCATTACTTCAGCACCAAAACGTGCCACGTCGTGGACCGCGGTAAACGATGTTGTCATCTCAACGTAACAACAGGACAGGCCAAAGTTATAAGGCCAGAGGGAGTTTTTACGTCCCCAGTTCACCATGTCATGCAGGGCATTTTCGAGTTTGCCCATGTAAACGCTGCGATGAACGTGCTGCTCCAGCGGATCGCTGACGATTTCCTGCTTTTGCAGAGGATAACGGTCGTTCTCACCACCGTTCGGGTCTATGCGGGTGAGCGTATAGTCCATCTTATTGCCTCTCTTTTACTGCTTATGAGGATTGGTGTGGCTGACCGTAGTAGTTTTCACCACTACGCGACGGCGAGCCGGAGCCCAGTCCAGTGCGCCAATGCGTACCAGATAGACCAGACCCGCCAGGAGCACCAAAATGAAAATTGCGGCTTCCACAAAGCCGATCCAACCGCTTTCACGGATTGAAGTCGCCCATGCGTATAAAAAGAGGGCTTCGACGTCGAAGATGACGAAAAACATCGCAACCAGATAAAATTTCGCCGACAGGCGGATATGAGTATCACCAACGGATTCAATGCCCGATTCGAATGGCGTGTCTTTGTAGCGGGCGCGCGCTCTGCCGCCAAGCAGCCATCCTCCGGTCAGCATGAAAGCACACAGGCCAAAGGCAATAACGATAAATACGATAAACGCCCAGTGCTGAGCGATGATTTCGGTGGTAGTTGACATACTCATTGCTTACTCATCAAAAGTGGCGCTGGCATCCTGCACGCGTTTCCCGCAGCAAACTGACCACATCGATTCAAGGGAAGGGTAAAAACCTTTTAAATGTCGCTGTTATTACGTAATAAACAGCTATTTAATGGGGTTTTTTACTCCTTTCTATAACCTTTTGTCAACTTTGACAAAAGTATCCAAACATTATTTCACACCTGCATCATATTATTAACAAATGATGCCCCGCTTTCCAGCTAAATCGCTTCAGTCTGTAGGGTTAATTTTAGTGTAGCGGGTATTCACACGCATGGATCGTGCATTTAACAAACATATTTTGACAGGTATGACTCTGTTTTCCTTCCCCTTATCAGGGGTATTTTTTTGATCCAGAACACACTTTTGCCCTTTTTGCGTTAAATTTCTCCACATCAAACCGCAATCCGGAACAGATGCTTCATTCATCCGGATGGCAGATTTCAGTTTGTGTACGAGTGAAATTCAGTGAGGGTTTTACATCAAGGAGAGTGGAAGGTAGGAAGAGACTTTAGGGGTCAGAGATAAAAAAAGCCTCTCGTTCTGTTCAGGGAATGAGAGGCTTATTTATAAGCGTTTGTTAAGGCAATGACGCGGATGTTGAGCACAACACGTTAGCGAAATTACTCTTCGTCATCCAGCAGCAATGTACCGTCTGGATTGTTGCTCAGGTTATACGGATCATTGGTAGACTGCATGGCATTGAAGATAGCCAGTGCCAGCTCATTATCGCTGTCTGGGTTACGGCACAGGAGATACTGTGTATCCGGCAGAACCGGCAGGCCTTCAGCCGCCCCCATCACACGTAGTTCCGGGCTCATCATCTCTACAGGACGAGCAGTTACGCCCAGACCCGCCTTCACCGCGGCTCGTACTGCAGCCAGTGTGGAAGCGACGTAGGAGATACGCCATGGAATGCCGGCTTCATTGAGATGATCAATAGCCATATCACGGTAAGGACTTGGCTCATCCAACAGCACCAAAGGAATGGCTTCGCCGCGCTGGAAAATGTAGTCCGCGGCGCAGTACCACAACGTTGGTGAGGTACGCAGGACCTGATAGGTGAAATTGCCCGGGCTGGACGTGGTCACAACAAGGTCCACTTCACCCTGATTGAGCATTTCCATCATAAATGGATTACGTTTAACCCGCACATCGATTGCCAGTTTCGGATAAACCGAGGTCACCCGGTTTAGCAGGAACGGCAGAATAGTGTCAGAGGTGTCATCAGAGGCACCAATGGTCAGAACGCCCTGAATGTTGCTGTACATCAGAGATGTGCAGGCTTCGTCGTTGAAACGAAGAATTTTTCTGGCATAGCCTAAAAGCTGGATCCCGTGCTCTGTTAACAGCTTATTACGTCCATGTCTGGCAAACAGCTCTTTACCTACCAATTGTTCCAGACGCTGCATCTGCTGACTGACTGCTGACTGGGTTCTGCAGACCGCTGCAGCAGCAGCTGCAAAGGTATTCAAATCCGCAACGGCAACGAAGGTTCTCAGCAGATCGAGGTCGAGATTCAGTATCGGACGATTTGCATTAGTCATGTTTTTTTCTTCACTTATAAGATTTTTACGAACTACTACCCTGGTGTTATTACAAGCTTATCAAAGTGATAAGCAGTAATGGTGCTCAATGACAGTCCTGTGTGAAGACTGACACAAAAAAAAGTTTATGTGGAACCTGCACTGTTGACTCACCTGTAAGGGTCAAAGTGCTATCAAGACAGATACAACTTCTTAACCGATGGCGCTGGGTGCGCGAATGCAGGAAGCTGCGTAGTTGTCTTATTCCCGTCAGAAAGAAACGGGCACGATAAAAATCGCACTTTAAAGGCTACTTAGACGAAGCGGCTAAGTGCACTAAATAATAAATTATACTTAATCATTTTTGACTTCAAAATGGAAATGATTTTGTGAAAAGCGCTGTAAATTTTGTGCTAAAGGCATTTCCGAACCCTTATGCCACATTATTGATCACTTTTTAAGACTTCAGCGTCCTGAAATTTAGGAAGGAAGTGTTAAGTAGTGCTCATAATCCTGTGATTAAGATGCCATTTGAAACTCAGCATTCGGCACTTTTCCGGCGATCACAAGGCCTTAAACGCGGCACTCTTAAGCAGCGTTAAGGCGTAATCATTACGCACGTTATAAAATCGTCCAATAAATGAACATTTATAAAATATCCTTTAACTATTTCTCTAAGGGTATATTTCAGGCGCACAGAAAAGTTCTATTTCGATAACTTCCAGATAGCTTTCATAATGTCAGAGCCAGATGTTGGCTCAGCAGCGCTTTGGACAAGTTAAAATACTGCTTTCAATCTTATTTATGGGATTATTGACCACTTCCGGCTATAACCATTATTTTTTACGCTGTGCACTGTACAAAAAGTTGTTGAACCCGCCAAAACGGGGCGGCACCCTTCTTTTGTGACCGTGAGGAGAGTACATTGTGCTGGTTCGATTTCTGTGGCAGCCAAAAGGATTCTGCCCATAAGGCGGTAACAATGACTTTTCAAATTGATAAATCCGGAAAACTCGATAACGTCTGCTATGACATCCGTGGCCCGGTATTAAAAGAGGCTAAACGCCTCGAAGAAGAAGGTAATAAAGTTCTGAAGCTGAACATCGGCAACCCGGCGCCGTTTGGTTTCGAAGCACCGGATGAGATCCTTGTCGATGTCATTCGTAATCTTCCCAGCTCTCAGGGCTATTGTGACTCTAAGGGTCTTTATTCCGCCCGTAAGGCGATCATGCAGCACTACCAGGCTCGCGATATGCGCGATGTCACGGTAGAAGATATCTACATTGGCAATGGTGTTTCAGAACTCATCGTGCAGGCGATGCAGGCGCTACTGAACAGCGGCGATGAAATGCTGGTGCCGGCACCCGACTATCCTTTATGGACGGCTGCGGTTTCCCTCTCCAGCGGCAAAGCGGTGCACTATCTGTGTGACGAGTCAGCAGGCTGGTTCCCGGACCTGGATGATATTCGCAGCAAGATAACGCCTCGTACACGCGGCATCGTGATTATCAACCCTAATAACCCTACCGGTGCGGTTTACAGCAAAGAGTTGTTGCTAGAGGTGGTTGAAATTGCGCGTCAGCATAATCTGATCATTTTCGCCGATGAGATCTACGACAAGATCCTCTACGACGACGCACAGCATCACTGTATCGCTGCACTGGCACCCGATCTGCTGACTGTAACGTTCAATGGCCTCTCCAAAACCTACCGCGTGGCCGGTTTCCGTCAGGGCTGGATGGTACTGAACGGGCCGAAAAAACATGCAAAAGGTTATATCGAAGGGCTGGAAATGCTCGCTTCGATGCGCCTGTGTGCCAACGTACCGGCGCAACATGCGATTCAGACGGCACTGGGCGGCTATCAGAGCATCAGCGAATTTATTATGCCTGGCGGTCGTCTCTACGAACAGCGCCAGCGCGCCTGGGAGTTAATCAACGATATTCCTGGCGTAAGCTGTGTGAAGCCGCAGGGCGCGCTCTACATGTTCCCTAAAATTGATGCCAAAAAATTTAACATTTTCGATGATCAGAAGATGGTGCTGGATTTCCTGTTACAGGAGAAAGTGTTGCTGGTTCAGGGCAGTGCTTTTAACTGGCCCTGGCCCGATCACCTGCGCATCGTTACGCTGCCGCGCGTCGATGATCTGGAGATGGCGATTAATAAATTTGGTCGTTTCCTGCAAGGCTATCGTCAGTAATCCTGCCCGCGTATACTGACGCTATTTGGGGAGAGCCTGTCTCTCCCCTGCCTGCCAACAGGAACGCTCATGACACAAAGCCACTTCTTTGCTCACCTCTCCCGTCTTAAGCTGATCAATCGCTGGCCGCTGATGCGCAATGTGCGCACAGAAAATGTCTCTGAACACAGCCTGCAGGTCGCCATGGTGGCGCACGCCCTGGCGGTGATTAAAAACCTTAAGTTCAACGGGTCACTTAACGCCGATCGCATTGCCATGCTGGCGCTTTATCACGATGCCAGCGAAGTGCTCACTGGCGATTTACCCACGCCCGTTAAGTATTACAACGCGCAGATCGCCCACGAATATAAAAAAATCGAGAAGATTGCCCAGCAGAAGCTGATTGAGATGCTGCCGGAAGAATTTCAGGCAATCTATCGCCCGTTGATTGATGAGCATCTGCATAGCAAAGAGGAGCAGGCCGTTGTGAAACAGGCGGATGCGCTCTGTGCCTATGTAAAGTGTCTTGAGGAGTTGTCTGCCGGAAATAACGAATTTTTACTGGCCAAAGCGCGGCTGGAAAAGACCCTGGCGCAGCGACGTTCGCCGGAGATGGATTATTTCGTTGAGGTGTTCATTCCGAGCTTCAGCCTGTCGCTGGATGAGATCTCGCAGGATACGCCACTATAAGCCCGACGGTCTGGCCGCCGGGCCGACCCTTAATCCTGCTGACTAAAGGTAAAGCCGCCGTCAGATTCGCGGGTAACCACCAGCGACGCCAGTGATTCGAGCTTAAGCGACACTTCATCCAGCCGTGGCGTCTCCGCTGGGGGATTGATAGCAATCACCGTACAGCCCGCGTTAAGGCCAGATAAAATTCCGGCGGGGGCATCTTCTGCCACCACGCACGACGTCGCCGCTAACCCCAGTTTTTCCGCGCCAAGCAAATAGGGATCGGGCTCAGGTTTGCCTTTCGCCACCTGCTCAGCAGTAATGAACACGGCAGGCTTCGGTAATCCTGCGGCTTTATGACGAGCATGAGCAACCGGCACCGAGCCTGAGGTGACAATTGCCCAGGGGATCTGCAACTCGTTCAGCCGGTTCAGCAGTGCGTTGGCACCTGGCAGGGCCTGCACACCGTCGGTGTCCGCCGCTTCAGCCTGCTCCAGCGCGACAAACTCCGCCTGAATAGCCTCTTCCGACTGGCCTGCCATGAAATGACGCAGAGAGGTAATCGCCTGTTTGCCATGGATGAAATCCAGGATCTCATCAGCGGCGATGCCATGACGGGCACCCCACTGGCTCCAGGCTCGTTCAACCGCTGGCAGTGAATCCACCAGCGTGCCGTCTAAATCAAATAGAAAACCTCTGTAGGTCACGCACTCCTCCTCATCAGGCATTAATCACTTGCGCAATTTCGTTTGCACTTAAATGGTACTGGCGCGGACAAGTCTGCCACAAAGCTAACATGCGTTGATACTTTTCCCACATCGGGGTCTGTGCGTTAAAACCATGGGTGCCGGAATCGAAGTGGGTATAACGCCCTTCGGTATTAACCATAAAACGGACGTAGCCCAGCAGGCGCGCTTCGGTTGCCGCATCAAAGCCCAGAAAGGCGAGACGGCGCTCTTCCAGCTGACCTTTATCTTTCAGATTCGACCAGGAGACATGGAGAGCGTGATGCATCTCCATGATGTCAATCACCGTCCTGCAGATCGCCTCGCTGAGTTCGCCAAATTCTTTATCCAGCTCACGCATCTGCAGCGCATAGCCACGTTCGATGATGGTCTGGTAACGGCGAAAGCGTTCAGCATTTTCTGGCTCAAGCATGGCCATCATTTTGTACTGGTTGGTAAGAATCAAACGCTGTGCATGGGTCATTTCCATCATTTACTCCCGGTCAGAGACCGCTCAGTTAATCGACAATGAAGAAATGATTGCACAGCGTTAGCGACACGGAAATCGCCGTATCGCCTTTTTTTGATTTGGCCGCAGGTTAGCGGTAATTATTTTACCGCCAGCCCGGGATGGATCAGAGATCGTCGAGGAAAGTGCGGTCGAGTTGTTTAAACGCCCGCTTTAGCAGATCGGCCAGTGCCTGATAAGTCGGCTTGCCTTCAACCGGCGCTATCGCCTGCCCCGCTTCTTCCAGCCGGGTACGCACTTCATGAAACCAGTTAAGCAGCGTTGGTGGCAATGGCGTCACTGAACGCTTGCCCAGCCACCACAGCCCCTGCATCGGCAGACTGCAGGCAAACAGTGCGGTCGCCACAGCTGGGCCTAACTGACCGCCCATCGCGATCTGCCAGGTCAGCGTAAAAATCGCCAGAGGTGGCATAAAACGTATGGCAAAACGCGTTGCCGATGAAACCCGGTTTTCCGGGAATACGGGGGCCAGGCGCTTATCAGCAGGCCAGGTCTTCATATAGTGTTGGCCGCGCTGAAACATCCGAAACCAATTGGTACTGCCAGATTCATTTGCCATGGCTCACCTCAACTAATACTGCAAAGATTAAAAAATAGTTATAAAGACACAACTTTACGTAACAACCTTCAATTATTTTTGTCTTTAAAGATGACTCCAGCTATCCTGACGCCGTTTTAACACCTCTTCGGAAGCGGAATGCGCCTTTGGGAAGAGGCCTGAGCCATATTTCGACAAGGCAATCTTAAAATTTTCGCGTAAGATTGCTGGAATTTTTTGCGGAATTGAACATTTCTGTCTACCGCATGATGTTTGTCATTAATCTACCAGCTTTCATGGGCTACGCTGATAGTCTGATTGCGTTTTATTTAGCCACTCTCAAAAAATAGGTACTTCCATGTCGAGTAAGTTAGTTCTGGTTCTGAACTGTGGCAGCTCTTCCCTTAAGTTTGCCATCCTTAATCCTGCCAGCGGTGAAGAGTTCCTGTCAGGCCTGGCGGAATGTTTCCATCTTCCTGAAGCCCGCATCAAATGGAAGCTGGAAGGCGAAAAACAGGAAGCGCCTTTGGGGGCTGGCTCAGCGCACAGCGAAGCGCTGAACTTTATCGTTAAATCCATTCTGGCACAAAAACCTGAGCTTTCGGCACAAATTGCTGCAATCGGCCATCGTATCGTTCATGGCGGCGAGAAGCTGACTCAGTCAGTCATCATCACTGAAGAAGTGGTACAGGGTATCAAAGACGCCTCCTCTTTCGCACCGCTGCACAATCCGGCTCATCTGATCGGTATTGATGAAGCGATGAAAAACTTCCCTCACCTGTCGGATAAGAATGTCGCGGTATTTGACACCGCTTTCCATCAGACAATGCCGGAAGAGTCCTATCTCTATGCGCTGCCGTACAAATTGTATAAAGAGCATGGCGTTCGCCGCTATGGCGCGCATGGCACCAGCCACTTCTATGTCACTCACGAAGCGGCCAAAATGCTCAACAAGCCACTGGAGTCACTGAACATCATCACCTGCCACCTTGGCAACGGCGGTTCGGTCTCTGCGATTCGCAACGGCGAGTGCGTGGACACCTCGATGGGTCTGACCCCACTGGAAGGCCTGGTGATGGGTACCCGCAGCGGCGACATCGACCCGGCGATTATCTTCTTCCTGCACGATACGCTGGGTATGAGCGTTGACGCCATCAATAAACTGCTGACTAAAGAGTCTGGCCTGTTAGGTCTGACCGAAGTTACCAGCGACTGCCGCTACGTAGAAGATAACTACACCACCAAAGAAGATGCGAAGCGTGCAATGGATGTCTTCTGTCATCGCCTGGCGAAATATATCGGCAGCTACACCGCGCTGATGGATGGCCGCCTTGACGCAGTCGTCTTCACTGGTGGTATCGGTGAAAACGCCGCGATGGTGCGTGAGCTCTCACTGAAAAAACTGGCGCTGCTGGGCTTTGAAGTCGACCACGATCGCAACCTGGCGGCCCGTTTCGGCAAGTCTGGCTACATCAATAAAGAAGGCACCCGCCCGGCGCTGGTGATTCCGACCAACGAAGAACTGGTCATCGCCCAGGACGCCGCGCGTCTGACTGCGTAAAACACTTCTCTCCGTCAGCTCAGGCTGACGGAGTTGTTTTTGACACCCTGCCATTACTGAGAGGTTCAAACGTGTCACGTACAATTATGCTCATTCCGACCGGCACCAGCGTCGGCCTGACCAGCGTCAGCCTTGGCGTTATCCGCGCCATGGAGCGCAAAGGCGTTCGTCTCAGCGTCTTTAAGCCGATTGCTCAGCCGCGTAGCGGCGGCGATACGCCGGATCAAACCACCACCATCATCCGTAAGAACTCCTCGATTCCTGCCGCTGAACCGCTGCAGATGTCACGTGTTGAGTCACTGCTGGGATCGAACCAGCAGGATGTACTGATGGAAGAGATCATCTCCCGTTACCACGCCAACACCCAGGATGCGGAAGTGGTGCTGGTTGAAGGTCTGGTCCCGACCCGTAAGCATCAGTTCGCCAATGCGCTGAACTACGAAATCGCCAAAACCCTGAACGCGGAAATCGTCTTCGTGATGGCGCTGGGCAATGACTCTCCGGCACAGTTGAAAGAGCGCATTGAACTGACTCAGAGCAGCTTCGGTGGTCAGAAGAACAAAAATATCACTGGCGTGATTATCAATAAACTCAACGCGCCGGTCGATGATCAGGGACGTACCCGCCCTGACCTGTCAGAAATCTTCGATGATTCGTCAAAAGCCAGCATCGCCAATATCGACCCTAAGCAGCTGTTCTCAGACAGCCCGCTGCCGGTGCTGGGCTGCGTGCCGTGGAGCTTTGATCTGATCGCCACCCGCGCGATCGATATGTGCCGCCACCTGGATGCGCGCATCATCAACGAAGGTGAGATTCAGACTCGCCGGGTTAAATCCGTCACCTTCTGCGCCCGCAGTATTCCGCACATGCTGGAGCATTTCCGTCCAGGCTCACTGCTGGTGACTTCCGCAGACCGCCCTGATGTCCTGGTCGCCGCCTGTCTGGCTGCGATGAACGGCATTGAGATTGGCGCAATCCTGCTGACCGGTAACTACGAGATTGACGATCGCATTGCCCGTCTCTGCGACCGCGCCTTCCAGACCGGCCTGCCGGTATTTATGGTGAAAACCAATACCTGGCAGACCTCTCTGAGCCTGCAGAGCTTTAATCTGGAAGTGCCTGCTGACGATACGCAGCGCATCGAGAAAGTGCAGGAATATGTCGCCAGCTACATTAATGCTGAGTGGATTGAGTCACTGACCGCCACTTCAGAGCGCAGCCGTCGCCTGTCACCCCCAGCCTTCCGCTACCAGCTGACTGAGCTGGCGCGTAAAGCAGGCAAACGCGTCGTACTGCCAGAGGGTGACGAGCCGCGTACGGTTAAAGCCGCCTCTATCTGTGCTGAACGCGGTATCGCCACCTGCGTTCTGTTAGGCAATCCGGATGAGATCCAGCGTGTCGCTGCGGCTCAGGGTGTCGTACTGGGCAAAGGCGTCGAGATTGTTGACCCGGAGCAGGTGCGTGAAAACTACGTGCCACGTCTGGTTGAGCTGCGTAAGAGCAAAGGCATGACCGAAGTGGTCGCCCAGGAGCAGCTGGAAGACAACGTGGTGCTGGGCACCATGATGCTGGAAAGCGGCGAAGTGGATGGTCTGGTTTCCGGTGCGGTCCACACCACCGCTAATACCATTCGCCCGCCACTGCAGCTGATCAAAACCGCGCCTAACAGTTCACTCGTTTCATCGGTGTTCTTTATGCTGCTGCCGGAGCAGGTGCTGGTTTACGGTGACTGCGCCATTAACCCGGATCCAACCGCTGAGCAACTGGCTGAGATCGCTATCCAGTCAGCCGATTCTGCCAGCGCCTTTGGTATCGATCCACGTGTCGCGATGATCTCCTACTCTACCGGCACGTCAGGTGCGGGTAGCGACGTTGAGAAAGTGCGTGAAGCAACGCGTATTGCGCAGGAGAAACGTCCTGATCTGGTGATCGATGGTCCGCTGCAGTATGACGCCGCGATCATGGAAGATGTGGCGAAATCGAAAGCGCCAGATTCACAGGTTGCGGGTCGCGCTACCGTGTTTATCTTCCCGGATCTGAACACCGGTAACACCACGTACAAAGCGGTACAGCGTTCAGCCGATCTGATCTCAATCGGACCGATGCTGCAGGGTATGCGCAAGCCGGTCAACGACCTGTCACGAGGTGCGCTGGTCGATGATATCGTCTACACCATCGCCCTGACCGCCATTCAGTCTCAGCAGGCTGAAGGCTAAGCGTCTGGCAGGAACGAAAAAGGCATGCCCCAGAGCATGCCTTTTTTTCGCCAGTAACAACGCTGTTCGCTTTAACCGTGGGTCAGTCAGGCGCATTAAAGCGGCCGTTATCAGGCCCGGTTATCACCGTTGCGGCTCATCCACAGGGAGAGCGCTTTCAGCGAATCGTCCGTAAATTCATCACAGCGTGCGGTGATCTCATCGGGCGTCATCCAGATAATCTCATCAACTTCCGATTCCTGCATGGCGAATGGGCCGTGTGACACGCAACTGAACAGGCCACCCCAGACACGACAGTGCTGATCTTCGAAGTAGAATTTGCCATGCTCAGCAAACGGCACCGCAGCAATCCCTAACTCCTCTTCCGCTTCACGTCGCGCAGAGTCCAGCATATCTTCACCGCTCTGCACCACACCGCCCGCAGTTGCGTCCAGTTTGCCCGGCATAAAATCTTTTATCTCGGTGCGACGCTGTACCAGAATCTTGCCCATACCGTCATGAACCACGATATAGGTGGCGCGGTGACGCAGGCACTGAGCACGCATCTGCGCACGTGTCGCCTGAGCAACGACTTCATTCTCTTCGTTTACGATATCGACCCACTCGATGCCGTCACCCGCAGTTTGATCCACCATCCGTAACCCTTTCCTGTTTGGCGTACAGTTGCGTACGCAGTTTGCCACGTCGTTATTTTTATGTGGCGTAAGGTAATCACTTACGCCAGCCTGAGCAAGCCCTGGCTGTTACCGATTTTTACCACTTTCTGCTAACCACAGCTGTACCGAGGCCCGCTGCCACTGAAACTCAGCATAATGCTGTAAGCGTGCAGGCAAAGGATCGCCATGCAATACCAGCCGGTTAAGCATCACCGCCAGATCGGTATCCGCAATTGACCACTCGCCAAACAGGTTCTGTTGCCCGTCCGGCAACAGGCGATCGACAGCCACAACGAGTTTATCCACCGCCTGCTGCGCTGAAGCGGTCAGCGGCGCAAAGCTTTCACCGGCAAACAGCACTTCTGTCGGACGCTCCTGACGGATCCACAAAAAATCGCTGCGCAGCCAGGCCTGAATCTCTCTGGCGCGGGCGCGCTTCTCGCGGTCTCGTGGATAGAGTCTCTCGAACTCAGGGGCCGGAAAACGCTCTTCGAAATATTCAGTAATCGCCGAGGATTCGCTTAACAGGAAGTCATCAATCTGCAGAGTCGGAACCCGGCATGTCAGCGACAGCTCACGGTAAGCCGCAGCGTATTGCTGATTCTGCGACAAATCGACGCGTTTCAGGTGAAAGGGGATCCCTTTTTCGGTAAGAGCAACGTAGGCCGACATGGCGTAAGGACTGAAAAATGATGAATCTGACCACAGAGTGATGGACGGATAATTCATCGGTTACCTCAATTGGCTGTCAGGGTTGCATCATGTTTACCGATTTTTTTTTGCGAAGGCAACGCTGAGCTGATCCGATCTCTGCCTCCGGAAGAAGAAAGCGCGACGCGACTCACTATAGAGTGGCTCCACTCTTCTATGCTGATAGGTGCAAATAACAAAAACATCAAGGGAGCCGCAACATGCACATTCTAATTACCGGTGGCACGGGACTGATTGGCCGTCACCTGATTCCGCGCCTGCAACAGTTGGGGCATCAGATCAGCGTGGTGACGCGTGACGTGGTCAGCGCGCGTGAAAAACTGGGCGACAATGTCGCGTTCTGGTCAGGACTGGCGCAACAGCCGAACCTGGATAACATTGATGCGGTGATTAATCTGGCGGGAGAACCCATTGCAGACAAACGCTGGACAGAGCCGCATAAACAGCAGCTGTGTGAAAGCCGCTGGCAGATAACCGAGCAGATCGCCTCCCTGATCAACGCCAGTGCCACGCCACCCTCCGTACTCATCTCAGGTTCGGCAACCGGCTTTTATGGCAATACCGGCGATCTGGTGCTGACGGAGGAGGATCAGGGTCAGGATGAGTTTACTCATCAGCTCTGCGCCCGTTGGGAGCAGCTGGCGCTCGCGGCTGAAAGCGAACGCACCCGCGTCTGCCTGCTGCGAACCGGCGTGGTGCTGGCGCCTGAGGGCGGCGCACTCAGCAAAATGAAGCTGCCCTTTAAGCTTGGCATCGGCGGACCGATCGGCAGTGGCAAACAGTATATGCCGTGGATCCACATTGATGACATGCTGAACGCCATTATCTGGCTGCTGGATCATGACGATCTGCGGGGTCCGTTCAATATGGTCGCTCCCTACGCGGTGCGTAACGAGCAGTTTGCCGCCACCCTGGGCCGGGTTATGCATCGTCCGGCCTTTATGCGCACACCTGCCAGCGCCATTAAACTGATGATGGGCGAATCGTCGGTACTGGTGCTGGGAGGACAGCATGTGCTGCCAAAGCGGCTGGAAGCGTCAGGTTTTGGCTTCCGCTGGTACGATTTGCAGGAGGCTCTGCAGGATGTCGCAGGATAAACATGCGGCGGCCCAGGGCCGCCGTATGTTTAGTTAGTTACGCTGCTCTGCTACACGCGACTTCATGACCTTCTCTTCACGTGTATGCCCCGGTTGTGGCACACGAATAATGAAGGTCAGCACGCCAGCGAACACGTAGAGGCCGGTATAGGCCCATACCACACCGACAATGTCGAAGAATGGCAGCATGACTGAGGCGATAGCCGGTGCCACAAAGTTACTGAGTCCTGCGGAGAGGTTGTAAATCGAGACCGCAGCACCTTTATGATGCGGTTCCAGCGTCGGAAATACAGCAGTCATCGGTACAAACGCGGCGACAAAAATTCCCAGCATTACCGCAGGGATTAATGCGACCCAGAAGTTATGACCCGCATACAGCGGCAGATAATAAAAGGTCAGGCTGGAGATGGCCATCCCCAGGCAACCAAACCAGCGCACCTGACGGATCCAGCCCAGCTTCTCACCCGTAAGGCCCCAGATGATATTCGTAAAGATAGTGACAAAGAAGAACACCGCCCAGATTTGTAGCCATTCAGAGAGGGTAAAGCCGAGACGATCGACAAACAGCAATGGCATGATAATGGCGAAACCAAACAGCGACAGCGTGTTGATGATGCGAATCAGGCAGGCATAAAACACATGCTGATTGGTGAACAGGATGGTCACGGCACGCGACATCTCTGTCATCTTGTCACGCATCGGCAAATTCACACGAGAGCGATCCACCGGTACCTTGCGCAGGCTGAAGTATGCGAGGATCCCACCACAGGCCACCCAGATAATAGCCAGCCACAGCGTCCCGGTTTCCCCCAACATCGGGATGACCAGACTTGGCAGATAGCTGCCAATCACCCCGATGCCGACGGAATACATCGCCCAGAACCAGCCGGTCGCCGCCGCCAGTTTTTCGCGCGGTAAGACCTGCACCAGCATCATCATGAAAGAGTAAATAAACAACGGATAAGCCAGCCCGCGAATGCCGTAGAACAGCACCATCAGCGGATAGTTACGCAGGCCAAGCCCTAGCGACATAAACAGCGTATGCATCACAATCCATAACACAAAACCAATCATCATCGCGCGCAGCGGTGTGATCAATTCGGCTACCACGCCAGATGCCCAGGCCGCCAGGGCTGCCGCTAAGCCATAGAAGGCGAATACGACTGCAGACTGCGCGGGCGTAAAGCCCATATCGGTGATATGGCGCGACAGAAACGCCATTTCAAAGCCATCACCCGCCATAAAGATTGCGATAGCGAGGAAGCCCCAGAACATCTTTTTCGGTAAGCCAAACCAGTATTCGTTCGATTGCATCACAATTACCTTCTGTCTGGTTAGTCGTTATGCAGGCAGCAAGCTGCGCACCTGTTGTTGCTGGATGTAGAGTTCCCGGAACAGACATAGCCGCTTTTGCAGCACGGCACCGCGCGTCTCGTCCGGTTGGTAGCGCGCCTGCACATCCGGCTTCAGACACACCTCATGCTCAAGGCCGCCATCAGCCAGCCACGCTAAACGTGCTGCACCCAGCGCGCCAGATGCGCTGGCCGGATGGGTAACAATGGGCAGTTGCAGCACATCGGCAATCAATTGAGCCCACACTGTGCTACGTGCGCCACCACCGGTCAGGCTGCACTGCTGAATGTGATCCCTGGCATCGCCGAGCACCTTCAACCCATCAGCCAGCCCAAATGCCACGCCTTCAACCACCGCATAGCCCAGCAAGGCGCGCGGCGTTTCATGGCGCAGATTGAAGAAAGAACCGGAGGCGTCAGGATCGTTATGTGGTGTGCGTTCACCAGACAGATAAGGCAGGAAAACCGGGGCGCTACGCACTTGCTCATCACTGAGCTGTGCCACCTCCTCCATCAGCTGGCTTTCACTGACCGACAACAGATTGCACAGCCAGCGCAGACAACTGGCGGCGCTAAGCATCACACACATCTGGTGCCAGCGGCCCGGTAACGCATGGCAAAAGGCGTGCACCCCGAATTGAGGGTCAGCCCGTAAGCGCTCGTTTACGACAAAAATCACACCGGAGGTACCCAGAGAGATAAACGCATCACCGGGATTCACCGCCCCCACACCGACTGCCGATGCGGCATTGTCACCGCCGCCTCCCGCGACAGTAACCGCAGTAGATAAGCCCCACTCGCTCGCCAGTGTCGGCTGCAGGCGTCCACTTATTGCACTGCCTTCTACCAGTTCAGGCATTTGGGCACGCTTAAGTCCCGTGATGGCCAGCAGTTCGTCCGACCAGTCACGCCGGGACACATCGAGCCACAGCGTTCCGGCAGCATCCGAAGGCTCACTGACAAAGCGCCCGGTAAGACGCCAGCGCAGGTAATCTTTCGGCAGCAGGACCTTATCGATGCGGCTAAAAACGTCTGGCTCATTTTCCGCGACCCAGTGTAGTTTCGGCAAAGTGAAGCCGGGCATAATCATATTGCCGCTAATTTCCCCTATCCGGGGATAGTTCTTCCGTAGCCTTTCACACTGCGGTGCACTGCGCGTGTCGTTCCAGAGGATACACGGGCGCAGCACCTTCCCCCCGGCATCCAGCAACACGGCCCCGTGCATCTGTCCCGATAATCCAATAGCGCGAATTGCGGCCCATGCCAGAGGAAACTGATGACGTAATCCCGCCAGAACCTCGCTGCAGGCTTGCCACCAGCATTCAGGATCCTGTTCAGCCCAGTGGGGATGGGGACGCTGCACGCTCAGCGTGGCGTGCTGAGACGCCACAATCTCACCGTGCGTATTAATGATCAGCGCTTTAAGCTCTGAGGTGCCGATATCAATGCCGAGATACATAATTACACCGCCACCTGTTCAGGCTGTTTCAGCCACTGCTGCAAACTCGCAACACGGCGAGTGACTAACTCATGAAACGCCTTATCAGACGCCAGTTCCGCAAACAGCGCGCTATCACTCAGGTATGCATGGAGCGGATCGGCGCTGGCGAACTGCTCACGTAGCGTATCGACCTGTAGCGCACCGTCCTGATAGCGATAGGGTAAATCGTCATTAGCCCATCGCTGCATAAACAGGAAGAACAGTGCAGGAATTACTGCCGTTGCGGTGGGCTGCGCACCGCGCTGGTAGCACTGTTGCAGGGTTGGCGTCACCATGCCGGGAATTTTGGATAACCCATCAGCACCGACGCGCTGATGGGTATCTTTAATGTAAGGATTACCAAAGCGGGCCAGCACCACGTCACGATAATCCGCTAAATCAAGCGGGCTGGGAGACAAAGAGGGAATGACATCCTGGGTCACATAGTCGTAAGCCAGTTGATAAATCGCCGGATGGCGGGTGCTCTCGTCGATATAGTTCAGACCAATCAGTGTGCCCGCCCAGGCAATCGCAGCATGTGTCGCATTGAGGATGCGAATTTTCGCCTCTTCCCACGGCAGTACCGATTCCACCAGTTCAACACCGACCTTTTCGAGCGCCGGGCGCCCGGCAATAAAATCATCCTCAATGACCCACTGAATAAAAGATTCGGCCATCACTGCTGCGCCATCCTGTTTGCCAGTCGCCGCCTGCACGCGTTCTGCCACCTCCGGAGTAGGACGCGGTGTAATGCGATCGACCATGGTATTCGGTGACCGGGTTTGCGTGCGCACCCAGTCGGCCAGCGCGGTATCGCCTTTGGCCGTCAGAAACGCCAGGAAGGCGTCACGGAAACGCTCACCATTGTGCCGCAGATTGTCGCAGTTCAGCAGCGTCACCGGCGCACCGCCTTGCGCAACACGCTGTGTCAGAATACGGCTGAGTGCGCCGTAGAGGGTGCGGATATCGCCACCCAGATCGGCCTTCACATCTGCCTGATTGAGATCCAGGGTAAACGCGGGTGTCAGGTAGTAACCCGCTTCGGTCACGGTAAAGCTAATTACACGCGTTTCCGCGCTGGCCCCTTGCTCAATCAACGCACTGATATCACTGTCCCACGGCAAAATTTTGCGCAGCGAGGTGATGGTTTCGTAGTCGCGCTTACCTTCAGGCGTCACGGTTTCCAGCACATATTCTCCCTGCTGCGCCGCGAGCTGATTGAGCAGCGGCAGTGCGTCATTACGGATATTGCCAAGCGCGATGCTCCAGCTTTCATCACCCTGCTCACGCAGTTTATGCAGATACCACGCCTGATGTGCCCGATGAAAAGATCCTGCACCGATGTGCATCCACACTGATTGGTTGTTCATAATCGCTCCATTTAAACATTTGCCACACTAAAGAGCATTTGCCCGATGACATTTAGCATAGTTCCCATTACGACGATCCTTCTGCGAGCTGAGTCACAAATAATACTTTTGCTCTTATAGAGGGCTTTTGCTCAGTTAGTGCTTTTCGACCCGCACGGCGTTAAGATGTCCCCTCGAATTCGACGGAACATCGTGATGAGCAGAGAAGAGAAAAAGCAGGAGCTGGCCGCACGTGCCGCATGGATGTATTACGTCGCAGGCGTAACACAGCAGGAGATTGCGCAGGCATTGGGTTTGTCACGACAGGTGGCGCAGCGTCTGGTATCCAGTGCACGTGAAATGGGTATGGTGAACGTAAAAATTGATCATCCCGTCACTCACTGCCTGCAGCTGGCGCGTGAGGTACAGGCGAAGTTTGGTCTGGATTTGTGCCGCGTGGTGCCATCGGCCAGTCTGAATGATGAAGCTATTCAACAAATGCTGGCAGTAGAGGGCGCGGCGGTGATGACACAATTCATCAATGAGGAAACGCCTCAGGTGTTCGGTATTGGTTCCGGTAAAACCCTGCGCTCAATGATCGATGCGCTACCCTGGGTTGATCGCCCGCAGCATCATTGCGTTTCCATGATTGGTGCCATCGCGCGGGATGATTCCGGTACACGCTATGACGTACCGTTGAAGATGGCCGAAAAGATGCAAGGTAAGTATTTCTTTATTCCTGCGCCCTTATACGCTGACACGCCAGAGGATAAAGCGATGTGGGTTCAGCATAAGGTTTACCAGCGCGTCATTGATCGCGCATTACAGGCGGACGTGGCCTTTGTGGGGATTGGCGAAGTGATGCCGGGCTGTCCTTTGAACGCTGAGGGGTTCATCACAGATGCGCAGGTCGAGGCGCTAAATGGGCGCGGTGTGGTGGGCGAAATGCTCGGTCACTTTTTCAATCAGCAGGGTGAACGGGTGTGGGGGGAAACAGATGAGTTACTGACCAGCGTGCGACTGGAAAGTCGGACTCAGCGTAAAATTATTGGCTTTGCAGGTAGCGAGCGCAAGTATCCAGCAATCCGTGCCGCATTACAGGGCGGGTGGGTATCGGGACTGGTAACCGATGAGGATACGGCGCTGAAGCTACTGCAAAAGTGATATCTCAGCATGGATGCAGAGTGCGAGGGCAGAACGCAAAGATGACGCAAAATCTCAAACGCGGCTCGCACTTATTCTGCGCAGGGCACGTTACACCAGTGCCCTGATTCCTTCGCCTTAACTAACATGTAACCCTTACTTCAGCGATCCCTTGAGGAACTGCTGTAAACGCGGGCTTTTCGGGCTACCGAACAGTTCCGCAGGCGGTCCCTGCTCTTCGATTTTGCCCTGATGCAGGAAAATCACATGGCTGGAGACGTGACGGGCAAACTCCATCTCGTGGGTCACGACCACCATGGTTTTGCCCTCTTCCGCCAGCTTCTGCATGATGCGCAGTACTTCCCCGACCAGCTCCGGATCAAGCGCTGACGTCGGTTCGTCAAACAGCAATACTTCTGGCTCCATCGCCAGCGCGCGCGCAATCGACACACGCTGTTGCTGACCGCCGGAGAGGTGAACCGGATACTTGGCCTGCGCCCGCGCATCAATGCCCACTTTATCGAGGTAGCGGATGGCGCGCTCGCGTGCTTCCGCTTTACTCAGCCCCAGCACCTGAATCGGCGCTTCCATAACATTTTCCAGCACCGTCATGTGGCTCCAGAGATTGAAGTGCTGGAACACCATGGTCAGGCTGGTACGCAATGCGCGCAGCTGCTCTTTGTCAGCCACTTTGAGCTGACCATCTTTGTCGCGAACCAGCGTAATCTGCTGGTTGTTGACCACTATGCTGCCTTCGCTCGGTTTTTCAAGGAAGTTGATGCAGCGTAAAAAGGTACTTTTCCCTGAACCGGACGATCCAATGATACTGATCACATCGCCCGCTTTAGCAGTTAACGAGACCCCTTTCAGCACTTCATGTTCACCGTAACGTTTATGCAATTCGGTGACGCTTAATTTATTGTCAGCCATAGTTCTACTCAATGCGATGAAGAGGGTTTCACGTGGGCCAGCCAGCGGCGTTCCGCCAGGCGGAACAGGCTGATCAACACGTAAGAGATAATCAGGTATAACACAGCCGCCAGGCCAAAGGCGGTGAACGGCTGATAGGTCGCCGAGTTAATATCCCGCGCGATTTTCAGCAGATCCGGCACCGTGGCGGTGAAAGCCAGCGCCGTGGAGTGCAGCATCAGAATCACTTCGTTACTGTAGGCCGGCAGTGCCGTCCGCAACGCAGAAGGCAGGATAATGCAGCGATAGAGTTTAAAGGTTGAGAAGCCATAAGCCCGTGCTGCCTCAATTTCACCGTGTGGCACAGAGCGGATCGCACCCGCAAAGATTTCCGTGGTGTAGGCACAGGTGTTGAGGGTGAAGGCGAGCAGCGTACAGTTCAGACCACTGCGGAAAAACGCATTCAGCAGTTCTGTACCTTTCACAATTTCCAGCGTGTACATGCCGGAGTAGAACACCAGCAGCTGCACATAGAGCGGCGTGCCACGAAACACGTAGGTAAAGAGCCAGACCGGAAAACTGATAAACCGGTTAGGCGAAACCCGCGCTATCGCCAGCAGGATCGCCAGGCAGCCGCCAACAGTCACCGAGAGGATCAGCAGCCACAGGGTGATAGCCACACCGGTAAAACGATATCCGTCAGTCCAGAGCAGCGATTTCCAGTATTCCTGAATAATCTCAATCATAACTCGCCCTCTTCACACCGACCGTATAGCGACGGTTGAGCCACCACAGCACGCCATTCGACAGCGTGGTGAACACCAGATAAATCACACCGGCCACAATGGCAAAGTAGAACGGCTGCCAGGTACTTTTTCCCGCCAGCTGTGTGGCCTTCACCACATCTTCCAGCCCCAGCAGCGAGACCAGTGCGGTGGCTTTCAGAATCACCTGCCAGTTGTTGCCGATACCCGGTAGCGCATAGCGCATCATGGCCGGAAACAGAATACGGCGGAACACCTGCGCGCCGGTAAAGCCAAACGCGGTGGCTGCTTCAATCTGCCCCTGAGGGACGGCCATAAAAGCGCCGCGGAACGTTTCGGTGAAGTAGGCACCATAAATAAAGCCGAGCGTGATGATACCGGCAACCATCGGGTCGATATCAAACTGCGCCATGCCCAGCGCATCGGTTATCTGGTTGAGGACAATCTGCAGACCGTAGAAAATCAGCAGCATCAGTACGAGGTCTGGCACGCCACGAATCAGCGTGGTGTAGCCTTCAAAAATCATCGCTAGCGGCCGGCTGCGCGACAGTTTCGCGCCTGCGCCAATCAGGCCCAGCAGAACTGCCAGCACGACGGAGGTGAGCGCAAGCTCCAGCGTCACCAGCGTGCCCCGAAGAATTACATCAGAATAGCCATACAGCATCGAGAGGGTCCTGTCGTGGGGTGAAAACGAAACGCTGCCCGCCAGCGAGACGGGCAGTTTAGCTTTACCTCTCCGTTACAGATGCCATCCGCCATTAGCGGGCCAGGACCAGGTTCAGCACCTGGCAGAACCGGCTCAGCCCCGGCAAAATGGCAGGATGCAAAGAGGGTAAAGCGACAGGATGGTTAATCGCCGTATACATTGAAATCGAAGTATTTCTTCGCAATCTTATCGTAGGTGCCATCTTTACGTATGTCAGCAAAGGCTTTGTCGATGGCGGCTTTCAGTTCGCTGTCATCTTTACGCAGTCCCATACCGGTACCGACGCCAAAGATCTTATCATCTTTCACCGAAGGACCCGCGAAAGCGTAGTTTTTACCGACTGGCTGCTTCAGGAAACCTTCACTGGCCTGCACTTCATCCTGGAAAGCCGCGTCAATACGACCGGCATTCAGGTCCTGATAGACCAGATCCTGGTTAGCATAAGGTGTGACGTTGACCCCTTTTGGCCGCCAGTTCTGATTGGCATAAGTTTCCTGCGTCGTGCCCTGTAGCAGACCGATATTTTTACCTTTCAGTGACTCGATAGTCGGCTGAATTTTCGATCCTTTCGGTGCGACTAAACGCGCGTTAGCGGCGTAGAGTTTTTCCGAGAAGGCGATCTCTTCCTGACGTTTTGCTGTGATGGAAAGTGAGGAGATGATGGCATCAATTTTCTTCGCTTTCAGCGAGGGGATCAGCGCATCGAAGTCGCTTTCAACATAGGTACATTGGGTATGAATACGTTTACAGATTTCGTTAGCGAGGTCGATATCGAAGCCCACTAACTTGCCTTGCGCGTCTTTCGACTCAAACGGTGGGTAAGTTGGATCTGTGCCGATGCGGATTGAACCCGGAACTGCCGCGAAGACGCTGGCAGCACTGGATAAACCCAGCATCAGGGAAAGAGCCAGAACACGCTTTTTCATAGATTACCCTCAAGTGAAGTGCTTTTTGTTATGTGGTTCGTGATGTGTTTGCGCAAAGTAATTTGCATGTTTCATGCCAGATCTGCAAGTTATCCACGCAGTTAGCGTGATGTCAGACAGGCGAAAACGCTGTATTTGTGAGGGGAATATAGCAGTGTGGTGAAAGAGAAAAAGCGACGTTGTTAACTTTTGGTGCACCAAATGCACGAAGAGTGATCCGAGGCGCGCTTATGCACTAAATAAGTGCGCCAGCGGAACTTTATGCACCCTGCCAGCGCGCGAAGAGATCTTCCGGTAATTCGATATCAAACTGGTCGATAACCCGGTTGACGGTCTGGTCGATTAGCTGATCGATAGTTTCAGGCCGATGATAAAAAGCCGGCACAGGCGGCATGATAATCGCACCCAGTTCGGCGGCGGTAGTCATCATTCGCAGGTGGCCAACGTGCAGCGGGGTTTCACGTACACACAACACCAGCTTACGCTGCTCTTTTAACACGACGTCAGCCGCACGGGTCAGCAACGAGTCGCTGTAACTGTGAACGATGCCTGAAAGCGTTTTCATTGAGCAGGGTAAAATCGCCATGCCCAGCGTTTTAAACGAACCCGACGAGATATTTGCTGCAATATCGCGCACGTCATGCACCACATCGGCCAGCGCCTGCACATCACGCAGCGAATAATCGCTCTCCAGACCCAGCGTCTGACGCGCCGCCTGGCTCATGACCAGATGCGTTTCTACTTCTTCCACCTGCTGCAATACCTGCAGCATGCGCACGCCATAGATCACCCCGCTTGCGCCAGAGATGCCAATGATGAGTCGTTTCATATTCCAACCTTATGTCAGCCAATGCGCCATCATACGCGGCCAGCGGGTTTCTGAAAACAAACAGGGCGGGATTGCTCCCGCCCTGCTTTATGCTGCCCGCCTGCCAGGGTTATCAGCCCTCGTTGTGCAGCTCAAGGTTTTCGACTTCGTTCTGGCGCTGAAGCGCTTTGGCGTCATCGTTACGCAGCGATTCCAGATACTCCAGATACTGCTGATCGACATCTTTCGTCACGTAAATACCGTTGAATACCGAACATTCGAACTGGGCAATGTCCGGATTCTCTTCACGCACTGCTTCGATCAGATCGTCCAGGTCCTGGAAAATCAACGCATCGGCTTTAATCAGCTGGCGAATTTCTTCCACTTCGCGGCCGTGCGCAATCAGTTCCGTGGCGCTTGGCATATCGATGCCGTAGACGTTCGGGAAACGAATTTCCGGTGCAGCAGAAGCCAGATAAACCCGTTTTGCGCCCGCTTCACGCGCCATCTCAATGATCTGCTCTGAGGTGGTGCCACGCACGATGGAGTCATCCACCAGCAGGACGTTTTTATCACGGAATTCAGCGCGGTTAGCGTTGAGCTTGCGGCGTACCGCGCTGCGACGTAACTGCTGTCCCGGCATGATAAAAGTACGGCCAACGTAACGATTTTTCACGAAGCCCTGACGATAAGGCTTGTCAAGAATACGGGCGATTTCCAGCGCGATATCGGTTGAGGTTTCAGGAATCGGAATCACGACGTCGATTTCCAGATCTTCCCACTCGCGGGCAATTTTCGCGCCCAGCTTGGTACCCATACGGACACGGGCGCTGTAGACGGAGATTTTGTCCAGGAAGGAGTCAGGACGAGCAAAATAGACATACTCGAACAGGCACGGATTGCTTTTCGGGTTTTCAGCACACTGGCGGGTAGACAACTGGCCCGCTTCAGTAACATAAACCGCTTCACCCGGTGCGACGTCACGGATGAACTCAAAGCCCAGCGTATCCAGCGCCACGCTCTCGGAGGCGACCATATATTCGGTGCGACCATCAGCGATAACGCGCTTGCCCAGCACCAGCGGACGGATACCGTTGGGATCACGGAAGGCAACCATGCCGTGGCCGATAATCATCGCCACTACGGCGTAGGCGCCGCGTACCTGCTGATGCACGGCAGCCACCGCAGCGAAAATGTTGTCGGCTTGCAGCGGATCGTTTTGAAAACGATCTAACTCCTGCGCAAAGATGTTCAGCAGGATTTCAGAGTCTGAGGTGGTGTTAACGTGACGGCGGCCCTTTTCAAACAGGTGCTTACGCAGCACGTGGGCGTTGGTCAGGTTACCGTTGTGCGCCAGGGTGATGCCGTACGGGGAGTTTACATAGAAGGGCTGCGCTTCAGAGGCACTGGAGCTTCCCGCGGTTGGATAACGCGCATGGCCAATCCCCATATTGCCCTGCAGACGCTGCATGTGGCGTGCTTCGAAAACGTCGCTGACCAGGCCGTTTGCCTTTCGCAGGCGAAAACATTTCAGCGCATCGATTGTACAAATGCCTGCGGCATCCTGCCCGCGGTGCTGGAGCACCGTTAACGCGTCATAGATCGACTGGTTGACCGGCATGAAACCGGTGATACCGACAATACCGCACATGTTGTCATTTCCTCATTAAGCCGCACTCCCGGTCACATCACCGGGGTAAAAAACTCGACGTGCTTTTCAGGTAATCAAAAAACCACCTGATGATATAACTGAACTCGGGAATGAGTTGAGACTGTTGCCAGTCCGGACTTTTGGAAAAGCCAGTGAATGTATCAAGGAAAAACAGCAAGGCGGCTACAATCAGCACCCCACGCAACGCCCCGAAACAGACTCCCAACACCCGGTCGGTTCCCGACAGGCCGGTTTTCTCAACCAGCGTGCCGATCACGTAGTTCACGATGGCCCCCACAATCAGAGTAGCCACAAACAGCACACCAATGGCGATACCGTTACGAACCAGTTCGTCATCAAAACCTGTAAACCAGACTGCAAGGTAGGCGTAGTAATGACTGGCGACAAAAAACGCGCATCCCCAGGTAACGAGAGATAAGGCTTCCCGGACAAACCCACGGACGAGGCTGACCAGAGCCGAAAAACCAACTACCGCAATAATGACGTAATCAATCCAGATCATGAACTCTTCCAGCGCCAGTGCAATTGCACCCCTGCATCCAGTTCGGGGCGCATTCTAACAGAAAAAGAAAACGTTTGCGTAGCGGTTTTCTTTTTCTGCATCCATAAAAAAGGCGATGAAAAAAACCTCAATCGCCCGGGTGATTTTCAGCCGGACAGGCCGTTGAAAATCTTCACTATTTGACGCTACACCACGCCCTGTATGCCGGGCAAAAGACGCTGCCTGTTACTGCTATCGGCAGCGTCAATCGCTGGCTTTAGCGGGCGCTGTACGGTTTCACGACACCGCCCAATCCTGAGATGCTTTTCAGCTCGCCAACTGCGCTCTGCATTTTGGCTTTCGACGCATCCGGCCCGACGTAAATGCGGGTGATCTGACCCTGTACCGGCGTTGAAGGCACGGTAAAGGCGCGATAGCCCGACAGTCGCAACTGCGCGACAATCTCATTCACTTTGCTGGCGTTTTTCAGCGCTCCTAACTGCACCACATAAGCCTGACCTGCCGGTGCTGTCGTCTCTGCTGCTTTCGGCGCCTCTTCCTGCTTCGGTTGTTCGACCGCTTTAGGCGGTTCAGCCGGCTTCGGTTTAGGCTGTTCCACAGCTTTTGGCTTCTGCTGTTCGACCGGCTTCTGCTTAGGCTGCTCAGTGACTTTAGGTTTCTGCTGCTCTGCCGCTTTCGGCTTCGTCACCGTCTGGGCAGGCACAGATTGATGAACCGGCGGCGGCGAGACGACCACCGGATCGCTCTCTTCGTCCGGCTGAGTCCGCCCCTGCTCTGCCGTGGCGTTGGTTTTGCCATTGCCATTACTGCTGCTGACCGCATTGCCCGCGCCTTCCGGCGGCTGAGCCGGCAGCGACTGGGTTACCGGCGGCACCATTTCGCTGTCCTGCTGATCGTCAGGTTTCGGCACCAGCGGAATGGCGGCGAACTCCTCTTTATAATGCTTTTTTTGACCATCCAGCAGCCCTGGCAGCACAATCACGCCAACGGCGACCAGAATAACGGTGCCGACTAAACGGTTCTGAAACTTACTTGCCACGTCCTTTCTCCGTTTCAATCGATTCCATGACCTGTGCAACGGTGTGGAATGAACCACAGACCAGCACAGTGTCCTGCGGCGCGGCCCGCTGGCGTGCCTGCTGCCAGGCGAGATCAACCGAGCTAAAGGCTTCGCCCTGCGACAGGCAGTCCAGCAGTTGCTCAGCACTGGCGCCGCGCGGACCGTCAAGCGGAGCGCAGTACCAGGCATCAACCATGGGTGCCAGCGCCGCCAGCGTACCGGGAATATCTTTATCATGCAGCATGCCCACGACGGCATGCACTTTGCCGTGTTTCGGCAGAGCCGCCAGCCGCGACGCCAGATAGGTTGCAGCATGCGGATTATGGGCGACATCCAGAATTACGCGCGGTGATTCGCTGATAGTCTGAAAACGCCCTGGCAGCATCGCCAGCGGCAGGCTCGCGCGAATCTGCGCCTCACTGACCTCCAGTCCTGAGACACGCAGCGCCACCAGCGCGGTCGCCGCGTTAGGCAGCGGCACCTGTGGCAGCGGCAGATCGTTCAGCTCGCCCTGCGCATCACGCAGCGACCAGCTTTCAGCCTGCGCATGCCAGGACCAGTCGCGGTTGCGCTGTAACAGCTGAGCGCCTTTTTCCTGCGCGACCACAGCGATGCTGTGTGGCATATCGGGTTCACCGACTACCGCCGGTTTCCCCGCCCGAAAGACACCCGCTTTCTCACGCCCGATGCTTTCGCGATCCGGACCCAGCCAGTCGGTGTGATCCAGTGCAATGCTGGTGACTACGGCGACATCGGCATCCACAATGTTGGTGGCATCCAGTCGTCCGCCGAGGCCGACTTCCAGGATCACGACATCCAGCTGCGCCTGGCGGAACAGATTAAGCGCGGAGAGCGTGCCAAATTCAAAATAGGTCAGCGAAATTTCGGCACGTCCGGCTTCAATCTCCGCAAAGCTGGCGCAGTGCTGCGCGTCCCTCAGCTCCTCTCCCTGAACCCGAACACGCTCGGTGTAGCGCACCAGATGTGGCGAACTGTAGACGCCAACGCGGTAACCCGCAGCGATCAGCAGCGTTTCCAGAGTGCGACAGGTCGTGCCTTTGCCGTTGGTACCGGCCACGGTAAAGACAAAGGGAGCGGGTTTCAGCAGGTCGAGACGAAGCGCTACCTGACGAATACGGTCCAGACCCAGTTCGATGGCCTGAGTATGCAGGTGCTCAAGATAATAAAGCCACGTGGCCAAAGGCGACGTGGCTTGAGGAAGGTGAAGATTGTCCATATGTCCCGTTTTGCTTATTTATACCTGGCAGACTGGTGCTGCGGTATACGGTGCATTGGTAAGAGGCGCGGCGGGCGCGCCTCTCTATCTCCTGTCAGGCCTCGTTGCTTTCCGATTCAGTCGTCGCAGGAGCGGACTGTTCACCGTCATGCAGCGGTGCCGGCAGGTTCATCATTTTTGCCAGCAGGCTTGCCAGTTTGTAGCGCATTTCCGGACGACGAATGATCATATCAATCGCGCCCTTCTCAATCAGGAACTCACTGCGCTGGAAGCCCGGCGGCAGTTTTTCACGCACGGTCTGCTCAATCACGCGGGGGCCGGCAAAGCCGATCAGCGCTTTAGGTTCCGCAATATTGAGGTCACCCAGCATCGCAAAACTGGCCGAAACGCCACCCATGGTCGGGTCAGTCAGCACGGAAATATACGGAAGACCGCGCTCGCGCATTTTGGCCAGAGCCGCACTGGTTTTCGCCATCTGCATCAGCGACTGCAGCGCTTCCTGCATACGGGCACCACCACTGGCGGAGAAGCAGATCAGCGGGCAGTTATCTTCTAACGCCTGCTCAACCGCACGCACAAAGCGCGCACCGACCACAGAACCCATTGAACCGCCCATAAAGGCAAATTCAAAGGCGGCCGCAACAACCGGCATGCCGTGCAGCTGACCTTTCATGACGACCAGCGCATCTTTCTCGCCGGTATCTTTCTGGGCCGCTACCAGACGGTCTTTATACTTTTTGGAGTCACGGAACTTGAGCAAATCTTTAGGTTCAAGTTCACTGCCCAGCTCAACCATGGTGCCCTGATCCATGACACTGCCGAGGCGCTCACGGGCATGCATACGCATGTGATGGTCACACTTCGGACAGACCTCAAGGTTACGCTCCAGCTCGGCGCGGTAGAGAACCTGGCCACAACTGTCACACTTGGTCCAGACCCCTTCCGGAATACTGGCTTTGCGCACAGGCGTTCCGGTGCTTTTATTAAGAATGCGTTCAATCCAGCTCATTGATGACCTTTCTGTTTAAAACTGACCTGGTCCAGTCGTCTTGATACTGCTGAAAACCGCTTCAGCAGACGGTAAATGTCGCTCATTAAACCACAACCGGTTCAGACTGTGGATAAAAATCTGGTCTTACCCCTGAGCGAAGTCTTACGGCAGCTTCTGCTGCTTAGCCTGACGGCGATGACGCCAGACTTCAATCACGCCTGGCAGAATCGAGACCAGGATAATGCCAACGATCAGCAGTTTCAGGTTTTCCTGCACCACCGGCAGATCGCCAAACAGGTAGCCGGCATAGGAGAACAGCAGAACCCACAACAGCGCACCCGTCACGTTGAACAGCGCAAAGTGGCGATAGGACATATGGCCCATACCGGCAACAAACGGTGCGAACGTCCGGACGATCGGCACAAAGCGCGCCAGAATAATGGTTTTTCCGCCGTGACGAGCATAAAACGCATGGGTTTTATCCAGATGGCTGCGACGGAAAATCTTCGAGTTCGGATTACTGAACAACCGTTCGCCAAACAAGCGGCCAATGGTATAGTTCACCGCATCGCCCAGAACCGCCGCTACCACTAACAATGCCGCCATAATGTGCACATTGAGATCGTTACCCGGCAGCGCGGCCAGAGCGCCCGCCACAAACAGCAGCGAATCACCCGGCAGGAATGGCGTCACCACCAGTCCGGTTTCACAGAACAAAATCAGGAACAAAATAGCGTAAATCCAGATACCGTACTGTGCAACCAGTTCGGCCAGATGCACATCGATGTGCAGAATAAAATCGACCAGAAAATGGAGAAACTCCATAGCGCGCCCTTTTAAGTCCTGAAAGTGAATTAATCCGCGAGGAACAACGGTCCCATCGACGGCTGTGGTAACGCAAAGTGGGATGGGTAATCCACCGCCACCAGATACAACCCCTCTGCCCGGGCTGTGGCTGCGGCTAATGTCCGATCCTTCGCCGCCAGCAGCGTTGCCATCCATGACTCCGGCTTATTGCCGCAGCCTATCTCCATCAGGCTGCCCACGATATTGCGCACCATGTGATGCACAAAGGCGTTGGCTTTGATATCCACAATCACGTAAGAGCCCTGACGCGTCACGTTGAGGTGAATCACGTTGCGCCACGGTGTCCGTGACTGGCACTGCACCGCGCGGAATGAGGTGAAATCATTCTCGCCTAACAAACATTGCCCGGCGCGCTGCATCTTCTCCGCATCCAGAGGATGGTAGAAGTGCGTGACGCCCTGCGCCAGCACCGCCGGACGCAGACGCTGATTGTAGATCAGGTAGCGATAGCGTCGGGCCGTGGCGCTGAAGCGGGCATGAAATTCATCCGGCACCGCTTTCACCCAGCGCACTGCAATATCCGGCGGCAGATTGGCGTTGACGCCCAGCGTCCAGGCACCATCAGGCCGCTGCGATGTGGTCTCGAAATGGACCACCTGCCCCGTTCCGTGAACGCCCGCATCAGTCCGGCCGGCACAAAAAATGCTGACCGGGTGATCGGCGACTTTAGACAGCGCGCGCTCTACCTTCTCCTGCACGCTGCGGACTTCGTTCTGACGCTGCCAGCCGTAGTAACGGCTGCCGTCATACTCGATGCCGAGCGCCAGTTTTTGCGTCTGACCATCGGACATGGTTACAGATACTCCTGAACCAGTTTCTCAGCGGTTTTCACCGCCATCAGCGCGCCGCCAAAACGAATGTTGTCCGCCACTGACCAGAACTGCAGCAACTCCGGAATACCGTAGTCGTTGCGTACCGCGCCGATGCTCAGTTCGCCGTTGCCTGAGGCATCCGTAACCGGCGTCGGCACTTCATCCTCTTCGCTCAGACGAATATCTGACGCCAGCGCCAGCTCGGCGCGCGCTTCTTCTGCAGAGAGCGGGCGCAGGTTTTCGATATGCACAATCTGCGCATTACCATAGAACACCGGCGCCTGTACGCTGCTGACCGCAATCGGTAAGCCTTCGTCCTGCAATACCTTACGCACCTGATCAATCAGACGGCGTTCGCTTTCCACGCTGCCTTCTGCATCGGCCTGTTGGGGCATCAGGTTAAACGCCAGCTGACGACCAAAGTGATGTTCATCGGCCGGGATACCATTCAGCAGACGGGCACTTTCCCCGGCCAGCGCATCTACCGCCACTTTGCCGTAGCTGGAGACCGAGATCAGGTTAGTCACATGTAAACGGCTCAGTCCGGCTGCATCTACCAGCGGTTTAATCGCGGTCAGCAGCTGACTCACCAGATTATCTGCCACGCTGATGATGTTGCGATTACGATAATCAGCCAGCACCTGCGGATTCACATCCGGCACGACCAGCGGCACATCAGGTTCCAGCGCAAACAGCTCGCTGCTGTCGATCACCAGACAACCAGCGTTGGCCGCTTCATCGGCAAAGCGCGCCGAAGCATCACGTCCCGCCACGAAAAAGGCCAGCTGCGCCTGTGACCAGTCGAACGTCTCTGCATTTTCGACCCGCACTGAGCGGCCCTCGTAACGCTTAATTTCGCCCGCGCTGTTTTCGCTGGCCAGCAAATATAATTCACCAACCGGGAACTGGCGTTCCGCCAGCAATTCCAGTACAGCGTTCCCTACTGCGCCTGTCGCGCCAAGTAGCGCAATATTCCAGCCGTCAGACATGTTGGTTTACTCCAGACAATGACATAAAAACAGAAGGCGGTGATATTCACCGCCCAGGGATTCAGATTTATCCCCGTCGTCTTTCACGTTGCATCTTTGTTGGCTGCGTTCACTCACCCGAATCACTTACCTGAGTAAGCTCATCGGGATTCGTTCTCTTGCCGCCTCAATGCAACCCGAAATCCAATGGGTATATCCCCCCAGAACCCGCCGTCATGCAGACATGCCAGCAGCACGTGCCTTCCGTTCACTGACTGATTCAGTGCGGGAAACCGCGCCGGGACGACTGACCTGCAGCGCCCGTTATTTCGGGGAGGTTGTTGCGTTAAAGCCCAGCTGGTTCAGCATCTCAGCCGTTGTGGCGTCATCACAGTTCACCTGCAGCGACGACCATTCGCGGCGCTCCAGATACTGCTTACGCAGGCGATCAAATTCGCCGGGTTTCGCCGCCACTTTACGCAGGGGGGCATCATCGCGGCGCACATCATACACCAGATGCGCCAGGCGTTTCAGCGTTGGCTGATCCAGCGGGCCATTCAGGGTGATTTCACTGAATTCCGGCTCCGGCAGTAAAGTGTTGAGCGGCACCTGCTGCGGCTGACCAATAAAGTCGCACCAGGCTTCAAATACCTGAGTGGTACCGCGTGCTTTGCCTTCCAGGGTATAGCCCGCGATGTGTGGCGTGGCGATGTCGACCTTATCGAGTAGCGCCAGCGAGAGATCCGGCTCAGGCTCCCAGACATCCAGCACGACGCTGAGATCGTGGCGCATTTTCAGCACTTCAAGCAGCGCGCTATTGTCAACCACCGGGCCGCGACAGGCGTTAATCAGAATAGTATTGGGCTTCAGCGCCATCAGCAGCGCCGCATCCGCCAGATGCCAGCTTTTATAGGGGCCATCTTTAAACAGCGGGGTATGGAACGTCAGAATATCAGCCTGCTGGGCCACCGCTTCCAGCGACAGGAAATCCCCCTCGTCACCGCGATCGGCGCGCGGCGGATCGCACAGCAGGGTTTTAATGCCCCAGGCCTCCAGCCGCTTTTGCAGTCGCCCGCCGACGTTACCGACGCCAACGATGCCGACAGTACGGTCACGCAGCTCAAAACCATCGCGTTCCGCCAGCAGCAGCAGCGCAGAGAAAACATATTCCACTACCGCAATGGCGTTACAGCCCGGTGCGGCAGAGAACGCAATGCCCGCCTGCTGCAGCCAGTTCTCGTCGATATGATCGGTGCCCGCCGTGGCGGTTCCGACAAACCTCACCGGTTTTTCAGCCAGCAGAGCCTCATTCACCTGGGTGACTGAGCGCACCATCAGGCCATCGGCATCGGCCAGTTCAGCCACCGGCAGCGGACGTCCCGGCACCGCAACAACGTCGCCGGTACGGCTGAATAACTCACGGGCATAAGGCATATTTTCATCGACCAGAATTTTCACTGTGGCTTTCCTGTCAGTTGCAGATAAGGGAATGATTCTGGCACAAAGCGACGCGTTAGCCTAACCGCGCGCGGTAGCGATCGGGCGTCGTTCCCGCCTGTTGCTGGAACATCACAATCAGCGCCGAGGCGGAACTGTATCCCAGCTCATGGGCGATACTCTGCACACTTTCTCCCTGCTCCAGCAGAACAATGGCGCGCAGAAACCGCAGCCGCTGCCGCCACTCGCCAAAGGTCATATGAAGCTGCTGCTGGCAGCGCCGCGCCAGCGTCCGTTCGGTGGTAAAGACCCGCGCGGCCCAGCCCGCCAGCGTGGTGTTATCGCCCGGATTCGCCTCCAGGGCATGTAACACTGGCGCGAGAAATTTATCCTCTGAGGTGGGCAGATAACTTTCCTGCACCTGCGCCAGCTGCAGGCGATCGCGCAGCACCTCGCACAGCCGCCACTGCGCATCCGTTTCGGGTTGCTCGATTTGCTGCTCAGCAAACTCATCCATAATGGCATGTGCAATGGTATCGACCAGCAGCAGGCAGGCGCGCCGGGGTAAGTCGGTGCATAACGGAGCCGCCAGATTAAAGGTACGGAACTGTGCCTGACGATGGTTATAGCTGCTGTGAAGCTGACCTGGTGGGATCCAGACCGGAATATCTGCCGGTGTCAACAATCGCTCACCCTCGACATGCATCTCCAGTACGTGGCTTTTGACCATAATCAGCTGGCCCCAGGCATGCGCATGCGGCAGATATTCGGTGCGGGCATTGGCCTGTTCGTAACGCATAAAGTAGCGCAGCTGCGGCGCGTCAAGGGGCGGCTGGTAGCTCACTTTCAGGGTCATTCTGTCCGCTCCACCATTAATTTTGTCCGATATTAACTATCTGGATAAATCCGGACAAGCGTACACTGCGCCTCATTATGGCGTGTGGAGAGTCAGCATGTTTTTCCTGTACCCGCTCTTTGCGGTAATTATTTGGTCCATCAACTCAATTGTCAGCAAACTCTCGGCGGGTGCGATCGATCCGGCGGCGATCTCATTCTATCGCTGGCTGCTGGCGCTGCTGGTGCTGACACCCTTTGTGCTGCCCGGCGTGTGGCGCGCGCGTCAGGTTATTAAACCGCACCTCTGGCAGCTGGCAATCCTTGGCCTGCTCGGCATGGTGCTCTATCAGAGTCTCGCCTACTACGCAGCACAAAGTGTCAGCGCACTCTTTATGGGCATTATTGGCGCCCTCATCCCCCTGCTCACCGTGCTGCTGAGCGTGGTGATTCTGCGGATTACGCCGACGCTCGGCATCCTGCTCGGCAGTATCATCTCCTTTACCGGTCTGGTGTGGCTGGTCAGTGAGGGCAACGTGATGCAACTCCTGAATCATGGCCTGGGCAAAGGTGAACTGCTGATGCTGGCCGCCTCCGCCGCCTATTCACTGTATGGCGTGCTGACACGGCGCTGGGCACTGCCGCTGCCGATCTGGCAAAGCCTGTATGTGCAGATTTTATTCGGTGTCGTGCTGCTATTGCCTGGTTTTCTGCTGGCCCCCGAGGTGGCGCTTAACCGGCACAACCTGCCGCTGGTGGCATTTGCCGGTCTGTTTGCTTCGATCATCGCGCCGTTCCTGTGGATCCATGGTGTGCAGCGTCTGGGTGCCAGCACCACCAGTATCTTTATGAATCTGATCCCGGTATTTACCGCGGTGATCGCGGTGATTTTCCTGCATGAGCAACTACACAGTTACCACTGGATTGGCGGCGGTCTGACACTGTTCGGCGTAATTCTGGCGCAGCGGCTACGCACGCCTTTAACCCGGCGTAAAGCGGTGAGTCAATCACAGCCCTGAACAGCGGTCCCCGAGGAATGTGGCAGTGGCAGTAGAAAATGATCATGCTGTTGCGGAGGGGCAGTGAAGAAGGGCGGGCGGCATTAGCCACTGAAGCGTAATTCTCCTGCCGAAACGCGTGCGCCCCCGTGGGATTTCCCGGGGGCTTTTGCTATCATGACCTATTCATTTTCCGGCGCACCCCACGCTGTTCTGTTTTCCCAAGGAATCCGCCATGCAACCACTCAGCGGCCCCGGTGTGCCGGTCGGCGATCGTTCATCTGTCAATCCGCAAACTGGCGTCACGCGTCACGGTTCAGTGGCCGGTGAACAGCCCCTCTCCCCTGCGCAGCGCACAACGTTAGAACGTCTGATCGTGCGCATCTCATCGCTCAGCAATCTTAAAGCACCTGAGCTATGGGCGGGCGTCCGCCATGAAGTGGGCGTAAAGAGTGAAGCGGAGTTGCAGTCGCGCCATTTTCCGGCAGCGGAACAGTATCTTAATAACCGCCTCACACAGACACAGAATGGGCATGCTACGCGTCAGTTGATGACCCAGCTCACCGAGCTGTTGCCGAAAGGCAATAACCGTCAGGCTGTCAGCGATTTTATCCGTCAGCAGTTTGGGCAGACAGTCCTGAGCGCGCTGAGCCAGGATCAGCTGCGTCAGGTGCTGACAATGCTGCAGAACGGGCAGATGACGATTCCCCAGCCTCAGCAGATCCGCGTCAGCGATCGCACACTGCTGCCTGCCGAACACCATACGCTGAATCAGCAGGTGGTCCGTCTTGCCGCAGCGACCGGCGAATCCACCGGTAAGCTGTGGACGGCGGCGCTGAAGCTGGTGAATCTGACCAGCGGCGATCCAATCCCGTCACGCCACTTCCCGCTGCTGACCCAGTATCTGCAGGTGCGCCAGACGCTGAGTCAGCACAGCGCACCGACGCTGCACTTGCTGGAAGCGTCGCTGAAACAGCCGCTTGATCAGCAGGAGCGGCAGCAGCTGGAGGATTACAGCCAGCAGCGTTTCCAGGCCACGCCGCAGACGGTGCTTACTGCGACTCAGACCCAGGATCTGCTGAACTTCCTGTTCAGCCGTCGCGCTGACCGGGCAGAAAAAATTCTCGAACAGCCGCTGGCACCCAGCGAGATCAAACCGCAGCCGATCTGGTCGCCATTCGTGGCGTCACTGCCACCCGCGATTCAGCCTCTGGCACAGCGTCCCCTGCTGGGCTTCTTTATCGTACTGGTCGCCATCACTCTTATACTCTGGCTGGTACTCTGAGTTAACAGCCACAGGATGCTACGGGCGCGGCGACTGGCCATTCGCCCGGTGCATCACCCCAGGTCAGCGGATGACCATCACGCTTCCAGAAATCCAGCCCGCCAATTAATTCCTTCATCTGAAACCCCAGCGATGCCAGCTTCAGGGCCGCTTTAGTCGAGCCGTTGCAGCCAATGCCGTCACAATACGTGACATACACTTTGCTGCGGTCAAGCGGGGCCGTGGTGCTGGCATCCATCTCACGATGCGGGAAGTTTATTGCGCCGCAGATATGCCCCGCGCGATAAGCCTCCGGCGCGCGCGCATCGATCACCACAATAGCCGCGAGCTGCTGCTCCAGGTCTTCCGCCAGATCCCAGGCGTCGGTGTAATAAGCGAGTTTTGCCTGCAGATAGTCGAGGCTTTGCTGCGGTGTGGCGGCTGGAATGCGTAAAACCGATGACATAACGATTCTCCTGTTGTGATGAGTTCGCAGTTTACGGCAAAGTGGACTGCTGATTGATACCCATTTTTCGCCAGGTATAAGACCCTTATGTCTTCACCGCTGTTACAGCTTTTCCAGCATCAGACCAGCGGCGGCGTGCGTGAGCGGCTCTGTTCTACCCTGCGGCTGGCGATCAACCGCCACCATCTGCACGCGGGTCAGCAGTTACCGTCCAGCCGACAACTTGCGCAGGATCTGCGTCTGTCACGCGTTACAGTGGAAGCAGCCTACGGACAGCTGGAGAGTGAAGGCTATCTGCGACGCGAGACCGGTCGCGGTACCTTTGTCGCCATCAGCATCCCCGCCAGCCCCTCAACCTTACCGGCCCGGCCTCAGCCCGCCCGCTTCTCGTTGCGGGGCCAGCAGGTGCTGGCAACCGGTGGCTGTCAGGATCCTCCTTTTCCTCACGCGTTCGCCGCCGGTTCACCGGAGTTACGCGCTTTTCCCCATGACACCTGGCGACGTCTGAGCAGCGGCGTGCAGCGTTCACTGGGCAGCGGCGCAATGGGATATGGCGATCCCGGTGGCTACCTGCCGTTACGCAGCGCACTCGCTGATTATCTGGCGCTATCCCGGGGCGTCCTATGCCAGCCGGAGCAGGTCATCATTCTGACCAGTTCGCAACAGGCGCTGCAGTTACTTGCCATGATGTTCGTCGATCCGGGTGATAAGGTCTGGATGGAGGAGCCGGGCTATCCCGGTGCGCATAATGCCTTTCTGACTGCAGGCGCACAGGTGCGCGGGATTGCAGTCGATGCCGAAGGTGCGCTTCCTGCCAGCGGCAGTGCAAAGCTCATGTATCTGACGCCCTCGCATCATTATCCTACCGGTGTCACGCTGAGCCTGCCGAGGCGTCTGGCATGGCTCGACTGGGCGCAGCGCAACCAGAGCTGGCTGATCGAGGACGATTACGACAGCGAATTTCACTACGACGAGCGTCCGATTCCTGCGCTGCAGGGGCTGGATCGCCACCAGCGGGTCATTACACTCGGCACTTTCTCAAAGTCGCTGTTTCCCTCCCTGCGGCTGGCCTGGATGGTGGTGCCACCCGCACTCATTACGCCCATAGGCCAGGCACGCAGCGTGCTGGATGGGCACAGCGCCCTGCTGCCGCAGGCTGTCACTGCCGCCTTTCTGCAACAGGGATATTTCGCCAGCCATCTGCAGCTGATGCGTCAGCTCTATCACAGCCGTCGCGATCGGTTGCTTGAGCAGATTGAGCAGCGGCTCTCGCCATGGATCACGCCGATAGCCAGCGGCGGCGGATTACAACTGGCGGTGAAATTGCAGAAGGATGAAGCACGCTTAACCGCGCTGGCGGCACAAGAGGGTCTGCTCTTGCCACGTCTCAGCCCGCTCTATGCCGGACCAGAATCTCAGCAAGGCTGGATGCTGGGCTTTGCCGCGCTGACACCTGACGAGATTGTGGCGGGATGCGATAAGTTGCTGCGGCTACTGCAGCGGGAAGGTTAATACCGAGGGGTAAATGAGGTAACGCAGATGGCTGTAAAACAAAAAGGGCCGGCAAGCCGGCCCTTAAGCGTGCTGACGTAACGATTACGCCTGATATTTACGCATGGTCAGCGTGGCGTTGGTGCCGCCGAAACCAAAGCTGTTAGACATTACGGTGGTCAGCTCTTTTTCCATCGGCGCAGTGACGATGTTCATACCGGTTGCGGCGGCGTCCAGCGAGGTGATGTTGATGCTTGGCGCGATAAAGCCATGCTCCAGCATCAGCAGCGAGTAAATCGCTTCCTGCACACCAGCGGCACCCAGCGAGTGGCCAGTCATCGCTTTGGTGGCTGAGATGTATGGCGTGTTATCGCCAAACACTTCACGAATCGCACCCAGCTCTTTAACATCACCCACCGGGGTAGAGGTTCCGTGGCTGTTCAGATAGTCGATTGGTGTATCGACACCGTGCATCGCCATCTTCATGCAGCGCACTGCGCCTTCACCTGATGGAGCGACCATGTCTGCACCGTCTGAAGTGGCACCATAACCGACGATTTCGGCATAGATGTGCGCACCACGTGCAAGCGCATGCTCCAGTTCTTCAACCACCACCATGCCACCGCCACCAGCGATAACAAAGCCGTCGCGCTCATTGTCATAAGTGCGTGACGCTTTTTCCGGGGTGTCGTTGTAACGGGTAGAGAGCGCGCCCATGGCGTCGAACTCACAGGCCATTTCCCAGCACAACTCTTCGCCGCCGCCCGCAAAAACGATATCCTGCTTGCCGAGCTGAATCTGCTCAACGGCGTTACCAATACAGTGTGCCGAGGTGGCACAGGCGGAGCTGATCGAGTAGTTTACGCCATGAATCTTGAATGGCGTGGCGAGGCAGGCAGAAACGCCAGAAGCCATCGCTTTGGTGACCACGTAAGGGCCAACTGCTTTCAGGCCACGTGGGCTGCGCATTGCATCAGCACCAAATACCTGGAAACGCGGAGAACCGCCGCCTGAACCTGCAATCAGACCCACACGTGGGTTGCTCTGATACGCTTCAGTGGTGAGGCCGGAATCTTTAATCGCTTCTTCCATGGAAAGATAAGCATAGATGGACGCATCACTCATAAAACGCACAACTTTGCGATCGATGAGGCCGGTGGTATCTAATTTAACGTTACCCCAGACGTGACTACGCATGCCGGAATCTTTCATCTCTTCAGAAAAGGTGATGCCAGAGCGTCCTTCACGCAGAGATGACAGCACCTCTTGCTGGTTATTACCAATACTGGAAACGATCCCTAAGCCAGTAATCACAGCACGTTTCATTCAATCTTCCTCATCCACTTCTTCTTAATTGGCATGCACTCTAGCGTACACTTGTACGCCGAACAAGTCCGATCAGCTATTTCCTTTTGTAAATTTGCGTCATGTCACGTGGGTCGCTAGAATCGCGCCACTGCCTGAAAAACGAGCCTTTACCGTGAAATTAACACCGGTTGAACATGCGCAGCTAAACTGGAATGAACAGGGTACACCTGTTTCCCGAGCGTTTGGCGACGTCTATTTCTCTAATGACAATGGTCTGGAAGAGACACGCTATGTCTTCCTTGGCGGCAACGGTTTCCCACAGCGTTTTGCGGAGCATCCGCGCGATCTTCTGGTTGTGGCGGAAAGCGGTTTTGGCACCGGCCTCAATTTCCTGACGCTGTGGCAGGCGTTCGATACGTTTCAGCGTGAACAGCCTGATGCCACTTTAAAACGTCTGCATTTCATCAGCTTTGAGAAATTTCCGTTAACCCGTGATGACCTGGCTGCGGCCCAGCAGCACTGGCCTGAACTGGCTCCCTGGGCGGAGGCCTTACAGACGCAGTGGCCCGCTGCCCTGCCCGGCTGTCAGCGACTGCTGTTTGACGACGGACGGATCACGCTCGACCTGTGGCTGGGCGATATTAACCAGCTGATGGGAGAGCTGGATGACAGCCTGAATCGTCAGGTGGATGCCTGGTTCCTGGATGGTTTCGCGCCCTCGAAGAACCCGGATATGTGGACACCGGAACTGTTCGGCATGATGGCAAAACTGGCGCGCCCGCAGGGAACTTTCGCGACCTTTACTGCCGCAGGTATTGTCCGGCGCGGTCTGCAGCAGGCGGGCTTTGCGGTCACTCGCCGCAAAGGATTTGGCCCGAAGCGCGAAATGCTATGCGGGCCGTTGCAGGATGCCCCCCAGTTGCGCAGCATGCAGCCCTGGTATCATCGCCAATCTGCGGAGCAGCGCGACGTTGCCCTGATTGGCGGCGGTGTCGCCAGTGCCACTCTGGCGCTGGCGCTGCTGCGTCGCGGCTGGCGGGTCACGCTTTACTGCGCCGATGAAGCGCCCGCGCTGGGCGCGTCCGGCAACCGTCAGGGGGCGCTCTATCCACTGCTCAACCAGCATGATCCGGCGCTTGCCACCTTTTTCCCCGCGGCCTTCGGCTTTGCCCGACGACTCTACGATCAGTTAACCCTGACCTATGAACATCACTGGAGCGGTGTGCTGCAACTGGGCTGGGATGATAAAAGCCGTAAGAAGATTGATCAGATGCTGGCGATGGACCTGCCTGAATCCATCGCCCATGGCGTCGATATGGCAGAAGCGGAGAAGCTGGCGAATGTCGAACACGGCTGTGGCGGCATTTTCTACCCGCAGGGTGGCTGGCTCTCACCAGCAGAGCTGACCACCGCGATGCTGGTGCATGGCGAAACCCAGGGATTGCGTATTCACTGGCTGCACCGCGTAAGCGAGCTGTCACGCGAGGAAGAGCACTGGACGCTGACGTTCAGCGATCGTCCGGCGGTACGTCATGCAACAGTTGTACTTACGAATGGTCATGCCATTGCCGACTTTGCGCAGAGCGCCCCGCTGCCGACCTATCCGGTGGCCGGTCAGGTGAGCCATGTTCCCTCAACGCCGGGCCTTAACGCACTGCAAACCGTGCTCTGTTACGACGGCTATCTGACGCCCGTCAGCCCGCAGTTTGGCACCCATTGCATCGGCGCCAGCTATCACCGTGGTGATACCGCTACAGATTACCGGGAAGAGGACCAGCAGGAGAACCGCAGCCGCCTGGTGCAGTGTCTGCCTGACAGCGGCTGGGCAGCCATAGTGGATGTCAGTGACGGAGAGGCAAGAATGGGGGTGCGCTGTGCCACCCGGGATCATCTGCCGATGGTCGGCGGCGTGCCGGATTATAACGCTACGCTTAGGCAGTACGCCGATTTACCGGCTCAGCTGGCGGCAGGTCATGACATCGCTGACGCACCTGATCTTTCGGGCTTGTATCTGTTTGGGGCGCTGGGATCGCGCGGCCTGTGCAGTGCGCCGCTGGCGGCCGAAGTGCTGGCTGCTCAGCTCGCGGGTGAACCGCAGCCTCTGGATGCCAGTACCCTGGCAGCGCTCAATCCGAATCGTTACTGGGTGAGGAAATTACTGAAGGGGAAAGCGGTTTAGCAGACGCTACGGGCGGCACGCCGCCCTGTACCGTTATGCGGAGAGCTGGCGTGCCTGAACAAACAGGTTATCCCACATCCCGACCACCAATGCCTGATCGCGCGGCGAGAGTTCTCCGGCAGCAATGGCATTCTGCAGGCTGCGGGACACCTGAATCTGTAGCGCTTCTGGCGTATGTTCGCCCAGTTGCTCCACTTCAGCGACCGCCAGGGTCAGATGCCCGCGCAGATAACCGCTGGCGAACAGCTCATCGTCACTGGCATGCTCGACCATGTCGTCAATCAGGGCCAGAATACGCGCTTCAAATTCTGCGATCATCTCAATTCCTCTTTTAATAATGCCTTCCTGCATCACAGATCGTCCGGCCAGGGAAACTGCGACGCGGTTAAAGAAGGCCTGCCATAAAATTCCGCCAGAGCGGTAATAAAACGCGCGGGACGGTCGGGAATGCCCGACGTCAGATAGCTCATGACCTGAGCATGCACTTTACGCTGGAATGCAATGCGATCCGGCTCACAATCTCCGTCGAGATTGTCACAACTCACGTTGAAGGGAAAGCCTGCCGCCGTACAAAACATCCACTCCAGCGCCTGAGGTTTTACTTCCACCGCTTCAAACTGACTCTGGGTCAGCGCATCGCGGCCATCCGGACAGTACCAGTAGCCAAAATCGACCAGTTTGCGGCGGGCTTCACCGGCGATGCACCAGTGTGAGATCTCATGCAGAGCGCTGGCGTAAAAGCCGTGGGCAAAGACCACGCGGTTCCACGGCGACCCGGCATCAGCAGGAAGATAGATCGGTTCATCGTCGCCTTTAATTAGACGGGTCTGAAATTCATCGCTGAAACAGCGATCAAACAGCGTGATCAGCTGTTCATAATGATGAGTCGGGTTCATGACGGTATCACGTAATAGGTTACGAATGCAGCGTGGCCAGCCAGGCCAGAACTTCGCTGCCGTGGCTATCCCACAGTAATTTAATGCTCATGACGGCAGAGACAATCACCACCATCGGGCGGATCAGTTTCTGTCCGCGGCTCAGCACCAGCCGTGCGCCCAGACGCGCGCCGCAGAAAGCGCCAAGCATCATGATCAGACCGGTTCCCCACACCACTTTGCCGCCAAAGATAAAGAACAGCAGGCTGCCAAGGTTTGAGGTGAAGTTGAGCACCTTGGCATGGGCGGTCGCTTTGGCCAGGTTGTAGCCGCAGAGCGTGACGAAAGCCAGCGCATAAAAGGAGCCTGCGCCCGGTCCGAAAAATCCGTCGTAGAAGCCCACGGCCCCGCCGCCGACCAGCGCGTAGGCCAGGCCGTGCAGGCGACGCGCCTGATCAACTTCACCCAGGCGCGGCATCAGCAGGAACCACAAGCCAATAGCGATTAAAAACAGCGGCAGCATCTGGCGCAGGAAATCCGCCTGCAGGCGCTGAATCAGTATCGCGCCCAGCACAGACCCCAGCAGCGTCATGGCGATGTTCAGCCACTGTTCATTCAGGTTAACCGCACCACGCCGGACAAAGTAGAGACTGGCGGAAAACGATCCGCCGACCGATTGCAGTTTATTGGTCGCCAGCGCCTGAGCCGGAGAGAGGCCCGCAGCCAGCAACGAAGGTACCGTAAGTAATCCCCCGCCACCCGCGATTGAATCAATAAAACCGGCGAGCATGGCGATTAAAAAAAGCAGCCCGACCAGCAGCGGGCTGACCACAAACCAATCCATGGAATCCCTTACAGTAAATGTTTATCCAGCAGGGCCTGACAGGCAGGCGGTAACGGCGGTGGCTCACGTTTCACCGGCGCGCCAGAACCCGGCTGTTTCGGCAGGAACCAGCTCTGCAGCTCTGCGCCACAGCCATCGCCCGGAGGCGGTGCGGGCTGATCTTCACAACCCATACTGCCGGCCGGACAGCGCAGCCGCACATGCATATGGGCACGATGAGCAAACCACGGGCGTACTTTACGCAGCCAGTCACGATCGTTACCCGCATCGGCACAAAGTTGCTTTTTAATGGCCGGATTGACGAAGATGCGCGTAACATCGTCATCTTTCGCCGCCAGTTTGATCAGGCTGTCGATTTCCGGCTGCCAGTGGCGCGCAATTACATTTTTATCGCCCGGCCCGACCAGATCCAGCGGCTGCGGCTTCAGCAATTGCTGTGCACTCCAGCGGGTTTTTGGCAGTTGCAGCCAGATATCCACATCCAGCCCGGTCTGATGACTGGCATGACCGCTGCTGAAACGCCCGCCTGCTGCCATGCCCATGTCGCCAATCAGCATATTACCCAGTTGCAGATTATGCACCTGGGTGCTGAGCCGCTGAATAAACTGAATCAGATCGGGATGGCCAAAATAACGCCGTTGATCCTGACGCATCACCTGATAGTAAGGTGAATTCAGCGGCAGCGACTGCGCGCCAACAATACAGCCGTTGGCAAAGCCACCAATGGACTGCGGTGCGCCGCTGATCGGATGCTGAATGCTTTGCCATGGCGTCGCCGCCAGGCTGGAGGCGCTGATTAGCAGCGCACTCAGGGTAAGCAGGAGCGCCTTCATGCCATCACCAGCGCGGCACGGAGCTGTTAACGTCACCGTTCTGCGCCCGCTGGCGCAGCAGATGATCCATCAGGACGATCGCCATCATCGCCTCAGCGATCGGCACGGCACGGATCCCAACGCAGGGATCGTGACGACCTTTGGTGATCATCTCTACTTCTTCGCCGTCGCGGGTAATGGTTTTACCCGGCACAGTGATGCTGGAGGTCGGTTTCATCGCCACATTGGCGCTGATGATCTGACCGCTGCTGATGCCGCCCAGAATGCCGCCCGCGTGGTTGCTCTGGAAACCATCGTGGCGGATCTCATCGCGATGCTGACTGCCGCGCTGGTTCACCACCGCAAAGCCGTCACCGATTTCGACGCCTTTAACGGCATTGATACTCATCAGCGCGTGCGCCAGATCGGCATCCAGTCGGTCGAAGACCGGCTCGCCCAGGCCTGGCGGCACGTTCTCTGCCATGACCGTAACTTTAGCGCCAATGGAGTCGCCCTCTTTTTTCAGGCCACGCATCAGTTCATCCAACGCTTCCAGTTTGTCGGCATCCGGGCAGAAGAACGGGTTCTCTTCCACGATGCTCCAGTCTTTCAGCTCACAGGCGATATCACCAATCTGTGACAGATAGCCGCGCACCACCACACCGTGTTTCATCTGCAGGTATTTCTTGGCGATGGCACCCGCCGCCACGCGCATCGCGGTTTCGCGCGCCGACGAGCGGCCACCGCCACGGTAGTCGCGCTGACCATATTTCTGCTCGTAGGTGTAATCAGCATGGCCCGGACGGAACAGATCTTTAATCGCGCCGTAATCCTGCGAACGCTGATCGGTGTTCTCAATCAGCAGGCCAATCGAGGTGCCGGTGGTCACACCTTCAAACACACCGGACAAAATTTTCACCTGATCCGGCTCGCGGCGCTGCGTGGTATAGCGCGATGTGCCTGGACGACGGCGATCGAGGTCGTGCTGAATATCGGCTTCGGTCAGCGGGATGCCAGGCGGCACGCCGTCAACGATACAGCCCAGCGCAAGACCGTGGGACTCGCCAAAGGTAGTTACTCGAAAAAATTGCCCGATGCTGTTTCCGGCCATGCTGTTTCCTTCTCAGGGTTCCGCGGGCGATGCTGCGCCCCACTTTTTTTAGTCTTTGTAAAAAGAGAAATGGTGTTGTGCGTCGACAATCTGCTGGCGCGTCAGCGTAAAGACGCCGTCACCGCCGTTGTCGAATTCCAGCCAGGTAAAGGGCACATCGGGATACTGCTCAATCATGTGCACCATGCTGTTACCCACTTCGCAGACAAGCACGCCCTGCTCGCTGAGATAGTCCGGTGCACAGGCCAGAATGCGGCGTACCAGCTTCAGGCCATCACTGCCTGCCGCCAGACCAAGCTCTGGTTCGTGACGATATTCGTTCGGCAGGTCATCCATATCTTCCGCATCAACATACGGCGGATTGGTAACGATCAGGTCATATTTCAGCTGCGGCAGTTCGCGGAACAGGTCGGCACGAATCGGCGTCACCTGATGAATCAGGCCATGCTCTTCAATGTTCTGCTCGGCGACGGCCAGCGCACCGGTGGAGATATCGACAGCATCCACTTCCGCTTCCGGGAAAGCATAGGCGCAGGCAATCGCGATGCAGCCGCTGCCGGTACACATATCCAGAATATGACGGGGCGGCGTGCTGACCAGACCGGCAAAGCGGTTCTCAATCAGTTCGCCAATCGGTGAACGCGGCACCAGCACGCGCTCATCAACAAAAAATTCGTGACCGCAGAACCAGGCTTTATTGGTCAGATACGCGACCGGGATACGCTCGTTGACGCGACGGATAACGCGCTCAACGATCAGCAGACGTTCGCTGGCAGTCAGGCGCGCACTACGCATATCTTCCGGAATATCCAGCGGCAGCCAGAGTGACGGCAGGACCAGTTGAACGGCTTCGTCCCAGGGATTGTCTGTGCCATGTCCGTACCAGATTCCGGCAGCGGAAAAGCGGCTTACCGCCCAGCGCAGCATGTCCTGAATGGTGTGCAGTTCGTTCACTGCCTCATCGACGAAAATTTTGTCCACGTAGCCCTCCGCAGGCCTTTTGCTAAATCGGCCAGTAGTGTGCCATGAAGCCGGGGAGAATTCAGCGCAGCAAGGTGAAAAAGCTGACATTTAATGACACTTAGCGGTAAGGTAGCGGCTCTGCTGTGTGACAGCCTTTTCTGATATGACTGACCTGCCATGAGTAAAAAAACACCACTAAGCCCGGATGATCAGGCGCTGTTTCGCCAGTTAATGACGGGGACACGCCAGTTGAAACAGGACACCTTTGTCCACAAAGCGCCGGTGAAAACCCGCCAGATTCCGGTAAAGCGTCTGCTTTCAGAGCAGGCGGACAACAGTCATTACTTTTCGGATGAGTTTCAGCCGTTGCTCTCAACGGAAGGTGCCACCCGTTACGTGCGTGCCGATGTCAGCCACTTTGAGCTGAAAAAATTACGTCGTGGCGACTATACACCCGAGATTTTTCTCGATCTGCACGGCTTAACGCAGCAGCAGGCCAAGCAGGAACTGGGCGCGCTCATCGCCGCCTGCCGCCGTGAACATCTGTTCTGCGCCAGCGTCATGACCGGTCATGGAAAGCATATTCTGAAACAGCAGACGCCGCTGTGGCTGGCCCAGCACCCGTGGGTGATGGCTTTTCATCAGGCACCGAAGATGTTTGGCGGTGACGCCGCGCTGTTAGTTTTGATTGAGATTGAAGAGTGGCAACCGCCTGAATTGCCTTAGGAGAGGGCCGGAATGATCGGCCCACAGACGTCAGATCGCTTTCGCCAGTTTTTTGGGACTGACCTGCCATAGCAGTTTACCGGCACTTGCCGCGGGATCGAATTCCACGCAGGCAATAGCGGAAGTGGCAAACATTGGCGGTGCTTCCTGCGGGCACAGTTCAGAGACTAAATACCCCACCAGCGGTAAATGTGAGATCACCAACGCCGATTTCACGCCTTCATTCGCCAGGGCCTGCAGATAGCACCCGACCATCTCCGGATCGCCGCCCGGCGTTAATTCAGGCAGTACATCCTGGCCTTCCGGCAGGGGAAAGGCTTCACGCACGGTTGCGAGCGTTTGCTGCGCGCGTAAATAGGGACTCACCAGAACTCGCTCAATGTCTGGCGTCTGGCTGTTAAGCCAGTTGGCCATCTGACGTGATTCATTACAGCCACATAAGGTCAAAGGCCTGACTGAATCACTGGCTGCTTCCAGAGCCGCATCGCCGTGACGCATGATAAAAACTTGCATAAAGCACCGCTGTTGTTTGTCGACATCGCCCGACGCGTAGCGTCTGACTCTTCACTCTGCGAATGAACGCTGTGTTTTACCCTAATGGCTTTAGTATAGTCAACCGGTTGTTTATTAAATAAGCACTTCTCAGAATCATGCTGCGCCGCACACTCTGGCGGCGCTTTTCTAAGCCGCTGAATCGGATTGGTTATTCCACTTTCAACAGAAATGTAAAATTTCGTCTATTTTGTAGACGCATCAATCAGCGCTTCACAGGGTGTAAAACGTTCCCCATGTTGCTGTGCAAGCCGGGTTAATCTGTTGACCACTTCCGCCTCGCCCAGTTTGTCCATGTAGTGGAACGGGCCGCCCAAAAATGGCGGAAAGCCGATGCCAAACACCGCACCGATATCGCCATCGCGCGCGCAGCGAATCACCTGCTCATCAAGACAACGGGCCGCCTCATTCAGCATCATCATTACGCAGCGTTCAGCAATCTGAGCTTCACTCTGCCTGGCCTGCGGCGAGACTTTCAGCAACGTATACAGCGAAGCGTCCGGTTTTTTACGCTGCCAGCGCGGCTGGTCATAGCGATAAAAGCCTTTGCTGTTTTTACGTCCCTTGCGGCCATCTTTCAGCACCGCATCAAAAGCAGCGGGCGCGGCAAAGCGTTCGCCATAGGCCTGATGCAGGATGGGACTGATTTTGCTGCCGACGTCGATGCCGACCTCATCCAGCAGTTGAATTGGGCCGACCGGAAAACCAAACTTCACCAGCGCCCGATCAATATGGTCAATGGGCTCGCCTTCCAGCAGGCAACGCATCGCTTCATTTATATAGGGCGTCAGAATGCGGTTAACATAGAAACCCGGCTTGTCCGCCACCACAATCGGGGTTTTGCCCTGGCTGCGCGCTAGCGCCACAACCGTCACCACCGTTGCGGTGGAGGTGTTCATATGGGGAATCACTTCCACCAGCGGCATTTTATCGACCGGACTGAAATAGTGCAGCCCGATGACGTTTTCCGGACGCTGCGCTTTGGCGGCGATTTCCTCAATCGGCAATGAAGAGGTGTTCGAGGCAAACAGCGTGTGCGGCTGACAGTGTGCTTCCACTTCGCTGACCATCTGCTGCTTCAGCGCTAAATCTTCGAATACGGCTTCAATCACCACATCGCGCTGTGAGAAGCCCTGATAATCAGTGCCGCCCGTGATACGTGCCATCTGCTGCTGCCGCTGTGCCGGAGTCAGCTGACGTCGTTTGACCTTTTTGCTCAGCAGTTCCCAGCTGCTTTTCAGCGCATGGTTTACCCCTTCCAGGCTGATATCTTTGATGCGCACCGGCAAGCCCGCGTTGATTGCGGTGACGCTGGCGATGCCGCCGCCCATCAGGCCACCGCCGAGAATAGCGACGCTCTTTATTGTGGCAGGTTCAGCTTCACCGCCCCGCTCCTTTTTCATGGCCGTGGTAGCAAAAAAGATCCCGCGCAGCGCAACGGATTCTGGCGTCATCGCCAGTTCACCAAAGGTACGCGCTTCAGCGTCATGTCCGGCCCGGCTGCCCTGCTCCAGTCCGATGCGCACCACTTCAATAATGCGATTTGCTGCCGGATAGTTACCCTGGGTTTTGGCTGCTGTCTGGCGGGTCGCCAGCGCAAACAGTGCCTGACGGCCCACCGGACCGTGTAGCAGACGGTCACTCAGCGGCAGCGTTCGTCCACTGAACTTGCCCTTCTTCACCCGCGCGATAGCCGTCTCCAGCAGAATCGCCTGCGGCACCGCGTCATCGACCACACCCAGCTTACGTGCCTGTTTAGCCCGCAGCGTTTTGCCGGTCAGAATCAGCGGCAGCGCCTGCTGCACACCAATTAAGCGTGGCAGCCGCTGAGTGCCACCGGAGCCTGGCAATAAACCAAGTTGCACTTCTGGCAAGCCAAGACGGGTTTTATCATCCAGCGAGCAGATACGCGCATCGCAGGCCAGCGCCAGCTCCAGTCCGCCGCCGAGGCAGGCACCGTGGATGGCTGCGACTACCGGGAAAGGCAGCGCATCGATCACAGCCATCACTTCCTGGCCCTGCTTTGCCAGCGCTTCGGCTTCCTGCGCACTTTTACAGCGATCGATCATGCTGATATCCGCGCCCGCGATAAAGTTGTCCGCTTTGCCAGAGATCAACACCAGGCCCGCCAGCTGCGGATCGCGCCGCGCCTCCGCAATAATCGAGGTGATCTGCCCGGCAAACTCCGCTTTCAGGGTGTTCATCTTCTCGCCAGGGACATCGATCGTGATGATGCCGACGTGATCCAGTCGCATCTTCAGATGAAACGCATTCTGCTCCATTATTCGGCCTCCAGAACCATTGCCGCACCCAGACCACCTGCCGCACAGGCGGTGACCAGTCCTAACCCGCCGCCCCGGCGACGTAATTCATTCAGCGTCTGAGTGATCATGCGCGCGCCCGTGGCGGCAAAAGGATGACCATAGGCGATCGATCCCCCCAGCACGTTAAAACGCTCTTCGTTAACTTCGCCCAGCGCATGCGGACGATTCAGCACCTCACGGGCAAAGCGCTCGTCGCGAAACATGTGCAGATTGCTCAGCGTCTGGGCAGCAAACGCTTCATGCATATCGATTAGCGTCAGATCGGTCAGGGTTATGCCAGCGCGATCCAGTGCCAGTGGTGAAGCGTACGCCGGGCCCAGCAGCATATCCTGCTGCACACCAATGGCGGTAAAGGCGTAGCTGCGCAGATAGCCCAGCGGCCTGATGCCCAGTTCACGGGCGCGGCCTTCGCGCATCAGAATCACGGCGGCCGCGCCATCGGTGAGTGGTGTGCTGTTGGCCGCGGTGACGCTGCCGTGCTGGCGATCAAATGCCGGACGTAGTCGGGCGTAATCCTCCGCTTTGGCGTTCATACGCACGTTATTGTCCTGATCGATGGCACTTTTCCACGGCGGCACAAAGGCTGCCATCACTTCCTGATTGAGTACACCGGATTGCCAGGCTCTGGCGGCATGCTGATGGGAGCGCAGCGCCAGCGCATCCTGTGCCTCACGGGTGATACCATGACTCTTGGCCATCTGTTCGGCTGTGTCGCCCATACGCAGGCCGGTTGAATACTCCGCTACCGCAGGCGGCACCGGCAGCAGATCGCGCGGACGCAGGCGTCGCAGGATTTGCAGTTTTTGCCCGAAGCTGCGGGCTTTGTTGAGATCCACCAGCGCGCGGGCCAGCGTCTTGCTGACGCCGATTGGCAGCACCGAGGAGGAGTCTGCGCCTCCGGCAATGCCCGCAGAAATAGTGCCCGCCATCAGACTTTCTGCCACATTCGCTACCGCCTGGAAACTGGTGGCGCAGGCATGGCTGACACTGTAGGCGTCGGTATTCACACTCAGCCCGCTGCTCAACACAATTTCACGCGCAATGTTCGGCGCTTCCGGCATCTGCACGACCTGACCAAAGACCAATTGTTCGATCACCTCAGCTGGCAGTTCACTGCGCGCCATTAATTCGCTGACCACCATGCGTCCTAACTCAATGGCCGGAATGCCATGGAAGCCGGTCGCCTGGCGCAAAAAAGGGGTGCGTAACCCGTGGGTTATTGCGATGCGTTCACCATCACGCGTCAGCAGCGGCTGCGCTTTGCTCATTGTTCTCACCTGTGGCTGGGACTGTGGCATCATTGCCTGAAGAGGTCTGACCTGATCAGTGTTAACCACAAGCGGGTGAGCCGCCAATATCGGAAAGGAAAAAGTGCGAAGGGAAACACGAAAATGAAAAACGCCGCATTGACGCGGCGCTTTGGGACTTAACGCAAACCGAGCTGAAAAATCATGGTTTCAGCCTGGCAGCTGAAAGTGAAATCGATATCCAGCTGCACACCCTGGTTCACGTCGCTGAAGCGCGATTCAATCACACAGGGTTCAGATTCAACCTGACGGGCCCGTTCGGTCAGTTGTGCTAATTTCGCTTCCGCATCGGCACGCTGAGCAAACCATTCTGACCAGCTGGCGGTGCAATCGGTGTTATCCATTACCGTGCCGACATCCACACAACAACAGGCTGCGGTTTCAGTCGCACTGCATTTTTTAATGGCATCAGTCATTTCATTCTCCAGACCAGCAATTGCATAGGTTGAGCGATTTTATGGACGAAATCTTACCTGCTCGCTGAAAGATGCGCCACGCACCTGTTGCTAAGTGACGAATATCACAATAAAAATTGATCCAGAACAAACTGGAATCGGTATGCTGTGCAGAATCAGGGCAGTTTTGTTATGCAGATCGAATTTTAAGCGATCAAATCTGAAATATTTTAAAAACAATATTGCAACATGCACACAGGTCGGACCTATACTCTCCGCACTGGTCTGATATGTGCGCTTTACATCAGTCCCTACAATCCGCCGTCCTTTGTTACGCGACGTTCTAGCGTTAAATAATAATTCACATGAGGTTGTGGTCATGAACCATAAAAACCTGTTTGCAAAGTCAGCCGTGGCGGCTGCAGTGGCGCTTGTCTCTTCCCACGTTTACGCTGCTGGGTTTCAGTTAAATGAATTCTCTACGATTGGTTTAGGTCGCGCATATTCAGGCGAAGGGGCAATGGGTGATACCGCGGCGTCAGCCAGTCGTAACCCGGCGACAATGGCGTTAATGGATCGTCCGGAATTTTCTATTGGGGCCGTCTATATTGCGCCGGATGTGAATATCAGTGGTCGCAGTCCCAGCGGCCGCAGCCTGGATGCCAATAATATTGCTCCTAATCAGTGGGTCCCCAATATTCATTATGTCCAGCCCATCAACGATCAGTGGTGGATTGGCGCATCTGCAACCTCAAACTACGGCTTAGCAACAGAGTTTAATAATGGCTACACCGCAGGCGGTTACGGCGGTAAAACTGACCTGATGACCGGTAATTTTAATCTCAGCACCGCCTATCGCTTAAATGAACATTTTAGTGTGGGTGTTGGTTTTGATGCCGTTTATGCCAAAGCTAAATTTGAACGCTATGCCGGTGAATCAGGCGCCAGGCTGGGCGTTCCGGCTGATACGCAGGTTGCCCATCTGAAAGGCGATGAGTGGGGCTACGGCTGGAATGCCGGTATCCTGTATGAAGTGGATGAAAATAACCGCTTCGGCTTTACCTATCGTTCGGAAGTGAAAGTTGATTTTGATGGCGATTACAAAAGTAATCTCTCCTCCCGGCTTAATGCGGTGAATAACCCGCAAGTGTCAGGTGTCCCTTTTGGCACCAACGGCACCACCGTTCCAGGCGCGTTAACCCTGAATCTGCCAGAGATGTGGGAAGTGTCAGGCTGGCATAAAGTGGCACCGCAGTGGGCGGTTCACTACAGCATGGCTTACACCAGCTGGAGTCAGTTCCAGGAGCTGAAAGCCACTGGCTCTAACGGTCAGACGCTGTTCTATAAAGATGAAAGCTTCCACGATGCGTACCGCATTGCGCTGGGCACGACCTATTCCTACGACAAGAACTGGACGTTCCGTACCGGCATTGCGTTTGATGATAGCCCGGTTCCGGCTGATAAGCGTTCTATCTCTATTCCGGACCAGGATCGTTTATGGCTGAGTGCCGGTACATCTTATGCCTTTAACGATGATGCCTCGGTTGATTTAGGCATCTCTTATATGCACGGACAGAAAGTGACGGTGAAAGAAGGTCCTTATACCTTTACCTCTGAAGGTAAGGCCTGGCTCTACGGCGCGAACTTTAACTACAAGTTCTGACTGGCGGGCGGGATCAAAAAGGGCGACTCTGGTGAGTCGCCCTTTTTCGTGACCGTGGGCAGCGAGCTGGCTCAGAGAGCATGCACTTACTGCGCGTCGATATCTTTCAGGTCATCCTGAATCGCGGCTGCGTTAGGATTGTCTTCCGGCTTGAGTTTACCGCCACGTGCCAGGAAGTCGTGACGCTGGAAGTAGGCGTTACGGATAAAGGCATACGGATCGCTCTGCTGTTTCAGGATCGCATCTGAATCCAGCAGCTGCGCGCGGGTCTCGATCCCTTCAAGCGTCCACTTACCGATCGACATCGGCCAGGTCAGCCAGCCGAGGATCGGATAAAGCGTATCGACGTAGTCGCCGCCATCCTGACGCACCGTGAAGCTACCGTAAGCAGGCAGTTCAACGTAGGGGCCGTAGCCGACACCATAGTGACCCAGCGTGGTACCGAAACGGTGCGGCTCTTCACGCGCCAGTTCCGGGTTCGCTTTACCAGCAACGTCAATGAAACCGCCCAGGCCCAGCACGCTGTTCAGGAAGAAACGGGTGAAGTGAATACCCGCGTCACGCCCGTTACCGACCAGGATGGCGTTGACCATGCTGGCCGGCTCTTCCAGGTTGCCAAGGAAATTGCTCAGGCCGGTACGTGCCGGGACCGGCACATAATCGCGCCAGGCGACAGCGACCGGACGCAATACATACGGATCCAGCACGTTGTAGTTAAAGTTAAACATCGTGCGGTTAAAGCCTTCGAAGGGATCGCTGCGCTGAGCAGGATCGCTATTCGCCGGCTTTGAACTGGCACAACCTACCAGAAGGACGCTGGCTACAGCCAGGCTGGTCAGGCGATAATTCATTCCAATCTCCCTGTGCGGATGAAAAAGGTCTACCCATCGTTCAGGTCAAAGCCCGGTGTCGAATCGGCTTACCCGATGAGCATAGCTGAGTTTGTGCCAGAGGCAGCAGGCAATGGCACGCATCGTTATTAACGTTATCAATTTTCACGTTCAGGGAAGCTGCTTATTGATCTCTACCGCGATCGGCTGATGCCCATCCCAGGGTGTCACTGCGCTCAGACCCATCCAGTCACCCGGCTGCGGATTGGCGCTACCATCGCGGGAGATTCGCACCCGAACCTCTACCTGATGCTGCACCGAAAGCAAACGATCCGGCATCATAGCGTTGCTGTCATCCAGCGTCAGCGACAGCGGGAAGTGGCTAAGCGGCATCCGCTTAACCGCCACCGGTACCGGTGAATCCCCGTCAGAAACCGAAATATACAACACTCCGTCCGGCGGTAACATTTTTTCTGCCTTAGGTGCCAGCGTCACGGTCAGCGCCAGCTGACGACTCTGCTGCCCCGCCTCACTTCTGGCCTTCTCAATGCTGCGGGCGATCATCGCGTGCCGCTTATCATCGACAGGCAACAGAGCTAAAAGGGTCTGCCATGCGTCGATAGCCTGATCATATTGTTGCTGCCCGTAGGCATTAAACGCCAGCAAGCTCAGCGTCCGCAGGTTTTGCGGATCCGTTTTAAGCAATGACTGCAACAGCAGTGACGCCTGACGGTTATCCTGCGGATCGGAAGATCGCGTCAGAACCTCAGCATAATCCTGCTTTAGCGCCAGATCGTTGGGGGCCAGCTGTAATGCATGCTCAAACGCCTGGCTGGCGATCTCCGCATTATTCAGCACCATACCAAGCCGCCCCAGCATGGTCCAGTCGGCCAGATTATCCGGTTCAGTTTGCAACGCGGTACGCAATCCGAGCTGTAAACGCGCCAGCTCTTCCATGCTCAGCGGTTTAGCGCCGGGGTCCATCAGTCGGGCTCGCAGCTCAGGATACGCGTGCTGCACCTGCATCCAGCCAGTGAGCTGTGCCAGGCCGCCGGTTTTCAGATAAGTCCCCAGCGAGACCGCAATCAGTACAATCAGGCCTGGCAGCAAAATCCAGCGACTGCTGCTGTGTGACTGCATCGTCTGTGCCGGTGGAATATCCGCCAGCAATGTCTGCTGTAATTCCCGCTCCATCAGCGGACGCTCAGCAACAACGCCCTGCTCTTCATCCTGCGCCAGCTCATCTATCCGCTGATGGTAGAAGCGCTGATTCAGGCGATCGCGATCGCCTGCGCTGGCCTGACGTTGCCGCCAGCCCGCCGCCAGGAAAAGCGTGCAGGCTGCCAGCAATAAAATAAAGAGGGTGATCCAAAATGCACTCATTACGGCTTCCTGTCTGACTTCAGTAGCGCATTAAGACGCTGTTGCTCATCTTCATCCAGCACACTGCGGGTTTTGCGCTGACGGCTACGCAGGATGATCACCGCACCACCCAGCAGCGCAAACAGCGCCGGGCCAGCCCACAGAATCACGGTTGAGGGCGTAACCGGCGGTGAATAGCTGACGAAGTTGCCGTAGCGCGCCACCATGTAGTCGATGATCTGCTGGCGACTCTGACCCTGCTTCATCAGCTGATAAACTTTCAGCCGCATGTCGGCGGCAATCATCGCGTTTGAATCGGCGATGCTGTTGTTCTGACATTTCGGACAGCGCAGGGAAGCGGTCAGGTCACGGTACTGTTCTTCCTGCGCCACCGAGTCAAATTGCAGCGTGTCGATGGTCGCCCAGAGATTGATGCTGAACAGCAGACCGCAGAGCAGTAACAGCGTTCTCATGATCCCGCCTCCGCACTGTATTTGATCCATAAGGGTTTCACTTCCTGATCCCAGACGCGCGCATTGAGATCGCCCGCATGGCGATAACGGATGATCCCGTTACCGTCGATCAGGAAAGTTTCCGGTGCGCCATAGACGCCGAGATCCAGTCCCAGCATGCCGTTGCCATCATAAAGGCTCAGCGCGTACGGGTTGCCCAGTGTGTTCAGCCAGTTCACTGCTTTTTGACGATCGTCTTTGTAGTTCAGCCCGACCACGCGAATGCCCTGCTCCGCCAGCGTATTCAGATACTGATGCTCGGCGCGACAGGTCGGACACCAGGTCGCCCAGACGTTCAGCAGTATCGGTTTGCCATCGGTCAGGACGCGCTGGTCGTAGATTTTGCCCGGCTGATCCAGAGCTTCCAGTCGGAACAGCGGCACCGGTTTGCCGATCAGCGCGGATTCGAGACGGGTCGGATCGTCGCCATCGGCATTGCGTGTCAGCTGCCACAGTAACGCTGCCGCCAGCAGCAGAAACAGCATCAGAGGAATAAACAGGATTCTCTTGTTCATGTCCGCGCCTCCGGTTCCGCTTTTTTGCGTGAACGGTAACGGGGATCAAACAGGCAGAACAGCCCTCCCAGCGCCATCAGCGCGCCACCGAACCAGATCCAGCGGACAAAGGGTTTGTAGTAGATGCGCACAGCCCAGCCGCCATCCTCCAGCTCTTCACCCAGCGCCGCGTAGAGATCGCGGCTGAAACCGCCATCGATCGCCGCTTCAGTCATCATGGTGCGGGCAGCGGTATAAAAGCGTTTTTCCGCCTGCAGCGTTGCTTCATGTTTGCCGTTGCGCGTGACATCGATGATGCCCATGCCGCCACTGTAGTTTGGCCCCTGCAGATTCTGCACGCCGCGGAAGACAAAGTGATAATGATGAATATCGACGCTATCGCCCGCCTTCATCCGCACATCCCGTTCCACGCTGTACTGCGTGCTGAACGCAATCCCAATCACCGTCACACCCACGCCAAGATGGCCCAGCACCATGCCCCAGTGGCTGCGTGACAGGTGACGTAAACCGGCAAAGAACGGATGACGATGGGTGGCGCGTTCATGCAGCTCCAGCAGCGTCAGCACGATAATCCAGAGTGACATCAGCAGGCCAAGCACGGTCATCGCCTCAATGCGATCCTGCAGCCACCAGGGAATGATGACGGAACAGGCCAGGGTCACTATTAACGCCAACGCCAGCCGTTTAGCCAGCTTCTGCGGTTCATCGCGACGCCAGCGCACCAGCGGTCCGATCCCCATCAGCAGCGCAAACGGCGCCATCAGCCAGCTGAACATGGTGTTGAAGAATGGCTCGCCGACCGAAATGCTGCCCAGTCCCAGTTGCTTGTGAATCAGCGGCAACAGCGTGCCGAGCAGAACGACCAGCATCGCGGCAATCAGCAGCACGTTATTGCCCAGCAGAAACGATTCGCGCGACCAGGTTTCATTCTGCACCCGGCCACGCACCTGCCCGCCTTTGATCGCATAGAGCAGCAGCGAACTGCCGATGACAATCACCAGGAACGCGAGGATAAACATCCCGCGCGCCGGATCGGAGGCGAAGGAATGCACCGACACCAGCACCCCGGAGCGCACCAGGAACGTTCCCAGCAGGCTCAGCGAAAACGCGGTAATCGCCAGCAGCACGGTCCAGGCCTTAAAGGTGCCACGCTTTTCGGTAACCGCCAGCGAGTGCATCAGGGCGGTGCCTGCCAGCCACGGCATAAACGACGCATTTTCAACCGGATCCCAGAACCACCAGCCGCCCCAGCCCAGCTCGTAATAGGCCCACGCGGAGCCGAGGACGATACCAATGGTCAGAAAGACCCAGGCTGCAGTCGTCCAGGGACGTGACCAGCGCGCCCAGGCGGTATCCAGTCGTCCGGCCATCAGAGAGGCGATAGCGAAGGCAAACGCCACCGAAAAACCGACGTAACCCATATAGAGCAGCGGCGGATGGAAGATCAGGCCAATATCCTGCAGCATCGGATTCAGGTCGTGCCCATCTATCGGGAAGTCCGGTAGCGTGCGACCAAACGGATTCGAGGTCAGCAGGATAAACAGCAGGAAGCCGAGATTGATCATCCCCATCACCGCCAGCACACGGGCCAGCGCATCCTGCGGCATACCGCGACTGAATATTGCCACCGCCAGTGTCCAGGTGCTGAGCAGCAACACCCACAGCAGCAGCGACCCTTCATGCGCGCCCCAGGTGGCAGCAATGCGATAGTAAACCGGCAGCAGGCTATTGGAGTTAGTGACGACATAGGCAACGGTAAAATCGTTGCTGATAAAGGCCCAGACCAGCAGCGCAAAAGCTGCCGCGATGCAGACAAACAGGCCGCAAGCCAGCGGACGTGCCATCGCCATCAGGCGGGCATCCTGGCGTATTGCACCCCACAGCGGATAGCTGCTCAGCAGCAGGGAGAGGCCCAGCGCCAGGCAGAGCAGAAAAGTACCAATCTCAGGCATCATGATGATTTATTTCCCGCCTGATACAGCGACTGCGGGCCGGTATGATTACTCTTCATCGCGTCTTCAATCTCCGGCGGCGTATATTTCTCATCATGTTTCGCCAGCACTTCTTTGGCGATCACCTGGTTGCCCGCCGCCAGCACGCCCTGCGCCACGACGCCCTGCCCTTCACGGAACAGATCCGGCAGGATGCCTTCAAAACTGACGCTGACCACACCGCGCGCATCATAAAGCTTGAACGATACTGCCAGCGTTTTCGGATCGCGCCGGACACTGCCGGGCATTACCATGCCTCCAACGCGCAGCCGCTGGCCCGCTTCCGGCTTCTCGTGCGCCTCGCCTTTGCCGTAAAGGATTTCACCTGGGGTATAGAACAGATCGATGTTTGAGCGCAGCGCATACATCACCAGCGCGGTGGCCAGGCCAAGGCCGAGCAGAATCGCCACTGCCGCATAGAGGCGGTTGCGTCGACGGGTATTCACAGTGTGTCTCCTGCCGCTTCAGCCGCGGCTTTTTTAGATTTTGCCGCCCGGATGCGTTGTTCCCGCGCATCGCGCTGGCGAATCTCAGCCAGCAGGCGACGCCGCAGCAACAGGGTATGCAGGGTCAGGCCGATGAGTGGAAGCAGTGTGCAGGCCACCGCCAGCCAGACGTAGAAGGCGTAGCCTCCCATAGCAAAGAAGGCATTCCAGGAGGAAAAAGCGGGGGTCATGACTGTTCTCCCCGCTTCGCCACATCAATCGCCCAGGGACGATGACGTTCGGTTAACAGAATCATGTTACGCAGTCGCATCAGAGTCAGCGTAATAAAGACCAGCAGATAACCGAGGATCGACCAGCGCAGCGGCGTACGCATTACTGGTGCAATCGCCTGCTGGAGAATGCCTGATGAGCCCTGGTGGAGGGTGTTCCACCACTGCACCGAGAAGTGAATAATCGGCAGATTGACCACACCGACCAGAATCAGAATTCCGGCGGCCCGGCCTGCGGTGCGACGGTCATCAAAAGCGTGATAAAGCGCAATGACGCCCATATAGAGGAACAGCAGCACCAGCTCCGAGGTCAGACGCGCATCCCAGATCCACCAGGTGCCCCACATCGGCTTGCCCCAGGCGGACC
>NZ_JBXUHX010000009.1:0-181764 GCF_058148845.1 Pantoea sp. RCC30.1 | reverse complement strand
GCTGTTGATCTTATCCAGTGCCGCCATCAGCTTCTGCTGAATCTGGCTCAGGCCACCGCTGACCGTTGGGATCACTTCATAGCCAGAGACTTTCTGCGGACCTTTGTAAGGCGGTGCATTGTCATAGAAGTCGAGATCGACATAGAGTGCACCGGACAGCAGGTTTCCGGTTTTCAGCGTTGCACGCAGGCCACGCTTTTTACCATCCTGCAAGTGCTGCTCAAGGTTGAAGTTCTCACCCAGTCGGCTGATAAAGCGATCCGGCTCAATACGAATCAGCACCGGCACGCGGTAATCATTATTCAGCGCCTGATCCAGACCGGCTTTCATTAATGGTGCTTCCGATACGGTACCCAGGCGAATGCCGCGGAACTCAACCGGCGCACCCGCCTGCAGCCCACGAATGGAGTCGGTGAAGAACATCAGGTAATCAATATGGTTAGTGTAGAGCGAGTCCTGAATGCTGCGCTGATCGTCAAACAGATGATAGTCAGACTTGTTCTGCGCAGGCTGACCCAGCTCCCAGCCATCCGGCACGTCAAAACTGACGCCGCCACTGAATAGCGTGGTGAGCGAGCCCATTTCTACCCGCATGCCGGAGGAAGACATATCCACGGCGATGCCGCTGTCCTTCCAGAAGCGCACGTTGGTGGTCACCAGGCGATCGTAAGGCGCAGCGACAAACAGCTGATAGGTCATCATACGTTTGTCAGTATCAAAAACACTGGTCTCGACCGTACCAACGCGATAACCACGGAACAGCACCGGATCGCCCGGATTAAGCTGACCCGCTTTCTTGCTGTCCAGCACGATGCGAATACCTTTGGCATCGGGCGGCGCTAATGGCGGAGCATCCAGCAGCTGAAACTGGTCGGGTGGCTGTTTTTTGTCCCCGGGCTGCAGTTCGATATAGGCACCTGACAACAGCGTGCCCAGACCGCTTATCCCTTCACGACCAATCTGTGGTTTCACAACCCAGAAAACGCTGTCGCTGTGCAGGAGTTTTTCCATGCCTGAATTGAGGCGCGCTTTGATTTCCACATGATGAAGATCATCGCTTAACACCGCGCTTTCCACCACGCCGACATCCACGCTGCGGCTTTTAATCGTGGTTTTACCCGCAACAATGCCTTCGGCGTTTTCGGTGATTAAGGTGACTTCCGGCCCCTGATGGCTGAAATGGTAGAAAAGGATCCATCCGCCGATTAACAGCGTAACGATGGGGACAATCCAGACCGGCGACCAGCGCTTAATCTGTTCAACCTTTGCATGGCCGTGGTTAGTTTCCGTCAAGGCGCGACTCCTTCATATTGTTTTCGCGTACACGATCCCAGGTTAATCGCGGGTCAAAGGTCATGGCAGCAATCATGGTGATAATCACCACCATTGCAAACAATACTGCCCCCCACGCGGGATAAACATTCATTAATTGCCCCATGCGCACCAGCGCAGAGAGCACGGCAATCACAAATACGTCGATCATTGACCAGCGGCCAACAAATTCGACCACTTCATAAATTTTGTGCATCCTGTGGCTGTCACGCTGTCCGCGTCCGCTGGCATCCCAGCAAAGCCAGCCAATCGCCAGCATTTTCAGCGTCGGCACCATGATACTGGCGATAAAGATCACCAGCGCCACCGGATAAGAACCATCACCCCACAGCACAATCACCCCCGCCATAATATTGGAAGGATAGGCTGTGCCGAGGGTTTCCGTCACCATGATTGGCAACAGGTTGGCCGGGATATAAAGCAGTATTGAGGTGAACAACAGCGCCAGCGTCCACTGCAGGCTGTGTTTACGCCGTGCTTCGGCTGTGACGCCGCAGCGGGGACACTTATGCTCAGCTTCCGGCAGAATGGCCGTACAGCAGGGGCAGGATCGCAGGCCCTGCTCTAAACCACTAATGCCCACTTTGGGCGGATGGGGCATCGCGGGTCGGGGTGACAGACTGTCCCACAAGCCACGCCGATCAACGCACTGAAATGCCCGCAACTGCAGCAGGCAGAACAGCACCCACGGCCAGAAGCTGGTCTCGAGGCCGATCTCGCCATAGGCCATCAGCTTGACGAAGCTGACCAGGACGCCAGCCATAAAGATTTCTGCCATGCCCCAGTTACGCAGCTGAAACAGGATGCGTGCCAGAACGACTTTGAGATGGGTCGGTAAAGGAACCGGATTGATCAGCAGGATAATAGTGATCATGCAGAAGGCCGGCACCGCCTGCACAAACAGCAGGAACAGCGTCGCCAGACTGCTGTAATCTTCCGTCACCATCACCTGAGGTATCTGCGCCAGCGTGATCTGGCTGGTCAGCCCCGCCACCTTCATTGAGACAAAAGGAAACAGATTCGCCAGCAGCAGCATAAAAAGCGCTGCCAGCGCATAGCCCGTCGGCCGTTTACGCGGTTCGTGCCAGTTGGCCGTCAGAGAGGTGTGGCAGCGCGGGCATGATGCACGGCTGCCCACTGGAATGTCCGGCAGCTTAATCATTAAATCGCATTGTGGACAAAGCATCCACGCGTTACTTTTCACTGCTGAACACATCCGTTAGCCCTGCCCTACGCGCCGTTTTTCAATGACTCTAGCTCTTCCCAGCGCGCAAAAGCGGTTTCCAGCTCCTGCTCAGTCTGAGCCAGATTATCCAGCACCGGTTGCGTCTGATCGTGTGCCTGACTGAAGAAGTCGGGATGACTCATCTTCGCCTGCAGCTCTCCGATACGCGCTTCCAGCTGCTCCAGTTTTTGCGGCAGCTGTTCCAGCTCACGCGCCAGATTGTAGCTGAGTTTATTCACGTTACGCTTAGCATCACCCTTCTCTGCGGCTGGCTTAGCAGTGTTTCCCGCCGCTTTCGCGGGGGCCACAGCTCTGTGCTGCCGGTAGGCGGCACGCTGCTGCTGCGCATCGTGATAACCGCCAACAAAGGTACCGATTTCGCCGTTGCCTTCAAAAATCCAGCACTCGGTGACGGTATTGTCGACGAACTGACGATCGTGGCTCACCAGTAAGACGGTGCCCTGATAACCATCAATCAGTTCTTCCAGCAGTTCCAGCGTTTCGACGTCGAGGTCGTTGGTCGGTTCATCCAGAATCATCAGGTTGCTGGGACGCAGGAACAGGCGCGCCAGCAGCAGGCGGTTACGTTCACCACCTGAAAGCGCACGCACCGGCGTCATGGCACGTTTTGGATGGAACAGGAAGTCCTGCAGATAGCCCAGCACGTGGCGCGGTTTGCCGTTGACCAGCACTTCCTGCTTGCCTTCGGCCAGGTTGTCCATCACGGTGCGGTCCGGATCCAGTTCAGCGCGATGCTGGTCAAAGTAGGCCACTTCCAGTTTGGTGCCGGAATGCACGCGGCCATGATCGGCTTTAAGCTGCTGCAGCATCAGGCGCAGTAAGGTGGTTTTCCCGCAGCCGTTCGGTCCGATCAGCGCAATTTTGTCGCCACGCTGCACCTGGGTTGAGAAATCCTTCACCAGCACTTTGCCATCGACCGCATAGTCGACATTTTCCAGCTCAAACACAATCTTGCCGGAACGGGACGCTTCGCCCACCTGCATATTGGCTTTGCCCATCACTTCGCGGCGTTCTGAATGTTCACGACGCAGCGCTTTCAGCGCACGCACACGGCCTTCGTTGCGGGTACGACGAGCTTTGATGCCCTGACGGATCCATACCTCTTCCTGCGCCAGTTTGCGGTCGAATTCGGCGTTCTGCATCTCTTCAACGCGCAGCGCTTCCTCTTTACCTTCCAGATAGAGATCGTAGTTGCCCGGCCAGGAGACCAGCTTGCCACGGTCCAGATCGACAATGCGCGTCGCCATGTTGCGGATAAACGAACGGTCATGGGAAATAAAGATGATACTGCCGGTAAAGTTCTTCAGGAACGTTTCCAGCCAGTCGATGGTTTCGATATCGAGGTGGTTGGTTGGCTCATCCAGCATCAGGACGCGCGGGTTACTCACCAGCGCCCGGCCCAGCGCCGCTTTACGCAGCCAGCCGCCCGAGAGCGACGACAGCTCGGTATCGGGCTGCAGACCAATCTGCTCCAGCACGTCATGGATGCGGCTCTCCAGCTGCCACAGATTCTGGTGGTCGAGAATGCTCTGCAGACGCGCCATCTCATTGAGGTTTTTATCGCTGGGATCTTCCATCACCACATGGGAAATGGCGTGATAGGCTTTCAGATGCTCAGCCTGCTCTTCAACGCCCTCGGCCACGAAGTCATACACCGAACCGGTAATATTGCGCGGCGGATCCTGTTGCAGACGCGCCACGACCAGATCGGTTTCATAAATAATGCGGCCATCATCCAGTGGCTGTTCGCCATTGATGATTTTCATCAGCGTGGATTTACCCGCACCGTTACGGCCCACCAGACAGACGCGTTCGTTCTCTTCGATGTGCAGTTCGGTGTTGTCTAACAGCGGCGCATCGCTGAAGGAGAGATAAGCGCCGTGGATACTGATTAATGACATGTAAGCTTATTCCTTACCGGCGTGAGTGATCAGCCAGCAGTTGTGAATTTGACGGTTACGCGCGAAGTCCTGCGACTGCGTTTTCTGGGTAATATCCTGCGCCTGCAGGCCCAGTGATTTCAGGCCATCCATGTCCATTTTGAAACCGCGTTTGTTATTGGAGAACATGATGGTGCCGCCGCGACGCAGCAGGCGCTTCAGGTTACGCATCAGCATCATATGATCGCGCTGAACGTCGAAGCTCTCTTCCATACGTTTTGAGTTGGAGAAAGTTGGCGGATCGATAAAGATCAGGTCAAAGTTCTCATCACTCTCATTCAGCCAGCTCAGGCAGTCCGCCTGCATCAGACGGTGCTGACGCCCGGTCAGTCCGTTGAGACGCAGGTTGCGCTCCGCCCACTCCAGATAGGTACGCGACATATCTACCGTGGTGGTTGAACGCGCGCCACCCAGACCGGCATGCACACTGGCGGTACCGGTATAGGCAAACAGGTTCAGGAAATCTTTGCCCTGACTCATCTGGCCCAGCATTTTACGGGCAATGCGGTGATCGAGGAACAGGCCGGTATCGAGATAGTCGGTCAGATTCACCCAGAAACGCGCATTAAACTCTTTAACTTCGAAATAGTCGCCCTTCTCGCTGAGCTTCTGATACTGCGCTTTGCCTTTCTGGCGTTCACGCGTTTTCATAATCAGACGGTCAGCAGGCAGTTGCAGCACGCTCAGCGTCGCGCTGATGACATCGAACAGACGCTGACGCGCTTTATCAGGATCGATGGTTTTTGGTGGCGCGTACTCCTGGATAATCACCCAGTCGCCATAGCGATCAACAGCAACGTTGTAGTCTGGCAGATCGGCATCGTAAATACGGTAGCATTCAATGCCTTCCTGACGCGCCCACTTCTCCAGTTTCTTCACGTTTTTACGCAGGCGGTTAGCGTAATCTTCCGCAATCTGTCCGGCGCTTTCATGACTGTTAACCGCCAGCTTATAGTTTTTCTGCACGCAATCCAGCGGACCGTTCTTCGCTTTAAACTGGCGATCGGCACGCAGCTGCAAGCAGCTCAGCAGTTCAGGCGAGGCGCTGAACAGCGACAGGTTCCAGCCGCCAAAATGCTGCTTCATCAGACGTCCGAGCTGGCTGTGCAGCGCAATCAGGGCTGGCTCGCTCTCCAGACGTTCACCGTAAGGAGGATTACTCAGCACCGTACCGTGAACCGCCGGGTCGACCGGATTAGTCAGCTTCAGCAGATCCTGCTGGCCGAAGGTGAAAAGTTCAAAGACCCCAGCGCGGCGGGCATTCGCCTGCGCCCACTCCAGCACCCGACCATTATTGTCGTAGCCAAAGAAGCGCGCCTGGGTGGCAGCCGTGCCAGTGCGGGCACGGTTCTGCGCCTCGGTTTTAACGTCCTGCCACAACGCAGCGTTAAACTGGCTCCAGGCGGTGAAGCCCCAGTGCTTGCGCAGCAGGCCAGGCGCACGATCGCAGGCGATTAGCGCGGCTTCAATCAGCAGCGTACCGGAACCACACATCGGATCGATCAGCGGTGTCGTCGGCTCCCAGCCAGAACGCAGCACGATGGCCGCCGCCAGGGTCTCTTTTAACGGTGCCTGACCGGTCTGCTGGCGATAACCACGCTGATGCAGCGAGCTGCCGCTGAGATCCAGCGCAATGCTGGCGCGATCGTCATTCAGCCAGACGTTGACACGGATATCTGCCTGCTCACGATCGACGTTGGGTCGTTCGAGGTTCTGACGGGTAAAGCTGTCCACGATGGCATCTTTAACTTTCAGCGCGCCGAACTGGCTGTTACGAATCGAATCGTTGGTGCCGCTGAAATGGACGACAAAGGTTTTGTCGCTGCCGAACATCGTCGGCCAGTCCACGCTCTGCACACCCAGATAGAGATCCAGATCGCTGTAGACGCCAAACTCTCCCAGCGGCAACAGGATGCGTGATGCTAAACGACTCCACATCAGGCTTTGGTACATGGTGCGATCGTCGGCTTCGTAGTGAACGCCTCCCTGCACCACTTGCAAATCCTGCGCGCCCAGCGCGTCCAGCTCACTTTTTAACAGCTCTTCGAGCCCACGCGCCGTGCTGGCAAACAGAGAATTCATATCGTCACTTTTTAACTCTTGAGAAAATTGTCGCGCATTATAGCGAATCGGAGACCTATGTCATAAAGTTAGCTTCTTTTGTGTCGCGCGTCGGGTTCAAGGAGAACACCATGATCACGCTTTCCCGCTTATTTATTCATCCTGTGAAGTCGATGCGGGGATTAGCGCTGTCACACGCGCTGGTCACTGACAGCGGACTGGCATTTGATCGTCTGTTTATGGTGACCGAACCTGATGGCACCTTTATTACTGCCCGGCAGCACCCTGAGATGGTACGCTTCACACCCGCTATTTTACCGGATGGCCTGCTGCTGACGGCCCCGGATGGCAGTCACTCCCTGATCCGCTTCAGCGATTTCGATGAGCAGGAACACCCTACCGAGGTCTGGGGCAATCATTTTACCGCGCGCATAGCGCCGCTTGCGATTAATCAATGGCTGAGCCAGTTCTTCCCGCGCGACGTTCAGCTGCGCTGGGTCGGGCCGCAGTCCAGCCGCCGCGTCAAAGCGTTTGAGAATATTCCGCTGAGCTTTGCCGATGGCTTTCCGTTTTTACTGATCAACAACGCGTCGCTGCATGATCTGCAACAGCGCTGCCCGGCTAGCGTCCGAGCCGAACAGTTTCGCCCGAATCTGATCGTCAGTGGCGCTGCCGCGTGGGATGAAGATAGCTGGGCAGAGATTCAGATTGGCGACGTGATATTTGAGGTGCCTAAGCCATGCAGTCGCTGCGTGCTCACCACGGTCAGCACCGAGACCGGCGTTAAGCATCCCACTGGTCATCCGCTGGCGACGCTGCAGACTTTCCGCACCGCCGAGGATGGCAGTGGTGATATCGATTTCGGTCTGAACTTAGTGGCGCGCAACAGTGGCGTGGTGCGTGCCGGCGATGAAATGGTTGTTCTGAAACGTCATGCACCGCGCAGCTATGGTGGCGGTGAAGTGGTTGAAACGTTGAAACCCGCGCAGCAGGCGCCTGATGCCGTGACCATTACTTACCAGGGTCAGACGTTTACCGGGGATAATCAGCAGGTGTTACTGGATCAACTGGAGATGCAGGGCTTCCGCATTCCTTACTCCTGCCGGGCGGGTCTGTGTGGCAGCTGCAAGCTTAATCTGGTCGCGGGTGAGGTAAAGGCGCTGAAACAGAGTGCCCTGCGTCAGGACGGCACACTGTTAAGCTGTAGCTGTATTCCTGCAGGGGATATCGAACTGAGCTGATCAGACGGCGCGTGCGTAACGCGGCGCGACGTCCTGATGCCAGGGCTGAAGGCGATCATTCATCACCTTGATGGCATCGCCGAGCACCATATTTTTTCCGGCCAGCGTTAACCCTGGCTGTGCCAGCAGGCAGAGCGCCGCATTATTACCACTCTCAACCACCAGCAGACGTGCCAGCGTTCCCTCTTCGGCCAGCGTGACCTGTACCATTTCGCCAGGACGGGGCTGCATTGCCGGAGCATACGAGGTGAAATGCCAGCTTTTCGGCATCAGAGGCTTAAGGAAACGGGCAGCGACCAGCGCGTTTAACACCAGCTCAGCACGATGGCTGCCACTGAGTTTGCAATGACGGCAGGTCTCTTCAAAGGTGTAATAAAGGGCGGCATCGTCGACACAAAAACCCGATTCAGTGAAAGCATCCGGCGTGAGCATTTTGCGGGAATAACGGGAACGAAAAAGCATACCGTCTGCCAGATCGAGCATCATTCGGTCGTGGCTGCTGTCAAAATACCAACGCCAGTTATCATCGGGTTTAATTTTCATCGTGTGCCCTGTATTTACCGCTGCGCCAAAAATCGCGCAGAATTCAGCGAAAAAAGAAACATAAGGAAAAGCTGAAAAAACGTGCAACAGGACAAAATATAAACGAGCCGAGAGGATAAATAAACCCCCCGGCCAATCATTGTGAGAATTGTCTTAGAGATGCGTAACGATATCTTTAATTAATCCTGGCCCCTGATAAATAAAGCCTGAATAAATCTGAACCAGTGTTGCCCCTGCGGCAATCTTTTCACGCGCTGCCGTCAGAGAATCGATGCCGCCAACACCAATAATTGGCAGGCGCCCCTGCAGTTCCTGGGAGAGGCGCTGGATAACCGCCGTGCTGCGAGACTGCACTGGCCGGCCACTTAATCCGCCCGTTTCCTCAGCATGCTTAAGGCCACTCACCAGCGAACGATCAAGCGTGGTATTACTGGCAATGACGCCATCAATCTGATGACGAATTAAACTATCTGCAACCTGAATTAACTCTTCTTCAGAGAGGTCGGGTGCAATTTTTACGGCCAGCGGAACATATTTAAGATGACGCTGTTCCAGCTCTTTTTGTTTCTGTTTGATTGAAGAGAGCAGATCATCCAGCGCCTCACCATATTGCAGCGAACGCAAACCAGGGGTGTTAGGTGAAGAAATATTGATGGCAATATAACCGGCGTGGGCATAGACCTTCTCCATGCAGATCAGATAATCATCTTTGCCCTGCTCGACTGGCGTATCTTTATTTTTACCAATATTGATCCCAAGCACGCCGTTAAAACGCGCTTTCTTCACGTTCTCAACCAGGTGATCAACACCCAGATTATTAAATCCCATCCGATTGATAATGCCGCCCGCTTCTACCAGACGAAACATGCGCGGCTTATCATTACCTGCCTGAGCGCGTGGTGTGACGGTACCGACTTCAACAAAACCAAAGCCCATTGCCGCAAACGCATCAATGCACTCTGCATTCTTATCCAGACCCGCAGCCAGGCCCAGGGCATTCTTAAAGGTCAGTCCCATACAGGTGACCGGACGCGACGGCAGATTCTGGCGATAAAACATCTCCAGCGGTGTGCCATTCATAAAACGCAGTTGTTGAAAGGTGAGTTCGTGCGCGCGTTCGGGATCGAGTTTAAACAGCGCCGGTCGGACGATAGGATAAAACATGCACTCTCCTGAAGGACGGAAGCGATCGTGGAAGTCGGTGCACGGGAAAATGTGCGCCAGAATGGTAAAGTGCTCTGGCGCAAAAGTAAATCGAACTGCGGGGATGCATGAAGTTAACTGAAATTGCTTTGATCTTACGCCGCGGAATCGTTTACGGGATGATTTTCCACCCGGGACGGGAACAGATAATCCCGCAGGATGCCGTGACGCTGCATGATGCCAAAAATACCGATGCAGACGAACGCTTCAGCCCCGACCATCGACCATGCGGCACCGATCGCACCAAACTTCCACGCCAGGAAACAGCACAGCGGCACGTTAATCACACCCGCGGCCATCATCACCCACATACGCTGACGCGCTAAACCATGTGGGATCAGAATCTGTAATCCAGCCGGATAGGCAATGTTGCCAAACAGGAAGCAGAGCACAAACACACGCAGCACATCCGCTGACGGGATAAAGTCTTTACCCAGCAGGATAGAAACCACCAGATCAGCAAAGAACCAGGTGAAGATTACAATCGACAGACTCAGGGAAAACGACAGCAGCAGGCTTTTGCGCGTTGCCGCAATCGCAGCCCGTTTATCCCGGCTAAACAGGTGACTGACGCGCGGGAAGAAGGCGCTGCCAATCTGTTCTGGCACTGAGTTAGCCGCTTTACGCAGGCGATCTGCGCCGTTATAGATCCCGACCATATAGGTGGAGGTGAAGGAGGCGAGGATCACGACGTTGACGCTGTTAAACAGATTGGCACCGGCGATGGCGATAAAGACATCCATGCTGTCGGTGATGCGCTGTTTGATTTCACGCGGTTCAAAGCGGTAGCGGCCAATGACTTTCATCTCCAGCACGAACTTCAGCGTAATCGCCGCGCTGATAATGGAGACAGTGCCGGGGATCAGGGCAGCCAGCCAGGTATCCTGCGGGGATTTCACCAGCAAAAAGGTCAGTGGAATCGCACAGAAGTTACCGAAGGTGGCGATCATCGCCGTCTTACCCAGCTTCTCAAAGCCCTGCATCAGCCAGCCGAATGAAAACAGCGAGCCGATCAGCGTGGTGCAGTTCGCCAGGATGATAAAGAACAACGGATGCCAGGCGGGATTGAACCAGGTCGCCGTCAGCAGCGTACCGCTGGTCACCACCAGCAGCATCAGCTTGGCGTTGAACGTTGACCAGAAAAGCTGACTAACGCGTTCTTTGTCATCACGATGGTGAGCAATATCTTTGGTGGTAAAGACGTTGAATCCCCAGTCGGAGATGGTGCTGCAATAGAGCACGCAGGCGATCGCCAGCGCCAACGTCCCCATCTGCTCTACGCCCAGAACACGGGCAAGGTAGGGCAGCGTGGCCAGCGGGAACAAAAACGACGCGCCGCGGTATGCCAGCAGCGAAAAAATATTAATAACCAGACTTTTATCGAGTACTTTTGCCATGACGCAACAACCTTATACACATTGCATGTCTCACCTTCTCATTTCGTAAAGGCATAAACAATATCGCTAAACATTTTTCAGAATCAGGCTGTTTTTCAGAATCAGGCTGCGTTTTTCAGCTCTTTTTTCACTTTGTAATGCTGCAACGCAATAAACAGCTCAGGGCGATTAAACAACAACCACTCTTTAAAGCTCTCAGCTTTCACATTACGGCCCATAAAGCGAATAGCATTAAGCACATATTCCGGCACAGGAGTACGGTTATAGAGTGATAAATAGATCATCAGGCGAAACGAGTGCACTAAATAGGCCTTTTCCAGCGTATCGCGCCACGCTGATTTAACCTGAGAACTGGTTAAGGTGTTATAGGCGTTCATAAAGGCATCATAGCGCTGATAGAAAAACTCATTGCTTTTGGTACTGTTGGTCAGTGAGCCGTTGCGAATACGCTGTTTATAATAGACCTGATGACTGACCCAGGCCTGCTGACTTTTCATAAAGCAGGAGAGCGTAAAATTGTGATCTTCATGAACGCGTTTAACAAAGCGTAATTTATGCTGCTCAATAACGCGTTTGCTGATGACATAGCTCCAGGCCGCAGAGGTATAGCTGCCGTTACGCAGCAGGCCCAATAAGACTTCCTGCGATTTCTGCGGGCCGAACTGTTCGTGTCTGACTTTTGGCGATGTGCTCTCTATCTGACCATCGCGGTAAACGCAGGAGTTAAAACAGAACAGGTTAGTTTCCGGGTGCTTTTCCGCCACCATGGCCAGTTCAGCGACCAGCCCATCCGCTACGACGTCATCCGGGTCACAGAAAAAGAGGAACTGGCCCTTCGCCTGCTCAATGCCCACATCCCGTGCATGACCGGCACCGCCATTTTCAGTGGTAATTATTTTCACCTGAGAAAGATGCGCATAATTCTGTTCAAGTAAGGCTAATGTTCCATCGGTGGAGCCATCATTCACAATGAGTATTTCATTGGGCGCTTTAACCTGACGTAATAATGAATCGACGCACTCCACAATATATTTTTCAACATTGTAAGTTGGAATAATCACTGATAATAAAGTGTCAGACATAGGCAATTCTCTGCTGTTAGAAAAAAGACAATACGATTCACCCGCCAGATGCAGGACATGACCAGAGGCGAAACGTCGAAAAGAGTAATGCGCTAATATTATGATGGCTTTCATTTAGCCTGATTATCTTAGACCGGTAAGGCGAAAAAAGACCAGTCGTAAAAATTATCTTAACGTTTTACGTGAGAATCACTGTTAACGAAAGTGCATCTATAGCCCGCCTGAATGTTAAAACCGTTGATGATCGATTTAAAATAGCCCGGTAAAGCAGACGTAACCAGATTCAGTAATCTGTAAGCGAACATCTGAAACGATGAATAAGTTCAGCATTACTTCATTTTTATTACAGTCTGCTTTCTGCAACTACTCCTAACCTTTGGCCGATTTTGTCGCAGATAAGCTGATTCTGTGCTGCTTTGCCGCGCTGTTTTGTCAGCCGTTTCGCTTTATGGCCGTGCCGCTCTCAGGAAAAATGATTAAGCAATCAGACAAAAGATATTTTTTCCGCTCAACCAGCCTGTTTTGACGATCTCGCATTACGCATCTTAATGAATTGTTCTGCTGCCAGCACCTAATTTAAGAATTATCGGAAGAGGCCAGGTTGCCTTCTGCCGCTGTGGCTTCTATTTGCAGTTTTCACCCTTACTTTGCCGGATAAATCATTTAAGCCCACTCCCCTGCTCTGACAGTATTAAGGCATAAGTTCTCAACATTTGATAATCAATAACTTTTAGTTATAAGGAGTGATGATGCGAGTTATTACGCTGGCAGGCAGCCCACGATTTCCCTCCCGCTCAACATCATTGCTGACGCTGTGTCAGCACAAGCTGGAGGCACGTGGCATTGAAGTCATTCCGTGGAATATTCACAACTTTCAGCCTGACGATCTGATCAATGCGCGTTTTGATGCGCCCGCGCTACTGGCACTGCGTGAAGACCTGGCCTCGGCCGATGGCCTGATTGTGGCGACACCTGTCTATAAAGCGTCGTTTTCGGGTGCGCTGAAGACGCTGCTCGATCTCTTGCCTGAGCGCGCGCTGGAACACAAAGTCGTGTTACCGCTGGCCAGCGGCGGCAGTGCCGGTCATATGCTGGCGCTGGACTACGCCCTGAAGCCAGTGCTCAACGCCTTAAAGGCGCAGGAGATCCTGCATGGTGTTTATGCCGAGGATCATCAGATCAGTCATTACGACCGTCAACCCGAACTGCAGGATTCACTGTCACAGCGCCTCGATGAAGCCGTCTCCGCCTTCTGGCTGGCGCTGACCCGTCACCACCACCCTGTTGTGCAAGCGGTATAAGGAAGGGATTGATGAAGCAGAGATTAGGAAAGTGGCTGGTAGCCGGACTTCTGCTGGCCGGCCTTCAGGTACAGGCGGCCGAATCCGATCCGGCTGAGATTCGCATCGGCTATCAGAAAGGTTCGGTCAGCATGGTGCTGGCGAAGTCACATCAGTTACTGGAAAAACGGTTCCCCCATACCCGGATTAAGTGGATCGAGTTCCCTGCAGGTCCACAAATGCTGGAAGCGCTGAACATCAACAGTATCGACCTGGGCAGTACCGGTGACCTTCCCCCGCTGTTTGCCCAGGCTGCAGGCGCGGATTTGCTTTATGTCGGCGCGGAGCCGCCAAAACCCAAATCAGAAGTGATTCTGGTGCCAAAAAGCAGCACTCTGAAACAGGTCGCGGACCTGAAAGGAAAAAAGGTCGCTTTCCAGAAAGGCTCCAGCTCTCACAACTTACTGCTGCGCGCCTTACAACAGGCGGGTCTGAGCTTTAAAGATATTACGCCGGTCTATCTGACACCCGCCGATGCGCGCGCCGCCTTCCAGCAGGGTGACGTTGATGCCTGGGCAATCTGGGATCCCTATTACTCCTCAGTGCTGCTGCAGGGTAATTCGCGCCTGCTGATTGATGGCAGCTCACTGAATCTGACCGGCTCGTTCTATTTGGCGACCCGCAGCTATGCCGAAGCCCACGGCGCGTTTATCCAGCAGGTGCTCGACACCTTCAGCACGGCCGACGCGCTGACCCTCAGCCAGCGTCAGCAGAGCACCACGCTTCTGGCGCAGGCGATGGGCTTGCCCGAACCGGTCATCGCCAGCTATCTCAGCCATCGGCCACCCACCCGGATTTCGCCGGTCAGTGCCGAAACTGCGGCCGCCCAGCAGCGCACCGCTGATCTGTTCTATGCCAATCATCTCCTGCCAGTAAAAGTGACGATTCAGGATCGCATCTGGCATCCGCATACCGTGACGCAATAAGGAGCAACAATGAGCGTATCCATTTTCTGGTTCCTGCCGACGCATGGCGACGGCCACTATCTTGGTACTGCCGAAGGGGCGCGACCGGTTGATCACGCCTACCTGCAACAGGTGGCGCAGGCCGCTGACCGCCTCGGTTTTGGCGGCGTACTTATCCCGACCGGCCGCTCCTGTGAAGATGCCTGGCTGGTTGCCGCCTCGCTGATTCCGGTGACGCAGCGCCTGCGGTTTCTGGTGGCGCTGCGTCCTGGGGTGATTTCACCGACCCAGGCAGCGCGTCAGGCCGCCACGCTGGACCGTCTTTCTAACGGACGCGCGCTGTTTAATCTGGTGACCGGCGGCGATCCGGAAGAGCTGGCGGGCGACGGCGTGTTTCTCGATCACCGTGAGCGCTACGCGGAATCCGCCGAGTTTACCCGCGTCTGGCGGCGGGTGCTGGAAGGCGAAACCGTCGATTATGAGGGTAAGCACGTGAAGGTACGCGGCGCGCGTCTGATGTTTAAACCGGTGCAGCAGCCTCGTCCTCCACTCTGGTTCGGTGGTTCTTCTGAACCGGCCCAGGAGCTGGCGGCAGAACAGGTCGATGTTTATCTCACCTGGGGTGAGCCACCTGCACAGGTCAAAGAGAAGATTGAGCAGGTGCGCGCGAAAGCCGCCGCTCAGGGACGCACCGTGCGCTTCGGCATTCGTCTGCATGTGATTGTGCGCGAAACCAATGAAGAGGCGTGGCAGGCCGCCGACCGGCTGATTGCCAATGTCGATGACGCCACTATCGCGAAAGCACAGGCAGCGTTCCAGCGAGCAGATTCTGTGGGTCAGCGCCGGATGGCCGCACTGCACGGCGGCCGCCGCGACAAGCTCGAAATCAGCCCGAACCTGTGGGCAGGTGTCGGCCTGGTGCGCAGCGGAGCCGGTACCGCACTGGTCGGCGATGGTCCGACTGTTGCCGCACGCATCAAAGAGTATGAGGCACTGGGTATCGAGACCTTTATCCTGTCAGGTTATCCGCATCTGGAAGAGGCGTATCGCGTCGGCGAACTGCTGTTCCCGCATCTGGATCTGCAGGTTCCCCTGGTGCCTCAGCCGCGCGTGGTTCAGGCGCATGGTGAAGCGGTCGCCAACGATTTTACCCCTGAGAAAAAAGTCGCCCGGGGCTGAGGAGAGGATGATGGCCAGAACCCGAAAACGCCTTGCTGATACGCTGGTGCCGTGGCTGCTGCCGACGCTGCTGGTCGTGGTGTGGCAGATTGCCTCGCAGACTGGCTGGTTATCGAACCGCATTCTGCCCGCGCCAGAGAAAATTGTGACCACCTTCTGGCAGCTGACCGCCAGCGGTGAACTCTGGCAGCACCTGGCGATCAGCAGCTGGCGGGCGCTGATCGGCTTCAGCATCGGCGGTTCTATCGGCCTGCTGCTGGGCTTGATCACCGGCACTTCAAAAACTGGTGAGCGGTTGCTGGATACCTCACTTCAGATGCTACGTAATGTGCCGCATCTGGCGCTGATCCCGCTGGTGATCCTCTGGTTCGGCATTGATGAGTCCGCCAAAATCTTTCTGGTGGCGCTGGGAACGATGTTCCCGATCTATCTGAATACCTATCACGGCATCCGCAACATTGATCGCGGGCTGATTGAGATGGCCCGCAGCTATGGCCTCTCCGGCTGGAGCCTGTTTATACAAGTGATTCTGCCTGGCGCGCTGCCAAACATCATGGTCGGCGTGCGTTTCGCGCTGGGTCTGATGTGGCTGACGCTGATTGTCGCCGAGACCATCTCGGCCAGTTCTGGCATCGGCTATCTGGCAATGAATGCACGTGAATTCCTGCAGACCGATGTGGTGGTCGTGGCCATTATTCTCTACGCCCTGCTCGGCAAACTGGCGGATGTCGCCGCGTTGTTACTGGAACGTGTCTGGCTGCGCTGGCATCCCGCTTACCAACTGAAGGAGGAGAACGCATGAGCCAGACTTTCTCACCGGCCCGCCTCAACACCGGTACTCCGGTTGGCGTCAACGGCGTCAGCAAACAATATGGCAGTCGCACCATACTCAATAAGATCGACCTGCATATTCCTTCAGGTCAGTTTGTGGCGGTGGTGGGTCGCAGCGGCTGTGGCAAAAGCACCCTGCTGCGTCTGCTGGCCGGACTTGAACAGAGTTCCAGCGGTGAGCTGCTGGCGGGCAATGCGCCGCTGAAGTCGGCGCGAGAAGATACCCGCCTGATGTTTCAGGATGCGCGACTGCTGCCGTGGAAAAAAGTGATCGATAACGTCGGTCTGGGCCTGCGCGGGCGCGAATGGCGCAGCGCGGCTATGGATGCCCTGGCGGCGGTAGGACTGGCCGATCGGGCTGATGAGTGGCCAGCCGCACTCTCTGGCGGTCAGAAACAGCGTGTGGCACTGGCCCGAGCGCTGATCCATCGGCCAGGTCTGTTGCTGCTGGATGAACCGCTGGGCGCGCTGGATGCCCTCACCCGCATTGAAATGCAGGGATTAATTGAGTCACTGTGGCAGCAGCATCACTTTACCGTGCTGCTGGTTACGCATGATGTCAGTGAAGCGGTGGCAATGGCGGATCGCGTACTGTTGATCGAAGAGGGTGAAATCGGTCTGGATCTACTTGTGGATCTGCCACGTCCGCGGCGTCGTGGTTCTGCGCGGCTGGCCGAACTGGAAGCGGAGGTACTGGATCGGGTGATGCAGCGCACTGAACGAACACAGCCGGTTCGTTACGCGCAGCAGCGCTGAAAAAAGGGAGCGTCTTAAACGCTCCCTTTTTTATTATCAGGCGTTAAGTGCCCGGGTGATTTTCTCGTAGAGATCGCCAGAGAGTTTATCCAGCTCCAGCAGTTGTTCCAGCGCCTGGCGCATCATCGTCTGACGGCCTTCGTCATAACGTTTCAGACGAATCAGCGGCTCCACCATCCGTGCTGCAACCTGCGGATTACGGGTGTTAAGGTCGGTGAGCATCTCCACCAGGAACTTATAACCGCTGCCATCCTTAGCATGGAATGCGGCCGGGTTAGCTGAGGCAAAAGCCCCCACCAGCGAGCGAACGCGGTTCGGATTACTCATGGTGAAGGAGCGATGAGTCAGAAGCTGACGCACATTGCGCATCACATTGGCGGCCGGACTCGTCGCCTGCAGCACAAACCATTTGTCCATCACCAGACCATCATGATGCCAGCGCTCATCGTACGCCGCCAGCAGCGCATCACGGCACGGCAACTGTGCCGCCACAGCTGCGGAAAGCGCCGCCAGTGCATCAGTCATGTTGGTCGCCTGGTGGTACTGCGTCTGCACCAGTTTGTCTGCCAGCTGCGCATCGCTGAAGGCAAGATAGGTCAGGCAGGTATTTTTCAGGCTGCGCTGACCAATCGCATCATGCTCCACGCGGTATTCAGGCTGCTGATTGGCATTGTAGATGGCAAAAAACTCATCGGCCAGTTCGCGTGCCAGCGTGCGTTGCAGAGCGTCACGCACCAGCGCAATCGCCTGCGGATCGATAGTATCGAACAGCTCGGCAATCTCATTTTCTGACGGCAGCGTCAGGATTAGCGCCGTCAGGGCCGGGTCGCAGTCGGTATCGAGCAGCACCGCGCGGAAGGCGTCAGCGACATGCAGCGGCAGCGACAGATGCTGGCTCTGTTGGTAGCGGGCGACGTTCAGACGGATGTAGGTCGCCAGCAGGCTCTGAGCCGCATCCCAGCGAGAGAAGTCGTTACGTGCATGGCGCATCAGGAAGGTGAGCTGAGCATCACTCCATTTGTAATCGAGCTTCACGGGAGCTGAAAATTCACGCAGCAGCGACGGCACCGGTTGGAAGTAGACATTATCGAAAATAAAGGTCTGGAACTCCTCGGTGACATTCAGCACATGATGCACCGGATGACCGTTATTCTGCAGCGGGATCACCTTACCTTCACCGTCATAGAGTTCGATATCCAGCGGGATATGCAGTGGCAGCTTCTCTTTCTGATCGGCGGTAGCGGGCGTGTGCTGTGTGACGTGCAGCGTATACTGCTCCAGTTCCGGATTGTAATCGTCGCGCACCGTCAGCACTGGCGTACCTGACTGGCTGTACCAGCGGCGGAACTGCGACAGATCGACGTTTGAGGCATCTTCCATCGCCTGAACAAAGTCATCACAGGTGGCGGCGCTGCCGTCATGGCGATCAAAGTAAAGCTTCATGCCCTTCTGGAAATTCTCTTCACCCAGCAGGGTGTGCATCATGCGGATCACTTCTGACCCTTTTTCATACACCGTCAGGGTGTAGAAGTTGTTCATCTCGATGACCTGATCCGGGCGGATCGGGTGTGCCATCGGGCTGGCATCTTCGGCGAACTGTGCACCGCGCACAATACGCACATTATCAATGCGGTTCACCGCACGTGAACCCAGATCGGAGCTGAACTCCTGATCGCGGAACACCGTCAGTCCCTCTTTCAGGCTGAGCTGGAACCAGTCGCGGCAGGTCACACGGTTACCGGTCCAGTTGTGGAAATATTCGTGGCCGATGACGGCTTCAATGCCGAGGTAATCTTTGTCGGTTGCCGTTTCCGCTTTCGCCAGCACATATTTGGCATTGAAGACGTTAAGGCCTTTGTTCTCCATGGCGCCCATGTTGAAAAAGTCCACCGCCACGATCATAAAGATGTCGAGGTCATACTCCAGACCGAAACGCTCTTCATCCCACTTCATGCTGTTTTTCAGCGAGGTCATCGCCCAGTCGGCACGGTCGAGGTTGCCGCGATCGACGAAGATCTCCAGCGCGACATCACGTCCTGAACGGGTAGTGAAGCTATCACGCAGCACGTCGAAATCGCCCGCGACCAGCGCAAACAGGTAGCAGGGTTTCGGGAACGGATCTTCCCACTTCACCCAGCTGCGACCCTGCTCATCCCGGCCGCTGTCAATCCGGTTACCGTTGGAGAGCAGGAACGGATAGCGCTCACCATCAGCATAAATAGTGGTGGTAAAGCGCGCCAGCACGTCAGGGCGATCGAGATACCAGGTAATATGACGGAAGCCTTCAGCCTCACATTGGGTGCAGAGCGCCTCGCCCGATTTGTATAGCCCTTCCAGCGCGGTGTTCTGATCCGGGTGAATATCGTTGATGATTTTCAGGGTGAAGCTGTCCGGCAACTGGCTGATCACCAGTGCGCCTCCATCTTCACGGTAGGCCGTCCAGGGTTGCCCGTCGACCTCCAGCGCAATCAGCGTTAACGCTTCGCCGTCCAGTCGCAGCTCAGCCTGGCTGTCGCCCAGTCGTTTAACCTGGCTGATGGCCGTAACGCGGGTAGTGGACGCATCCAGTTCAAAAGTTAAATCGATATCGGTGATGGTGTAATCGGGCGCACGGTAGTCGTGGCGATACTTAATTTGGGGCTGTTGCGTCATATTGCGTCTCGCGTTGTTATAAGTTTACCGGCAAAGTCTAAGCTTGTTACAACAAGCTTGCCACGCACAATGCACCTAAAGGGTGAAATGGCTACAGTTTGTTAACAAAGGCACAGATTGGTCTCGACCCACCCGACTGAAATATGCTGTGATCGGGTTCAGATAGTGAATTATACTTTCGCGTCTTTATGACTGTGTACAACACCGGGCTCTGCGCCACCGAACAGGATGCTGAAACGCGCCATGACAGGACATGCTTCCCCGATACTGACCTCGCTGCTGGATACGGATGCCTATAAACTCCATATGCAGCAGGCCGTTTTCCACCGCTATCATGACATAACGGTGGCGGCGGAGTTTCGCTGCCGCGGCGACGAACTGCTGGGTCTCTACGCTGACGAAATTCGTGACGCGATAACCGCAATGCAACACCTGGCGCTGACTGATGATGAAGCGACCTGGTTGTCTCGCCTTCCCTTTTTTAAGCAGGATTACCTCAGCTGGTTACGCCAGTTCCGCTATAACCCGGATCAGGTTGAGGTGCGCAATCATCACGGCAAGCTGGAACTTCGTATTCAGGGGCCATGGCGTGAGGTGATCATGTGGGAGGTGCCGCTGCTGGCGCTGATCAGCGAGATTGTGCATCGTCATCGCACGCCGCAGGTCACCACTGAACAGGCTGTTGACCATTTACATCACAAACTTGGCGACTTTAAAACACAGGTGGCTGACCTTGATATGTCACGGTTCCGCCTGATGGATTTCGGCACCCGTCGTCGCTATTCGCAGGATGTGCAGCAGTCGATCGTATCAACGCTGAAACAGGACTTCCCGTGGCTGATTGGTACCAGTAACTATGATCTGGCGCGCCGTCTGTCACTGACGCCGGTCGGTACCCAGGCGCATGAGTGGTTCCAGGCCTTCCAGCAGATCAGCCCGGTCCTTGCCAACAGCCAGCGCGCTGCGCTGCAGGCCTGGCTGGACGAGTATGACGATCAGCTTGGCATCGCCCTCACCGATTGCATCGCTATGGATGCGTTCCTGCGCGATTTCGGGCCGGTCTTTGCCCGCCGCTACCAGGGACTGCGCCACGACTCCGGCGATCCGGTTGAATGGGGCGAGAAAGCACTGGCTCATTATCAAAAGCTGGGTATTGATACGCAAAGCAAACACCTGGTCTTTTCTGACAACCTGAATCTCGACAAAGCGCTGGCGCTGTATCGCCACTTTGGCCAGCGGACGAATGTCGTGTTCGGCATCGGTACCCGCCTGACCTGCGATATTCCGGGCGTAACCCCCCTGAACATCGTCATCAAACTGGTGCAGTGCAATGGCAAGCCGGTAGCGAAACTCTCAGACAGCCCGGGAAAAACCATCTGCCAGGATAAAGCCTTTGTCAGAGCCCTGCGTAAAGCCTTTGATTTGCCGCTGGTGAAAAAAGCGAGTTAATCCTCTTCTTATCGGGGCGTTGATGCGCCCCGCCTCTGCTGTAATAAATCTGCATTCCCCCTGAATTTTGCTTGTTTCCTGAAGACTCGCAAGTAACATAGCAAAACCCCGGATGGGGCAACTTTTAACTCACTTCTTCTATATAGAGAGATATTTATGAGCGTAGTGCCTGTAGCGGACGTACTGCACGGTCGCGTCGCGGTTGACAGTGAAGTCACCGTACGTGGTTGGGTGCGTACCCGAAGAGATTCCAAAGCCGGTCTTTCCTTCATCGCTGTCTATGACGGCTCCTGCTTTAATCCCGTTCAGGCTGTCGTCAATAATTCTCTGAATAATTATCAGGATGAAGTGCTGCGTCTGACCACGGGCTGTTCCGTTATCGTCACCGGTAAAGTGGTGGCGTCGCCGGGTCAGGGCCAGGCGTTTGAGATTCAGGCAACCAGCCTGGAAGTGGTGGGCTGGGTCGAAGATCCGGACAGCTACCCAATGGCGGCGAAACGCCACAGCATCGAGTATCTGCGTGAAGTGGCGCACCTGCGTCCGCGCACCAACCTGATTGGCGCGGTCGCCCGCGTTCGCCACACCCTGGCTCAGGCACTGCATCGCTTCTTCCATGAGAATGGCTATTTCTGGGTCTCGACGCCGCTGATTACCGCCTCCGATACCGAAGGTGCCGGGGAAATGTTCCGTGTCTCTACGCTGGATATGGAAAACCTGCCGCGTAACGATCAGGGTAAAGTCGACTTCAGCGAAGACTTCTTTGGTAAAGAAGCCTTCCTGACTGTTTCAGGTCAGCTGAATGGCGAAACCTATGCCAGCGCCCTGTCGAAGATCTACACCTTCGGTCCGACGTTCCGCGCTGAGAACTCCAACACCAGTCGCCATCTGGCGGAATTCTGGATGCTGGAGCCGGAAATTGCGTTTGCCTCACTGGATGATGCCGCAGCACTGGCCGAATCCATGCTGAAGTATGTCTTCAACGCGGTGCTGGAAGAGCGCGCCGATGACATGGCCTTCTTTGCTGAGCGCGTGGATAAAGAGGCCGTAGAACGCCTGCAGCGTTTCATCACCACCGATTTTGCTCAGGTCGACTATACCGACGCGGTTGAAATTCTGATGAACTGCGGACAGACGTTCGAGAACCCGGTCTCCTGGGGTATTGACCTCTCGTCTGAGCATGAGCGTTACCTGGCGGAGAAACATTTTAAAGCGCCGGTGGTCGTGAAAAACTATCCGAAAGACATCAAAGCGTTCTATATGCGCCTGAACGAAGATGGCAAAACCGTGGCGGCGATGGATGTTCTGGCACCAGGCATTGGTGAGATCATTGGTGGTTCACAGCGTGAAGAGCGTCTGGATGTGCTGGATGCGCGTCTGGAAGAGATGGGTCTGAATAAAGAAGATTACTGGTGGTATCGTGACCTGCGTCGCTACGGTACCGTGCCTCATTCTGGCTTCGGCCTGGGCTTTGAACGTTTAATCGCCTATGTGACTGGCGTACAAAATGTAAGAGATGTTATCCCCTTCCCACGCACGCCACGCAACGCGAGTTTCTGATATTCGGCATTAAATATAAGAAATTCATATATATAACGAGGTCGGCACTGCCGGCCTTTTTTTATTTTTGTAAATTTTGAGTTCTCTCACAAAGTTCCGTGTTTTTTACATTTTGTAATACATATTTTCCTCCTGAAACAAGATTACGAGTTTAGTAGCATTTAAGCGCTAGAATTACGGCGGGGGGGATGGAAAGATGCGTGCAGACACAGGAAGACACCAAACTTCGTTCAGGGTTCCCGTAAAGATTTCCTGACGGCAGTGGCAGGTGTACAAATAACTCCAATGAGGGTAATGAATAATGATGAAGCGCAATATTCTTGCAGTGGTTATCCCTGCTCTGTTAGTAGCTGGCGCAGCAAACGCTGCAGAAATCTATAACAAAGACGGCAACAAACTGGACCTGTACGGTAAAGTCGATGCACGTCACCAGTTCTCTGATAACGATGGCAGCGATGGCGATGAGTCTTATGTTCGCTTCGGCTTTAAAGGCGAAACCCAGATTAATGACCAGCTGACCGGTTACGGCCAGTGGGAATACAACATTCAGGCGAACAACTCTGAAGGTTCAGACGCACAGGACGACAACAAGACCCGTCTGGGCTTTGCCGGTCTGAAATTCGGTGATGCAGGCTCAATCGACTATGGCCGTAACTACGGTCTGGTTTACGATGCAATCGGCTGGACCGATATGCTGCCAGTATTTGGTGGCGACTCAGGCAACTCAGATAACTTCCTGACTGGTCGAAGCGGCGGCGTTCTGACTTACCGCAACACCAACTTCTTCGGCCTGGTTGATGGCTGGGACTTTGCTGCTCAGTATCAGGGCAAAAACGATCGCGACGGTAACACCGATGGTGTGCGTCGTTCAAACGGTGACGGCTACGCGTTCTCAACTTCATACACCTCACCAATTGGTGTAGGTATCGTTGGTGCGTACAGCAACAGCGATCGTACTGATCTGCAGTCAGCGGGTGTTGCTGTTAATGGTAACGTAGTCGGTGAGGGCAAACGTGCTGAGAACTGGGCAACCGCGCTGAAATATGATGCGAACAACGTTTACCTGGCAGCGCTGTACGGTGAAGGCCGTAACTCTACCGTTATCGGCATCCCTGTAGCTAACACTACCAACACAGCGACTGCTTATGCCAATAAGAGCCAGACTATTGAGTTAGTTGCTCAGTACCAGTTTGACTTCGGTCTGCGTCCATCCATTGCATACGTGCAGCAGAAAGGCAAAGATATCGAAGGTATCGGCGATGCTGACCTGTACAAATATGTCGATGTTGGCGCGACTTACTACTTCAACAAAAACATGTCTACCTATGTTGATTACAAAATCAACCAGCTGGATGACAACAACCCACTGGCTCTGAACACAGACGACGTGGTTGGTGTTGGCCTGACTTACCAGTTCTGATTCCGCTTAAAACATGTTGAAAAACGGGGCCTCGGCCCCGTTTTTTTATGGCTGTTATTCCCATTAACTGCGTTTCTTCCCGCCCTGTTACCCCGCTTTAACCTCTGCAATCCTTCGTCTCGCAATCACCACCGCAAAATGTATGAATTTGTCTCGCAAACGGTTGGCATTTACCTGGCCGGGCGTTAACCTGACAGCTCTTTCCGCTAAAGTTCACGCTAATGGACCTGACACATGTTTGAATCGATCTCTGCTGCACCCGCCGATCCTATTCTTGGGCTGGCCGATCTGTTTCGTGCTGATGACCGCCCTGAAAAAATCAATCTGGGTATCGGCGTCTACAAAGACGAAACCGGCAAGACCCCGGTGCTGACCAGTGTTAAAAAAGCTGAGCAATACCTGCTGGAAAACGAAACCACTAAAAACTATCTCAGCATTGATGGTCTGGCTGATTTCGCCCGCTGCACCCAGGCCCTGCTGTTCGGCACTGAGAGCCCGCTGATCACGGCAGGCCGCGCGCGTACGGCTCAGACACCAGGTGGCACAGGCGCGCTGCGCGTAGCGGCTGATTTCCTCGCCACGAAAACTTCCGTGAAGCGGGTCTGGATCAGCAATCCTAGCTGGCCGAATCACAACAATGTATTCAATGCTGCCGGTCTTGAAGTCTGTGAATACCACTATTATGACGCGGCCAACCATACGCTCGATTTTGAAGGTATGCTGGCCTCGCTGCAGCAGGTTCAGCCTGGTGACGTGGTGCTGTTCCACGGCTGCTGCCATAACCCGACCGGTATCGACCCAACCGCCGAGCAGTGGCAACAGCTGGCGCAGCTGTCACAGGCCAATGGCTGGCTGCCGTTGTTCGACTTCGCTTATCAGGGTTTTGCCCGTGGTCTGGAGGAAGATGCAGAAGGCCTGCGTATTTTTGCCGCCTCGCATCAGGAACTGATTGTCGCCAGCTCTTATTCCAAGAACTTTGGTCTGTATAACGAGCGTGTCGGTGCAATCACCCTGGTGGCTGCTGAGGCCAGCGTGGCAGATACCGCCTTCAGCCAGGTGAAGTACACCATTCGCGCCAACTACTCCAATCCGCCAGCGCATGGTGCGGCGATCGTCGCCACCATTCTGGGCAACAATACGCTGCGTACGATCTGGGAGCAGGAGCTGTCGGACATGCGTCAGCGCATTCAGCGCATGCGTCAGCTGTTTGTGAACACCCTGGCAGAGAAAGGCGCACAGCGTGACTTCAGCTTTATTATTAAGCAGAACGGCATGTTCTCGTTTAGTGGCTTAACCAAAGACCAGGTGATTCGCCTGCGTGAAGAGTTTGGCGTCTACGCGGTGAACTCAGGTCGGGTTAACGTTGCGGGCATGACACCAGACAATATGTCGGCGCTGTGCGAAGCGATTGTCGCCGTGCTATAACGCAGACGACAAAACAAAAATGGGCCTGATGGCCCATTTTTTATTGCAGGAAAGGATTACTGACACGTTCACGCCCCAGCGTGGAAATCGGGCCGTGACCGGGCAGAAAAGTGACATCATCGCCTAGCGGCAGCAATTTCGTGCGGATAGCATCGATGAGCTGCTGATGATCGCCCTGCGGGAAGTCTGTGCGTCCCACGCCGCCATTAAAAATCACGTCGCCTGAAATTAATAACTGTCCTGGACGATCAAAGAACACCACATGTCCCGGTGAATGTCCCGGACAGTGCAGCACCTCCAGCGTGGTCAATCCTACCTGCACGCGCTCCCCCTCTTCCAGCCAGCAATCGGGGGTAAAAGGCGCGCACTCTTCAAGTCCGAACATCCGGCTTTGAGTCGGCAGAGCTTCCAGCCAGAAGGCATCACGCTTTTGCGGGCCGACAATCGGAATCTGATAGAAGTCAGCCAGTTCAACGGCAGCGCCGACGTGATCAAGGTGTCCATGCGTCAGCAGGATATGAGCGGGTTTAAGTCTGAGCTGTTCCAGCGTTTGTTTAATCAGATCGGCATCGCCGCCTGGATCAACCAGTGCGGCTTCACGAGTGGATTCGCACCAGATCACTGAACAATTCTGGGCAAACGCGGTAACAGGAATAATGTGGTATTTCATAACGCTCCATGACCGGCTCACGCAGCGTTGCCGGTGTCGTTACCAGTGCCTGATCGGCCCGGTATCAATATGTACAAAGTTACTGCGGGGATAATATCCTACACCACCCGCACGCAGAGATAACGCCGCTTTGCGTACATTGGCTAATGAAATGCCTTCGATATGAAAATCCATCGCCTGGCCTTTGGTGTGATAGCTGTGCTTTGCCACACCAGGACCGCTCTCACGGAGCATATTGTTGGTTGCCAGAGAACGGTAGCCGGAAACCAGCTGAATCGGTTTACGCATGCCCAGCAGCGCCTGCAGGCGGAAGATTTGGTCAAACAGGTGCGGATCGATGCTTTTCACTTTATTGGCACGATAGTCCCGGAAAAAGTGATTTAATCGTGACAACTCATCCTTGTCGTAACTCTTACCATTAAAAAATTCAGTTTTAAGGGTTTCACCGGTGTGAAGATTATTAAGCATCAATACACGCGGGCGAGACGTAGAAAGCGAGGCCCTTGCAGAAGCTGGCAACAGTGCCAGTCCGGCGGCGGCACTACCGCACAGCAGTAGTTTGCGACGAGAAGAATCAATAGTAGACATGTAACGATTTACCTGAGAGTGAAGCCATAGAAATGTGCAAAAAGCGCACAGGCCGAACCATAACTTTCTCTCAGAGAAGCGTCAACCCATCTGCCCATAGTTTGCGAGGCGATCCCCGCAGGGATCGCCATTTGATAAGATATTTGTTACTTACCGTCACGTCGCTAACGATTTAAAATCAATCACTAGAGCAACAATTGCTCAGCCCGACTCAAAGCCTGGCTGCCTGAACGGGCAGTGTCATCATAATTGTAAATATCTGTGCGGAACTGTGGCTTGCCATCTTCCGCCACCCACGCCGTCAGGTAATAGAGATTGACCGGGATGCGATGGCGAATCGGCACATAGCGAGTGTCACCCTCTTTCAGCGTGCTGGAGATGCGGGAGTCGTTCCAGCCCGCATCCTGCAGTAACAAACCGGCCAGTTCAGACGCTTTATTCACGCGCACACAGCCTGAGCTGAGCGCGCGGATATCACGCTGGAACAGGTTGTGGTTTGGCGTGTCATGCAGGTAGATCGCATCTGAGCTTGGCATATTAAATTTATAGCGGCCCAGCGCATTCGCCACCCCTGGAGCCTGAATCAGGCGGTAAGGGAATGATGAGGCGGTGACCATGCGCCAGTCGATCATGCTGGGATCAATCACTTCAGCGTCAGCACTCCAGCCCGACAGCAGGGTATAACCATGTTTGTAGAGATAGGTCGGGTCCTGCTTCACTTTAGGAATGATATCTTTGCGCACCAGCGTTGTTGGCACATTCCACGGCGGGTTCAGCACCACATTGTTCAGCGCGCTGCGCATCAACGGCGTTTTACGGTCAGGACGACCGACAATGACCCTGGATGAGAGGATCTTGTTGCCGTTGTTGTAGTAAATCAGCGAGTAGTTGGCGATGTTCACCATAATGCCGTTGTGCATATCATCCGGCAGCAGGCGCAGTCGCTGAATGTTCAGCGCCAGCAGCGAAGCGCGCATCTGTGGCGAGACGTTAAGCCACTGACGTGTTCTGGCACCGATAGCCCCATCGCCATCCAGTCCCTGCCACTGCTGGAAACGCTTCACCCCTGCCACCAGCGTCTCATCATAGACATTGGCGGAATTCCCTTCCAGCGTCTGACTCTGAACATTACCCGGTGATTGCAGTGATGGCGCAGACAGATCGCCGACTGGCGCGGCGGAAGGACTGACCGCAACCGGCTGGTCGCTGTGGGTCACTGGCGAGGCGGCCACCGGCACCGCATCGTCATCCGGTGCAGGCGCGTTAACCTGCGCCGTGAGCATGCCGCTGCGCTGCAAAATTTCACGCAACGCCGGAACATCGTCACTGACCTGTCCCGGACGCAGTGTTTCACTGCTTTTCAGCTGCGGCCAGGGCTGCTTATCGCTCAGCAGGGTTTTCAGCGCGGCGTGCATCGGCTGATACTGCGGGTGCTGCGGCTGCAGTGACGCAATAAAGGTCTCATCCGATCCCGCATTCACCGCGTTCTGCCACTGATTCACTACCGCCACCGATGGCTGAGTCAGCCGGTAGGGAACATTGCTGTAGAGCCAGGTTTCACCCTGAGTCGGCACATTCGAAACAAATTGCAGATAGCCCAGCATCGCATCGGACAGCGCCACATCCCTGGCAAAGCCGGTAATGGCCGGATTGGTCAGACGCTCAATCCAGCGCGTGAACTGTGGCTGGACGCCAGAAAGTGCCACCTCAGCTAGCTGCTGCTGAAACTTCTGTACCGCCTGAGCATCCTGCCAGAGCGGCTGCATATGACGGGATGCGTAGAGCGTCGCCAGCGGCCCAAGATAGAAAGGCTGATCGGCGCTGGAAAAAGCCTGTCGGATACGTTGCTGACTTTCAGATACGGAGATGGCCGCCTGCGTTGTTCCAGGCAAAGCGGCGATGACAGCGGCCTGCGGTAGCGTAAATGGAACAACGGTTAGCGCCAGCGCTAACAATGATACAACGCGATGATGATTTAATTTTTTTACCAGCAACATCCCTGCCCCCTTGTTTTTCAACTTCGCAGCGTTCCCTGTATCCGCTGCGACCGCGCCGTGACTCATAGTGTGAGTATACAAACAAAAACGGCATTTGCCTCATGCGACAAATGCCGTAACCAGATTAACGAATGGTTCAGTTTTTGACTACGTTTCCGCCTGCGATTTTTCAGCGGCTAAATCGGGCAGCGCATCCGCTTCGCTTCCCGCTCTCACCGGCGAAGGATCGGCAGCAAAACCACGCAGGCCAACCACATGAACATGCTCGGTGTTATTGAACACCTTACGCACCAGTTTATAAGTCGTGCCTTTCTCCGGACTGATATTCTCCGGCGCGGCTATCACCAGCTGCATCTCCAGTCGCTCACACAGTTCAAACAGCGTGGCGATGGAGCGGGCATCCAGACGGGCCGCTTCATCAAGGAACAGCAGTCGGCATGGCGAAATATCTTTGCCGCGCAGACGACGGGATTCCTCTTCCCAGCTCTGCACCACCATCACCAGAATGGACATACCGGTACCGATCGCTTCACCGGTTGAAAGTGCACCGCTCTCTGCGCGCAGCCAGCCATCGGAACCGCGGTTAACTTCCACTTCCATTTCCAGATAGTTGCGGTAGTCCAGCAGCTCCTCACCGATGGTCTGCGGCGTGCGCTGCCCCATGTCGATATGCGGATTAAGACGCTGATAGAGTTTCGCCAGCGCCTCCGAGAAGGTCAGGCGATTGCTGTTAAACAGATCCTGATGCTGCTCGTGCTCTTCCGACAGCGTATCCAGCAGCATGGCATGCGTTTCACGCACGTTCACGTTGAGCCGCACGCTGCGCACCTGGCCAAAGCTGACGGTCTGCAGGCCCTGGTTGAGCTGGCGGATACGGTTCTGTTCGCGCTGGATAGTTTTACGGATGATGTTCGCTGCACTGCGCGAACTGATCGCCAGCATCTGCTCACGCGCCGTCAGCTCTTCGGTCAGACGGTTCAGTTCGATTTCCATCTGCTCAATCGCTTCGACCGGATCGTCGGTACGAATAATATCCTGACGAATACGCTCGCGTAGATGCTGATAGACCGCAATAAAGAACTGAATTTTACGTTCCGGACGTTTTGGATCTTCCGACAACCGCAGCACGTCGCGCAGATGTTCGTTGTCCGCCACCGCCAGACGCAGCGCGCCCAGCGCTTTATCCGACATAGAACGCAGTTCGTCGCCGCTCAGATAGGCCAGTTCACGACGATGCAGACGACGCTCAACGCCATTCTCTTTCACCAGGCGCAGGACGGTACACCAGCCCGCTTTGGCGCTGACCACCTGCTCACGCACCTGATGATAGTTACGCTCCAGTTGACGCAGTCGCTTCTGCAGGTTATCCATCTCCGCTTCGCAGAAGGTGAGCTGTTTCTCCAGCTGATTGCGGCGTGCGCGGTTGTGGCTCAGTGCAGTGTAAAGCTCGTCACGGCGAACACGTGCGCGCGCTTCTGCGCTGCTGTCAGCCTGGACACCAATGTCCTGCATCTCCTGCTGCAGCTCTTTCAGCATGTCGCGCTTGGCGTCATAGGCACTTTTCAGCGAAGCCAGCACCTGTGAGTATTGCGTCAGCTGCGCCTGATGTTCACGCAGGCGATCACGGCTGCGGCTGCGTTCACCTTCAGCCTGCTCAAGACGCTGACGCAGCTTATCGCTGAGGTCGTTGTTACCGTTGAGCATGCTGGCCGAGTCGTCATAACTGAAGTGGGCGCGACGCTGCACCACTTCTGTCAGGGCAAAGGCCTGCTGACGCGCATTACGCTGCTGCTGCTGCGCCTGCTGATAATCCGCCTGAAGCTGCTCGTGCTGTTCCGGATCGCTCTGCAATACAGCGATGATCGGTTCCAGTTTCGCCAGCTTAGTGCCATGCTGATGCAGGAAGCGCGCCGCTTCCTGTGCCGCATCAACCTGCTCACGGATCTCTTCGCAGCGATCGCCCAGCGTATCGTCCAGCAGCAGGTTAACGCGTGGCAGCAGTCGGTTTAGCTGTGACACGCCCTCTTTCGCCAACTCATACTGCTGACGCTGCTGCTGGTTATTGCTTTCATGCTGATTAAGCGCCCGCTCCAGTTCACCCCGGCGCGCGCCCAGCTGACGGATCTGGGCTTCCGGGTCGGCGTCAAAGGCCACGGCCAGATGACTGCCGATAAAGCGGCTGAATGACTGATGCAGACGCTGAGTTTTCTGCACGTCGAACGACAGCGTGGCGTAACGTTCGGCCAGCTTGTCGCGCTCAAGGTGCAGTTGCTCCAGCTGATTCTCACGTGCTGCGCGACCAAACAGCGGGATTTTCGGGAAGCGGGAGTAGCGCCACTGACGCTCAGCGACCTTCACTACCACCGCATTCTGCAGCTCATCCACGCCGAAGACGCTGTCATCGAAAGACTGCGGATCACCCTCGATCAGGTAGAGATCTTCCGGACAATCTTCCAGTCCATCCAGCAACTCACGAACGCGGGAGAGATCCGGCACCACGATGGCATGACGTGACGGACCATAGAGCGCCGAGAAGTACGGCGCATCATCCAGCGTCACATCATCATAAATTTCAGAGAGTAATACGCCGCCAAAACGTTCCGCCAGCTGGGTCAGGCGCGCATCTTCCGCACCGCCTGGCTGGCTGAGACGTTCAATCTGCCGCTCGATATCACGTTTTTGAGCGGCCACTTCGTCGCGCTCGACGGTGGTTTCACGCTCACGCTCCAGCAGCTGCTGCATATATTCGGTGACGTCCTGGCTGCTGTTCAGCGCCTGGCCGGTCTGTTCGCTGAGCTGCGTCAGGATCTCCTGCGCTGCCAGCCAGTGTGGCGCACGAGCGGTCAGGCTGGTGATGCGTTCGCGCAGCTGTTCCAGCTCCTGACGCATCATCATGCGCTGCTCACCGGCGTCCGAGACGCTGCTGTTCAGCTGTTCAATTTGTGCTTCAAGCTCCTGCTGCAGGCCAGCCAGCGCATCCGCTTCGTAATGCTGTCCCTGACGCTTGCAGAACTCGGCCAGCAGACGCTCCGCCTCATGCTGCTCGCGCAGACGCTGTTCCAGCTCATTCAGACGCAGACGCAGTGACGAGAGCTGGTCGGCGTGATGACGCTGATTGCTGGCATCACGCAGCAATTCGCGACCGGTTTGCCAGGCATCCTGACGGGTCACGTCACCGGCAATGCTGGTCACCAGCGCCAGCGCCTGTTCGAACTGACTGTGTGCCGCTTTCGCCACGCTCAGCTTCTGCTCCAGACGCAGCAGGCGTTCTGTCGCCTCTTCTTCTTTCGCCTGGAAACTTTCCTGCCATTCGGCGGCATTGTCGATGCTCAGATCGGGCAGCTGACAGAGCGTGCGTGCGCGTTCCAGCGCCTGCAATGCCTGCTGATACTGGATCGCGCGGGTTTGCTGCACGTCGAGTGCCTGCTGGAAATCGGCCAGCTGACTTTTCAGCTCATCCACTTCCAGCTCAGCCGCTTCGGCCCGCGCTTCATTCTCTTCCTGAATTTCACGCGCTTCGGCGACCACTTCGGTCTGCTCTTCCAGACGCAGCGTCAGATCTTCGATATCCGCGTCGTAGCGCTCAATCTTCTCCTGCTGACGCATCGCCGTCTGCACCAGGTTCAGGTGATCGCTGGCGGCCTGATAATCAACTTCGAGATCGTTCTCTGCGCCACTGTGTTCAGCCAGTTCGCGCGCCATCTCCACATGACGATACTGCTCGGTGGCGAGCTGCTTACGGCTGCTGAACAGCTCACTGCGCAGCTGTAAGGCACTGTCGAGATGCCCCCGACGCTCGTTGGCGTGGCGCATATAGTCAGCCGAAACGTAGCTGGTCGCCTCGGAGATCAGGTGCTTAAAGAGGTCGCGGTCAGACTGGGTAACGCGGATCGCCTCCAGCGTCATGCGGTTCTCGCGCAGCGCGGCTTCCATGTCCTGGAATGCTTTGCGCACGCCACTGTTTTCAGGCAACAGGTAATCACGCAGCGATCGGGTGATAGCGCTCGATATACCGCCATACAGCGAGGCTTCAATCAGACGGTAAAACTTGCTGCGATCGCTGGCAGAGCGCAGACGACGCGGCACCACGCCCAGATCAAACAACATGGCGTGATAATCGGTCACCGAGTTATAGGCGCGGAACTGCACGCCTTCCTGGGCCTCAACCCGCTCTTTAACCTCATTCAGCGGCAGGACGCGTGCCTGACGGCTGTTAAGCACTTCCGTCAGCATATCGGTCGGGTTGGTGTCGGTGGGCAGGCCATGGATACTGAAAGGCTTGATATCGACCTTTTTATCGCGTCCGGCGACCTGTTGCAGACGCACACCGACCACCACACGCTGATGACGTGAGTTCACCACATCCAGCATGGAGTAGCAGACGCCAGCCCGCAGTTTACCGTGCAGACCTTTGTCACGTGATCCCGACGTCGCGCCCGCTTCGGTGGTGTTACGGAAGTGCAGCAGCGTTAAATCGGGAATCAGCGCGGTGACAAATGCCGCCATGGTGGTGGACTTACCCGCACCGTTACCGCCTGACAGCGTGGTCACTAATTCATCGAGATCAAAGGTACGGGCAAAAAAGCCGTTCCAGTTGATCAGCGTAAGCGAACGAAATTTTCCGCGCTCAATCATGCCTGTTCTTCCTCTGCGTTCTCACTCGCGTCGCCTTCCAGCCCTTCACCTTCATCTGTGTCGACCGGGGCTGTCGCGTTTTCCAGTAGCATGGCTTCGCCATCACGAATCAGGCGAAGCTGCGCTTCACGGGCATCATCACCGCTGCGCACGTCGGCACCAAAGCGGAACACCGACTCCGTAATGCGGAATTTGCTGCTGTCGTTGCCGAAAAACCACACCATGCCAAGACGGCGCAGGCGGCTCAGGGAGGCGCGCACTTTCTCCTGCAGTTTGGTGCGATCCAGATCCGAACCGGTTGAACGCTGGTTAACCAGCTTCAGCAGACGGTTCTCATCGGCCAGCGAGAGCAGCTCGTCATACAGCTCCTGCTGGGTGAAGATCCCTTCATTGGCCAGACGTTCCGGGCTGAGATAGAGATAACAGAGGATCTTTCCGACCATCATGTCCAGCTCAGAGAGCACGGAACGTGGGATCAGCGTGGTTGAACGTGGACGCAGATAGAAAAAGCCTTCCGGCGCACGAATTAACTCAACGTTATAGCGGCTGTAGAACTCTTCGAGAAATGACTGGTAGTCCATCAGAAAAGCGTGATTATCCAGCTCTTCGATACCGATATGGCGTCCGGCGCGTAAATGGCTGTCCAGCGCGGGAAAAATCGGGTTGGCCAGTGCCTGTGCCAGCTTAACCGGCATCACTTGTTCAATATTTGTCGATGACATGTGCCTGCACCTTGGCTCCGTAATCATTGATGGCTTGCCATTCCACAGGCAAACCGGCTAAATCAGCTTCCGCTACGCCAAGGCGCACCGCCTGATCCACCACAATGCGCGCCAGATCGAAATGGCGTGCGCGGGGATACTGGGCCAGGTAGTCGCGCATCACTGACGCGAGGTTGAGCGGTTTTTGTTGCGATTTGTAGACCTGCAGCGCTTCTTCAATCATCGCTGCCAGCTGTTCGCGAATTTCGTTGATCTCTTCGTATTCCATCTCCGGCGGCAGTTCGCCCATCACTTCGTCATTCCGCAGCGTCAGCGCTTCATCACGCATGTCGTACAGACGGTCGGCGTTGGCGTAGGTCAGCGCCCAGGGCGCGTCGAAGTAATTCTGTACCGAAACCCGCAGGCGCTGCGCAAAGACGCGGTTTTTATCCATGTCGATGGCGGTACGAATGAATTTATGGACGTGGCGGTCATAGCCGATCCACAGGTCGATCGCCTGCTGGCCCCAGCTGGTAATACGGTCGAGTTTGCTTTGCAGATCAAACACCAGCTTATCGACGAAGCCCAGGTCCGGGCTGTCCAGCGTGGCATCCTGAATGCGCAGCAGGTTTTCCTGAAGCTTGTCGCCCGCGGCTTCCAGCGTATCCTGCAGTTCACGTAGCGTCCCGGAGGTTTCGGAGAGCAGCATTTCACAGCTGGAGATGGCCGCGCGCCAGTCTTTGTTCAGCAGTTCGGCGATATCGTTTTTAACCGCCTGCTGCTGTTCATCCATCAGACGCTGGGTCATATCGATGCTGTCGAAGATCTCCGCCACCGAATATTTCAGCGGCGCGAAAACATTGCGATGCCAGTGGAACTCATCGCCGTTTTCCTGCGCGGCATCGGCTGCCCGCTTCAGTTCATTGGCCACAATCGACAACTGCATCGACAGGCGCAGCGTCGAAAACTCACGCTGACGGATGTAATAGTCGGTGATGCCAATCGCCAGCGGCGTCAGGCGATAGATGGCGTTGCCTTCAGTAAGTTCGCTGGTAAAGCGATTAAGCAGGCGCTGTCGCACCATATCGTTGATGGCGTTGTTGGCGCGAACCAACACGGTTTCATGGGTTTGTTCGAAAGCTTTACTGACGTGACGGAATGCATCAATCAGATCGCCTTCGCTCATTTCGCCATCCATCCGCTCACCGTTAAGGGTGGCGATAGCCAGCAAAAAGGCCAGACGTTCCACTGGCAGCGCAAGGGAAAAGTCATTTTTGCGCGCCCAGGAGACCAGTTCAGGTACCGTCTGGGAAAATTCACTCATAATTCGTCCTTCTGCCCGGGTTTACGCGCGGTCACGTGGATGTAACGCCCTAAGCTCAAAAAGGGTTCCTGACGGCAGTAACGCCGCTCCATCTCAATAATTTCGTCGTCGCTTTTCGGCTCGCCCTTAGGCGGCTTCATGTAGTCACTGAACACCCGGATCCCGGCCCGCTGCTCAATCACAAAACCACACTCTTCCAGCCAGCGATAAACCTGCTCGGGATCGCGCGGATAGTCAGGCGACAGCGTTCGCTTTTTGCGTTTGGTCAGGTTGGTGCGCAGATAGCCGAAGTTACCCAGCGTTAAGGTGCGCAATGTCAGGCCGTGCAGATTGTAAAACATCAGCGACATGACGCCTCCCGGACGCAGCAGATCGAACAGCGCTTTCAGCACTTTCTCCGGTTCAGCGACCCACTCAAGCACAGCGTGGAACAATACCAGATCCACCGGTTTATCCAAATGTTCGCCCACCTGCTGAGCGCTAATTTGTCTGAATTGCATGTTGTTGCTCACACCCTGCGCTGCCGCATTCTCCTCTGCGCGGCGCAGCATCTCACCAGAGAGATCGCACAGCAGAACCTGATGGCCCTGTGCAGCAAGCCCGCTGGAGACCTGGCCAACACCGCCGCCAGCGTCCAGCACCGACAACGGGTGTGACGACAGTCCGGGCAGTATCTTCTCCAGCTCATCCCAGAGGATGGCCTGGCGTATCTTCCCTTTGGTAGTGCCGTAAATATTTTGCGAAAATTTATCCGCGAGATCGTCAAAGTTACGATCCTGCATGGCGTGCGCTCCGGTATGCTGCGGTGAGACTTGTGCTATTTTGTCACAGGCACCAGAAGAATGAACCTTTCATCCCTATCTTCCCTTCCGGGTGCTCTATTTTCGGACAACAGGACTCTTTTTTGATGCTATTTACCCTAAAAAAAGTCATTGGCGGGCTGCTTTTACCCCTGCCGTTTCTGCTTTTGCTGATGGCGCTTGGCATTTTACTGCTTTGGTTTACTGGCTGGCAGAAAAGCGGCAAAACCGTGATCTCCGTCAGTTGGCTATTACTGCTACTGCTGAGCCTGCAACCGCTGGCCGATCGTCTGCTTTTACCGCTGGATAGCCGCTATCCGACCTGGAACGGCTCAGAGAAGGTGGACTACATTGTGGTGTTGGGTGGAGGCTACACCTTTAATCCGGCATGGGCACCCAGCTCGAACCTGCTGAATAACAGTCTGCCGCGCGTGGCAGAAGGCGTTCGTCAGTGGCAGCGAAATCCGCAGTCGACGCTGATTTTTACCGGTGCAGCGGGCGGCACCAATCCGAAGAGTAGTGCCTGGGTGGCGGCACAGGTAGCAGAGAGTCTGGGCGTGCCGCGTGAACATATTCAGATTCTCGACCAGCCACGAGACACGGCGGATGAAGCGCAGGCGGTCAAAACCGTGGTGGGCGAGCATCCGTTGCTGCTGGTCACCTCAGCGAATCATATGCCACGGGCAATTCGCTTTTTCCACGCGGTCGGGTTGGAGCCGATTGCTGCACCTGCCAATCAGCTGGCAATTACCTCACCACTGAATGGCTGGGAACGGGCGATACCGTCATCGATCTGGCTGAGTCACAGCGAACGTGCCGTGTACGAAACGCTGGGCACATTACTGCAGCGACTGAAAGGCGGGGAAGGCTCAGCCGAGCCAGGGAAGTAATTGTGCGCGTGCATGATCAAAGCGCGGACGATTAAAATTCCCGGTCTGAATCAGATTTTCGATGCAGTCCCACAGTTGATAAACCCACCGACGCCAGATAAAGCCTTCTGAAACCGGTGCCCGTTGCAGGTAATGGTGCAGCAGCGCCGTTTCGGCGGGCGACGCATCCAGATGGATAAGGTCATATTCACGGGGTGCCCAGAGAATCGTACCGGGCTGTGTCATCGCGATTAACTGGTCACTGCGGCTGTTTTTCAGCATGCTCTGTAGCCGCACATTGCCGTGAACCATCACGCAGGGATCATCGAAGCCACGAAACAGATGCGCCAGTCGCGCACGGCAGCGGAACAGAATCTGGCGATCTTCCAGCGTAAAGGCAGGCGGACGCAGATAGCTCAGGGTCGCCCACAACACCTCAACCCGCTGTGCATACCAGGCGGGCCAGCGGTTCTGCTGCGTGCTGTCTACCGTTCCGACCAGGCCATGGCTATCGAGCCGGTGCCAGGCCAGCAGTCCCTCGGCCACCTGTTCGCAAAACTGTTGCCAGCGCTGAGCATCCCGCGCTGGGGCTTCCGCCGTCACGCCATTCAGTCGCGCCATTAAGAGCATTTCATGCACCGGCGGCTGCTGGCTCAGCACCAGACCATAAACTGCTGGCACGGTAACCAGCCCGGCCTGCCCCAGCAACGCCAGCTTTCTGGCTTCCATTGCCGCCCGGCCCTGATGACGAAAATATTTCGCCACCACCGGCATGGGGAGGCCTTTCCGATCGTATAACGCATAAAGACGGGTGGGTGGATGTTCACTGATGATTTCGAGGCGGCTGATGGTTTCACCCAGCGCCAGCGTGAGTTCCGATTTAAGCTGTTCCATGCGGCATCCTCCTCAGATGAGTATCGTAATATCCTGAAGGAAGTGTTGGCGATAAGTTTAGCGGCGGATCAATAACGTGATGCTGAAACGGGGAGACAGGCTCCCCGTTTTTCAGGCCTGCATGGCAATACGAACGCGTTGCAGATCGTCTGGCGTATCCACGCCCACGCTGGGGATGGTTTTCGCCACGGCGACATGAATTTTTTCGCCGTACCACAAAACACGTAGCTGCTCGAGCAGCTCAATCTGTTCCAGAGGACAAGGCGCCCAGGCAACATAGCGGCGAATAAAACCGGCACGATAGGCGTAGATGCCAATGTGGCGCAGCAGCGTGTCACCGATCTGCTCGCGCGAGGCGGCATAACGTTCACGATCCCACGGAATGGTGGCCCGTGAGAAATAGAGCGCGTAACCATTTACATCCATGACGACTTTCACCGCGTTCGGATTAAAGGCTTCTTCCGCATCCGTGATCGGCACTGCCAGGGTCGCCATTCCGGCCGCCGAGCCCGCCAGATTGGTCGCTACCTGACGCACAATCTCAGCCGGAATCATCGGCTCGTCACCCTGCACGTTGACGATGATTTCGTCATCAGCAAACTGATATTTTTCGATTACTTCCGCCAGCCGCTCCGTGCCAGACTGGTGATCGACGCGCGTCATGCAGACTTCGCCGCCTGCCGCTTCCACTGCCTGAGCCACGTCGGGATGATCGGTGGCAACAATGACACGGCTGGCACCCGACTCACGGGCGCGCTCCATCACATGCACGACCATGGGTTTACCATGAATATCAAGCAGCGGCTTGCCGGGTAAGCGGGTTGACGCATAGCGCGCAGGAATGATGGCAGTGAAACTCATGGATGAATCTCGTCAACTGACAGCGTGCGGGCTTCCGTTTCCAGCAGCACCGGAATGCCGTCACGAACCGGGAAAGCCAGGCCATCAGGTTTGCAGATCAGCTCCTGCTGAGCATTGTTGAAGTAAAGTTTGCCATTGCACACCGGGCAGGCAACGATTTCGAGTAAACGATGATCCATATGTCCTCCATCAGGGACCGAATGCTTAAGGAGTCAAGCATACCATAGCGCGGCGCCTGCGGGATGAGGTAAAGCGCCATCCCGCTGCGGCTGCCGCAAAATTGATTAATCCAGCGTCCATAGCGCTGGCCAGTGATCTTTAAGCGCATCGGGTACCTGCAGAATAGTAACGCTTTCTGCCCCCTGCCACGTCGCGAAGCGTTCAATCGCACACCGGATATCCGCGACAAAGCGTGCCGTCACGCGCGTCTTCTCCTCCAGCCAGAGTTTTTTAATCTCCAGCTGTTTTGCCTGACGCAGCATGCGGGCATCCAGTCGCCCTTTTATCTGGCCGCGATGGAGGATGGGCAAAACAAAATAGCCAAATTTGCGTTTTTCCTCCGGGGTATAGCACTCAATACGATAGTCAAAGTTGAACAGCTCCAGGGCACGTTTGCGATCCCATACCACCGGATCAAACGGCGACAACAGCGCGCTGTGCGTTGCCTGCAGCGGCGTCTCCAGCAACGGCAAATAGTCGCGATGTAGCCACATTGCGCCCAGTCCCTCTGTATTGACGGCGAACAGATCGCCCGCCGCCTGGGCATCAGAGATAAAGTCGTTCAGGGGTGCCCGCTTCAGGCGATAGTAATCCGGCAGCCAGGCTGCGCGAAAAATCCCTAAGCTGCGGGCACTGTTCATCAGCATCTGGTAGATTGCCTCCGCTTCGCTGATGCCATGTACCTCATCCTGCCAGTCAGGCATCACGCGGCTGCGCAAATCGTAGACGCGCTGAAAATTACGGCGTTCGGTGACCATCAACTCACCGGCGCTGAAGAGATTCTCCAGATGGCGTTTGTGCGGTTTCCAGTCCCACCAGCCTGACTTCGGGTTATCGGCATGCGTAAAATCGGCGGCGCGCACCGGGCCATTTTCCCTGATCTGCTGCAGTAGTTCAGCAATCGCCTGCTGGTGTTCAGCGACCCACTGCGCGTTATATTTCCAGCCCAGACGTTCCGGCGACAACATGCGATGACGAAGAAGTCTGTAATCGGCGCGGGGAATGAAGCAGGCTTCGTGTGCCCAGTACTCAAAGAGTTCGCCCTGGGCCAGCGCCTGTTCCAGCCATGCCTGAGGATAGTTTCCCAGCCGGCTGAACAGCACCAGATAAGGACTGCGGGCCACGACATGGATGGTGTCGATTTGCAGTAGCGACATGCGGGAGATGCAATTAATCAGATCCGGATAAACAGCGCGTTTTGCCGGCGCACGCAGCAGGCCCTGCGCGGCGAGATGAAGATGACGAGCTTGCTGTAACGAAAGTGAATGCGGGCTGTTCATCCTCTTCCTTATCAGGCTTTACCTGAATGGCTGCGGGTATCAGAGTGTGCGGCGGCAGAGTTGTTCGATATCTTCCAGTAATGGCGTTACGGCCTTACCGCTTAAATGGGCATCGACCGGCAAATACCACCAGTCCTGCCGGGCAAAGTGACGGCATTTCACCGCGTCCTTTTCGGTCATCAGCAGTTGCTGACCCGGCTGGAGTAATCGGGTGAGCTCATCCTCGCTGTAGGCGTGATGATCGGCAAAGGCGATCTCTGCGACCGGCATGATGCCCTGCTGTTTCAGCGTGGTGAAAAAACGAGGAGGATGACCAATACCGGCCATGGCGACTACCGCACCCAGTTGCTCAGGCGGGCGGGTTTCACCGGTCAGCAGATTGGTGGCAAGCCCGGGCTGAAGTTGCATGGCAATCTCTTCGCGCTGCGCTTCACCGCCGTTAATGATGACGGCATCGACCTGTCTCAGACGATCGGCTCGTTCGCGCATCGGACCCGCGGGTAACCACCAGCCATTCCCAAAGCGACGTACGCCATCAACCACCACGATCTCGCGATCGCGCTGCAGGGCGTAATGTTGCAGGCCATCATCAGTGATGATCACATCCAGCGAATCCTGTTGCAGTAATGCCTCAATCGCCTGTCGCCTTTTGGGAGCCACTGCGACCGGGGCCCCGGTGCGCTGGGCGATTAAAACCGGCTCATCACCGGCCTGTTCCGTGCTGGTCTGTGCGGTGACGAGCAAGGGGTAGTGATCCGCCTTGCCGCCATACCCTCTGGAGACCACGCCAGCGCGCAGGCCGCGCTGCTGCAACGCCTCGACCAGCCAGATGACAACCGGCGTCTTTCCGTTGCCGCCGGCAGTCAGGTTACCCACGACCACGACCGGCAGAGGCGCACGCCAGCTTTTACGCCAGCCGCGCCTGTAACTGAAGCGTATCAGGGCCGTGATCGCACCATAAAGCAGACTGAATGGCCATAGCAGTAGCCATAGCGGTGAGCGACCACTCCAGATACGTTCAATCATTGGCCGAATTGCATCTTGTGCAGCTGGGCATAGGCGCCGCGTTCTGCTAACAACACCTGATGCGTTCCGCGTTCAACAATCTGACCATCTTCAATGACCACGATTTCATCCGCTTTCTCGATGGTAGAGAGGCGATGCGCAATCACCAGCGAGGTACGGTTCTTCTGCAATTCATCCAGTGCCGACTGAATGGCGCGTTCTGACTCGGTATCCAGTGCAGAGGTCGCTTCATCGAGAATCAGAATCGGGCAATCGCGCAGCAATGCACGGGCAATGGCGATACGCTGACGCTGGCCGCCAGATAACAGCACGCCATTCTCGCCAATCACCGTATCCAGGCCTTTATCCATTTTATTGATAAAGTCCATGGCATGCGCCATGGTGGCTGCCTGCTCGATCTCTGTGCGGCTATATTGCTCACTGCGGGCATAAGCGATGTTATTGGCAATAGTGTCGTTGAAGAGATGCACATTCTGCGAGACCAGCGCTACCTGATTACGCAGCGAGCGCAGGCTGTACTCACGCAGGTCATGTCCGTCCAGCAGGATTTCGCCCTGCTGAATGTCATAAAAGCGGGTCAGCAGGCTCGCCATCGTAGACTTACCGGAACCTGAACGGCCCACCAGCGCCACTGTTTTACCTGCCGGCAGCGACAGATTGATATTACGCAGTGCCGGAATATCACGGCCCGGGTAGGTAAAGGTCACATCACGGAATTCGATATCCCCTTTAGCGCGGGTGATCTCGCGTGTGCCATTGTCCACTTCCTGCTCGCTATCCAGAATCGAGAACAGGGTCTGACAGGCTGCCATGCCACGCTGGAACTGGGCATTGACGTTGGTCAGAGACTTAAGCGGGCGCATCAGAGCAATCATCGACGAGAAGACGACGGTGATCGTACCGGCTGTCAGCGTATCCATTACGCTTGGGAAGCTGGCGGCATAGAGGACAAAAGCCAGGGCCAGCGACGCGATCAGCTGAATAATCGGATCGGAAATGGAAGAGGCTGAAACCAGTTTCATTCCCTGCTGACGCATGCGGTTACTGACGCGGGAAAAACGCTCCGATTCAATTTCCTGACCGCCAAAAATCAGCACTTCTTTGTGACCCTTCAGCATCTGCTCGGCGCTGGTTGTCACCTGCCCCATGGTGTTCTGCATACTTTTGCTGATGGTGCGGAAGCGCTTAGAGACGGTGCGGATAGCAAATGAGACGATAGGTGCCAGTACAATCAGGATCAGTGACAGCTGCCAGCTGTAGTAGAACATCATGATAAACAGGCCAATAATGGAAGCCCCTTCACGCACTACGGTGACCAGCGCGCCCGAAGAAGAGGAGGCGACCTGCTCAGAATCGTAGGTAATGCGCGACAACAGGGTACCGGTGGACTGCTGGTCAAAAAAGGAAACCGGCATGCCCATCATATGACTAAATAGCCGACGGCGGATATTCATCACGACGTTGCCAGAGACCCAGGAGATGCAGTAGCTGGAGATATAACTGGTTATTCCGCGTACCACCATCAGGCCAATAACCACCAATGGCATCCATAGCATCACCGACCTGTCAGCTTTACCAAAGCCATCATCCAGTAACGGTTTCAACAGGGAGAGCATTAAGGCGTCGCCCGCAGCATTAATAATCAGGGCGACAGAGGCCACGATTAATCCCGCTTTATTAGGCGCGATCATCGGCCAGAGTCGGCGAAACGTCTGCCACGTAGAGAGATCTTTATCTTGATGCATTATTTATTCACGCTGTTGGAAATAGCCGGCCATTCTACCTGGATTCGCGTTTGACGCCAAACCACTGATGATACCAACGAGGCATTAATTGTTCCCGCAGGGTAGAAACCTGCACTCTGCCCTGCTCTATCCTGATACTGATCTGTCCTGACTGGCCCGTATCCAGCCACTGAAAACCGGCCGTTCGATAGTTTTCCAGCACATTTTTCGCAGGCATGCGCCAGGCATTGTAGCGTGCCAGAGAGGCGATAGCGGTGTGCCCTTCTGTTTTGCGCAGCAGCAGAGAGGTCGACGAAGTCCGGCTACCATGGTGTGGTACCTGCAGGATATCGACCTTCAGACCCTGCTTCTCCAGTGCCACCAGCTGGCGTTCCGCTTTAGCCTCAATATCACCGGTTAACATCAGCCGGACCTGGCCATCATCGACGATCACCACACAGGAGTCATTATTTCCACCCGGTAAAGGTGCCGTCAGCGGCCAGACAACCCGAAAGTGGAGTCGGCGCCAGCGCCATTGCGTACCACGTACACAGGGTAAATGCGCCTTATCTGCCAGCGCGCTTCTGACTTCAACCGCGGGCCAGCGTTGCGTGATCGCCTCCAGCCCGCCCGTATGATCCAGATGGTTATGACTGAGGATGACCTGTTTTAATCGCAGCTGTCTGCGCTCCAGCCATGGAATGATCACCCGACTACCCGCATTATCATTCTGCCAGCGCGGTCCTGTGTCATACATCACTGCCTCGTCGCCCTGACTGATAACCAGGCTCAGTCCATGCCCGATATCCAGCATATCGATGCGCCAGCCCTGCTCTTGTTCTGGCTGGCGACTCAGTATCATCGCCAGCGCTAAGGCGCAGCTGCTAAATGGCAGAGAGAAGAAGAACTGTGCACGCCAGAGAATCAGACCGCCCCATACCATTACCGTAAACCAGGTTGTGCCACTCAGCGGCCACCAGCCCGGCGGCAGCAACGTCAGGCAGTTAAACAGGCCTCGCAACGAGAGATCAGCCGCCCCCCAGAAGAAACCCGATACCTGCGCCACCGGTAGCAGCATGGCGAGTGTCACTAACGGCATGGTGATAAACGAGACGACTGGGATAGCGACAACATTGGCCACCAGCGCGGTCAGGCTAATACCGTTGAATATCGCCACCTGCAACGGCACCATCAAAATCATCATGCCCGCCTGCAAATGTAGTAGTTGCACCGGAATCCAGCGTCGTTGATGACGGAACCGTGCAGGTAGTGGGAACCAGTGGTACCAGACCAGTAGCATCCCGACAGCAAGAACTGAGAGCCAGAAGCTGTCAGAGAGCACAGTCATCGGATCGGTCACCAGCAGCAATGCAATACAGAACATCCAGACCTGCCAGCTATTCAGCTGAACACCCGCAAACCGGGTTATTGCCCATAACGTCAGGGCTAGCAGTGAACGGGCCGCAGGAGGCTGAGCCCCGGAAAGCCAGGTATAGACTGCAGCAAACAGCCAACTTACGATGAGGGGGAAAAGATAGCCGATATAACGGGCTGGCAGGATAAATTGCACCCCACGCGCAATCAACCAGCCAGAGCTGGCTGCCAGTGCGATATGCATGCCCGATATCGCCATCAGATGCGCGGTGCCGGTATCCCGCAGTAGCTGACGTGTCTGCTGGCTCATCTCATCCCTGATGCCAAAAGCCAGTGCTTCCAGCGTGGCACGAAAAGGCATTTCATGGGTTCTGTCACGATGCCATACAATAAATCGCCAGCGGCCATCACAGCGTTCGCTGACGGCAACCTGTTTAAGGATCCGGCCCTGCAGCGGCGTATTATTAGCCAGTGCAAAACGCTGCGCATCGAAGCCACCTTCATTAAGGCGGGCATGTACGGGTCGCAAACGGAGTTGCATGGTCCAGCGTTGGCCCGGACAGTAAATTTCCGGTTCAGCATCGAACCAGAGCCAGGCAAAGCGAGGCGGAAATATCATCCTGCCCTGCGCTTCCAGCAGACGAACCCGGATTTGCTTGCGCTCTTTTCGCAGTTCATCAATCTGAAGGGTGAAGGTGGCGGGCCGTGCGGAAAGCTGTTCGATATCCCGCACCATCACGCGCGCGTCGTTACAGGCCCATGCCAGAAACAGCAGAGTGATACCAGTCAGACGAAGGGGTGGATAAGCGCACTGCAGCAGAGCCAGACCCACGAGGAGCAGGAGCAGAATCGTCTCACCTGATGGCAGCCGCGCTATCAGCAGTAGCGGTAACGTTGCAACGATCGCCAGTCGCGCCAGAACGGTCCATGTCAGCATAATCGTATCCATTGATTCAGTTCGATTATTCTGGCTAATTGGGGAGAAAGTAACAGTGGACGATGAGTGAAGCTGGAGCTGTCTCGCAAGGAGAGCACGGCATTGCAGTGTTGATTACCGCAATCTGGATGTCAGGTCTCAACCTGAATAACAGGCAAAAAAAAACGACATCCGGAGATGTCGTTTATCTGGTTCGGTATCGGCTTAGCCGTAGATATTTGCGCGATCGCGAAGCTCTTTGCCTGGCTTAAAGTGGGGAACGTATTTACCTTCCAGATCCACTTTGTCACCCGTTTTCGGGTTACGTCCAGTACGCGGAGCACGATAATGCAAAGAAAAGCTGCCGAATCCCCGGATTTCGATGCGTTCGCCCTGTGCCAGCGTAGTGGCCATGTGCTCCAGCATCTCTTTTACTGCATCCTCAACGACTTTCGCCGGTATATGAGTATGCTGTCCCGCCAGTCTTTCGATCAGTTCTGACTTGGTCATGTAACCTCCGGTTTATCCCTATAGGAATGTATGACAGCTTTTACCGAAACCGGGTGGTTGCCCACCCGGTGCTTCAGGTCGATTACTCGCCTTTAGCCGCTTTGAACGCTTCAGCCATAGCGCTAGAGAAATTGCCTTCTTCCTGTTTGGTGTTAACAGTATTGATAGCTTCTTTCTCATCAGCCTGGTCTTTCGCACGGACAGACAGGCTTACGACACGGTTTTTACGATCAACGCCAGTGAACTTAGCTTCAACGTCGTCGCCAACGTTCAGAACCAGAGTTGCATCTTCAATGCGGTCCAGTGAAGCTTCAGAAGCGCGCAGGTAACCCTCAACGCCGTCTGCTAATTCAACTGTAGCACCTTTAGCATCAACTGCAGTCACTTTACCGGTGACGATGGCACCTTTCTTGTTCAAAGTGATGTAGTTGTTGAACGGATCTTCTGCCAGCTGTTTAACGCCCAGTGAGATACGCTCGCGCTCTGCATCAACCTGCAGTACAACGGCAGCGATTTCGTCGCCTTTTTTGTACTCACGAACGGCTTCTTCGCCAGTCGCGTTCCATGAGATATCAGACAGGTGAACCAGACCGTCGATGCCGCCGTCCAGGCCGATGAAGATACCGAAGTCAGTGATTGACTTGATTTTACCTTCAACACGATCGCCTTTGTTGTGCGTCTCAGCGAACAGCTGCCATGGGTTAGATTTACACTGCTTCAGACCCAGGGAGATACGACGACGCTCTTCATCAATGTCCAGAACCATAACTTCAACAACATCGCCTACGTTAACAACTTTAGACGGATGGATGTTTTTGTTGGTCCAGTCCATTTCAGACACGTGTACCAGACCTTCAACGCCTTCTTCGATTTCCACGAAGCAGCCATAATCAGTCAGGTTGGTAACACGACCGGTCAGGCGGGTGCCTTCCGGATAGCGTTTAGCGATAGCAACCCATGGATCTTCGCCCAGCTGCTTCAGACCCAGAGAAACACGGGTACGCTCGCGGTCGAACTTCAGCACCTTAACGGTGATTTCGTCGCCCACGTTGACGATTTCGCTAGGATGCTTAACACGCTTCCACGCCATGTCAGTGATATGCAGCAGGCCATCAACGCCGCCCAGATCAACGAATGCACCGTAGTCAGTGAGGTTCTTAACGATACCTTTAACTTCCATGCCTTCCTGCAGGTTTTCCAGCAGCTGATCGCGCTCTGCGCTGTTTTCGGATTCGATAACCGCACGACGTGAAACCACGACGTTGTTGCGCTTCTGATCCAGCTTGATCACTTTGAATTCAAGCTCTTTGCCTTCCAGGTGCAGCGTATCGCGCACCGGACGCACATCTACCAGTGAACCTGGCAGGAACGCACGGATACCGTTCAGCTCAACTGTGAAGCCGCCTTTAACTTTGCCGTTGATAACACCGGTAACAGTTTCAGCGTCTTCGTAAGCTTTCTCCAGCGTGATCCATGCTTCATGGCGCTTAGCTTTCTCACGGGACAGCAGGGTTTCACCGAAGCCGTCTTCCACTGCATCCAGAGCAACATCAACTTCGTCGCCTACCTGGATTTCCAGTTCGCCGGCTGCGTTCTTGAACTGCTCTGCAGGAATTGCAGATTCAGATTTCAGACCCGCATCAACCAGAACGACATCTTTGTCGATAGAAACGACGATGCCACGAACGATAGAACCCGGGCGGGTTTCGATTGTTTTTAAGGATTCTTCAAATAGTTGAGCAAAAGATTCAGTCATATTGATAATCTTCAGGATTCTTCAATTTAACGTCCATCTGACTTCATGTCGGATGGGGTTGTTTCACATGCCCGGCACCTAATCCATGGTACAGGGTGATAAATTCAGTTAAGACGGAATGCCCAACTTCTCGCGGGCATATTGTAGCGCTTTTTCAATGACTTGTTCGATAGACATCTCAGTAGAGTCCAGAACCAATGCATCGCCAGCGGCTACTAAAGGTGCGATTGCGCGGTTACGATCGCGGTCGTCGCGTTCTTTTATCTCGGCTAAAAGGCGGTCAAAGTTAACATTAAAGCCATTGTCCTGCAACTGTAGCATACGGCGCTGAGCACGCTCCTCCGGGCTGGCATCAAGGAAAATTTTCACTGGCGCATCCGGAAAAACCACAGTGCCCATATCACGACCATCAGCAATCAGGCCCGGCATCTCGCGGAAACCGCGCTGGCGGCGCAATAGGGCTTCGCGTACCCGGGGAAAAGCGGCGACACGTGAAGCGGTGTTACTGACCTCCTGAGTGCGAATTTCACCGGTAACATCTTCACCTTCAAGTATGACCTGCAATTCACCGTTTTGTGACACAAAGCGCACATCGAGGTGTGCAGCAATCGGCACCAGAGCCTCTTCAGATTCAATGTCCACCTGATGATGCAATGCGGCTAACGCCAGCACGCGATAAATAGCACCGGAGTCCAGCAGATGCCACTGCAGCGATTCCGCCATCGCTTTGCACAGGGTTCCCTTTCCCGCTCCACTTGGCCCATCAATAGTTATGACCGGGGCAGTTACTGTCATTATTCCCTCCTGTTGCTGCGTGCTTCCTGACCTTTCGGTCACCATTAATGACTAGCATTATACGCTGCATAGCGCGGCTTGGTTACCCTTTCGCACTTCCCAGGTTAGTAATGTTAGTTAATTCAGAGGAACTCTGGGCCGTTACAGCCAGAGTAAATCAGGGGAGTCCGGTGCGGAATCGCACCGGAAAAGGAGATATCAGGCATTCTGGCTGATTTTAGCCAGCTGAACGAAATAGTTCGGGAAGGTTTTTGCCGTACAGCCAGGATCAAGAATGGTCACTGGCGTATCGGAAAGGGCCACTAAAGAAAAACACATCGCCATGCGGTGGTCGTTGTAAGTACCAATGTCAGCATGAATCAGCGTCGCTGGCGGTGTAATACGGATGTAGTCATGACCTTCTTCGACTTCCGCACCCACTTTACGCAGCTCTGTAGCCATTGCGCTCAGTCGATCGGTCTCTTTTACCCGCCAGTTATAAATATTGCGTAACTGGGTAGTGCCTTCAGCAAACAGCGCGGTGGTTGCGATGGTCATTGCGGCATCCGGTATATGGTTCATATCCATATCAATGGCCTGCAGTTTTCCGACCGTGCAGGCAATATAATCATCGCCCCACTCAATCGTCGCACCCATCTTTTCCAGCACGTCAGCAAAACGAATATCACCCTGCACACTCTGACGTCCGATTCCGGTGACCCGAACCGTTCCACCTTTTATGGCGGCAGCAGCCAGGAAATATGAGGCGGAAGAGGCATCGCCTTCAACCAGGTAATCGCCCGGTGACTGATACTGTTGCTGTCCTTTGATCAGGAAGCGCTGATAGTTCTGATTCTCAACTTCGACGCCAAAGCACTGCATCAGATTCAGGGTGATATCGATATAAGGTTTTGAAACCAAATCACCTTTGATAGTGATGCAGGTATCCTGCTGCGCCAGCGGCGCGGTCATCAGCAGTGCCGTCAGGAACTGGCTGGAGACGCTGCCATCCACACTGACTTCACCGCCGGTAAAACCACCGCGTAAACGCAGCGGGGGATAATTTTCGTTTTCCAGGTACTCGATGGTTGCTCCACCCTGACGAAGCGCGTCAACCAGATGACCGATTGGACGCTCTTTCATGCGGGGTTCACCGGTCAGTTCGATATCATGCTCACCAAGACAAAGTGCGGCGGCCAACGGACGCATTGCGGTGCCAGCATTGCCCAGAAACAGTGACAGCGGTTGAGATGTATGCAGAGGTCCGGCATTTCCCGTTACTTCACACACGGTACGATCGCTGGAAAGCGTGTAGCTTACGCCCAGCGCGGTCAGCGCATTCAGCATGTACTTCACATCATCGCTGTCGAGCAGGTTAGTGAGACGGGTGGTGCCTTTAGCTAGCGCAGCCAGCAACAATGCGCGATTAGAAACGCTCTTTGAGCCAGGCAGATTTACGGTGCCATCGACGCGTGCAATCGGTTGGAGAGTCAGGGAGTCCTGCATGTGAAACGAAATCCTCAAAAAATACAGAGACCTCGCCATGTGGCGAGGTCTGGCATCAGCATCAATGCTGATATCTTAGTAATCAGCCGTGACGGCGTTCAAAATCGAGCATGAAATCGGTCAGCACCTTCACACCTTCCAGCGGCATCGCATTATAAATAGAGGCGCGCATACCGCCTACTACACGATGTCCTTTGAGCGCATGTAATCCCGCCTTAAATGACTCTTCCAGGAACAGCGCATCAAGTGACGCATCCGTCAGCTGGAAAGGAATATTCATGCGTGAGCGGTTTTCTGTCGCCACATCATTGCGATAGAAGCCACTGTGATCGATGACGCCATAAAGCAGATCAGATTTTGCCTGATTGATACGATCAATCTCAGCCACACCGCCCTTCTCTTTCAGCCATTTAAACACCAGCCCTGAGAGGTACCACGCAAACGTCGGCGGAGTGTTAAACATCGAATCGTTATCGGCGAGCACTTTGTAATCGAGGATAGAAGGCACGGACGCATGCGCCTGACCCAGCAGATCTTCGCGGACGACGACCAGAGTTAATCCAGCCGGGCCCACATTTTTCTGCGCACCCGCATAAATCACACCATAGCGACTGACATCGATCGGGCGAGACAGAATGGTGGATGAGAAATCAGCAACAACAGTTTTACTGCCGAAGTCGGGCTGTTCATCAATAGCGATGCCATCAATCGTTTCATTCGGGCAGAAATGCAGGTAGGCGGACGCGTCACTCACCTGCCATTCGCTCATCGGCAGGATGGCACGTTTACCGTCGCGTGTGGTTTTGACATCCAGCGTGCGAGGGGAACAATACTTTTCTGCTTCTTTAATTGCGCTATGCGCCCAGTAGCCGCCATCGACATAGTCGGCGCTGGTCGCCTGACCCAGCAGATTACCCGGCACAGCAGCGAATTGCGCACGCGCTCCGCCATGACAGAATAAAACTTTGTAATTAGACGGTATTTTTAGCAGATCACGGAAGTCCTGCTCAGCTTCCTCAGCCACCTGAATAAACTCTTTACTGCGGTGACTGATCTCCATTACAGAGGTTCCCAGACCGCGCCAGTTCGTCAGTTCCTGTTCTGCTCGACGAAGCACTTCAACCGGTAGCATCGCCGGGCCAGAGCTAAAATTATAAACTTGCGTCATTTCCCCTCACCACTGTCATATCGAACGGTTATGAATAACCATCCGGTTTTATCACTGCATTCTGATAGCTGCAATCATAAATCAGGGCGCGGTCACATTTTCTGAATCCGGCTCGCCGAAGGTTATGTTACCAATGCTAACCAGCACGGAATTTTGTGAGGCCTCATCCAGCACTATTCATCTGCGTTTGGCCTGATAGCCGATGTAATAAAAACTAAGCCGGTAAAAAAGTCCTGCCCTGATAGCGGTCTGTTACCAAAATCCGTATCATTGCGCGCTTTACGCACCCTATGACAACTGAGAGAGCGGCACTATGACGCAAACATTTATCCCGGGCAAAGATGCCGCACTGGAAGACTCCATTGCGCGTTTCCAGACCAAGCTGCAGGATCTTGGCTTTAATATTGAAGAAGCTTCCTGGCTGAATCCTGTTCCCCACGTCTGGTCAGTGCATATCCGCGACCGCGATTGCCCGCTCTGCTTTACCAACGGCAAGGGCGCCAGTAAAAAAGCGGCACTGGCCTCTGCACTGGGCGAGTATTTTGAGCGTCTCTCAACTAACTACTTCTTTGCTGACTTCTGGTTGGGAAAAAAGATCGCAAACGGCGACTTTGTTCACTATCCGAATGAAAAATGGTTTGCGTTACCTGAGGATGATTCCTTACCTGAAGGCATTCTGGATGCGCGCCTGAACGCGTTTTACGATCCTGACAATGCTCTGACGGCTTCCGGACTGATTGATCTGCAGTCTGGCAATGCTGAGCGTGGTATCTGCGCTCTGCCATTTACCCGCCAGTCCGATCAGCAAACTGTTTATATCCCGATGAACATTATCGGCAACCTCTATGTCTCAAATGGCATGTCCGCAGGTAACACCGCGAATGAAGCGCGTGTTCAGGGACTGTCCGAAGTGTTTGAGCGCTACATTAAGAACCGCATCATTGCGGAAGCAATCAGCCTTCCTGCGATTCCTGATGAGGTGATGCAGCGTTATCCTGAAGTAATCGAGGCGATTGCCCGCCTTGAAGCGGAAGGTTTCCCGATTTTCGCTTACGACGCCTCGCTGGGTGGCAAATATCCGGTTATCTGTGTGGTGCTGTTTAACCCGACCAACGGAACCTGTTTTGCTTCATTTGGTGCGCATCCTGATTTCGGTGTGGCACTGGAGCGTACCGTCACCGAGTTGCTGCAGGGCCGCAGCCTTAAAGATCTGGATGTCTTTACCCCACCGACTTTTGATGACGAAGAAGTGGCTGAGCATGCCAACCTTGAAACGCACTTCATCGATTCAAGCGGCCTGATCTCCTGGGATTTGTTCAAAGAGACAGCGGATTATCCCTTTGTCGACTGGTCATTCGCAGGCAGCACCGAGCAGGAGTTTGCCACGCTGATGGCGATCTTCGCCTCGGAAGATCAGGAAGTTTATATTGCTGACTACGAGCATCTGGGTGTCTATGCCTGCCGCATCATCGTACCTGGCATGTCTGATATCTATCCGGCGGAAGATCTCTTCCTGGCGAATAACAGCATGGGCGCTGGCATGCGTGAAACCCTGCTGGCCCTGCCTGACAGCAACTGGAATCCTGAAGAGTATCTGGATCTGATTGGACAGCTTGATGATGAAGGTTTTGATGACTTCACCCGCGTTCGTGAGCTGCTGGGTCTGGCAACCGGTAAAGACAACGGCTGGTACACACTACGTGTTGGCGAATTAAAAGCGATGCTGGCGCTGGCAGGTGGCGATCTGGATCAGGCATTGATCTGGACGGAGTGGACCATGGAGTTCAATAGCTCAATCTTCACGCCAGAGCGGGCTAACTACTATCGTTGCCTGCAGACTCTGCTGTTACTGGCAATGGAAGATGAGCGCGATCCGCTGCAGTATCACCACGCTTTCCTGCGTATGTACGGTGAGAGCGCGATGGAAGCGGCCTCAGCCGCCATCAGTGGCGAACATCCATTCAATGGTCTTCAGGCTATTGATGATGAGCTGCAGGCATTCCCGGCACATCAGTCCCTGCTTGCAGCTTACGAAAAACTGCAAACGGCTAAGCGTCTCTACTGGAAAAATGCGTAAGTCATAACGCGTCAGACCAGAAAGAGAGGGTTAAAAATGGCACTGCATTTATTGGGTGCCATTATTCTCCACTTTTTCCATGAAACATTAGCTGCATTTAATTCCCTTCAAATTACATCACATCATTTTTATTAACATTTAAGCCATTAATAAATAACAAGTCCCAGGCCGGAATTGTGGCTTAGCCCTTAACGTTAAAATAATTTTTTATTTTTAAAATTTATTTAATGGATATAATTCAATAAGTTAAATTAAAATCCTCTTGTTTTTTTGTGAACGGCTTGCTACCGCTTCGGCAAACATGATCCACATCAATTACTGACCTATACTCCTTTGTTAGTATTTTTTCAGACAACTTCTGGAGTAAGTTAGTGTGAAAACTGACAACCCTTTTAATCTTTTATTACCAGCCGCAATGGCGAAAGTCGCCGAAGACGCCGGTATCTATAAAGCTACCAAACATCCCTTCACCACCTTTTTTCTGGCGATAAACGCTGGCGTATTTATCTCCATAGCATTCGTTTTTTATATTACAGCGACCACCGGTAGCGGTGCCATGCCCTATGGCATAGCCAAACTGATTGGCGGTGTCTGTTTCTCACTCGGCTTAATGCTGGTCGTGGTGTGTGGCGCTGACCTCTTTACTTCTACTGTGTTAATCGTCGTTGCCAAAGCCAGTGGTCGCATCAGCTGGGGACAGCTGGCACGCAACTGGATTAACGTCTACGCCGGTAACCTTGCAGGTGCACTCTTCTTCGTTGCCCTGATGTGGTTTGCCGGACAGCATATGGTCGCGAATGGTGCCTGGGGATTGAATGTCCTGGAAACCGCCGATCACAAGATGCATCACACATTCATCGAAGCGGTTTGTCTGGGTACCCTGGCGAATTTGCTGGTCTGCCTCGCCGTCTGGATGAGTTACTCCGGCCGTACCCTGACCGATAAGCTGGTGGTGATGATTCTTCCTGTTGGGATGTTCGTCGCCAGCGGTTTCGAGCACAGCATCGCCAATATGTTCCTGATTCCTTATGCCATTGTCATCCGCGACTTCGCGGCACCTGAATTCTGGCAGGCTGCAGGTACCACGGCTGCACAGTTTCACTCGCTTACCGTCAGTAACTTTATTCTCGATAATCTGATTCCTGTGACCATCGGCAACATCATTGGCGGCGGCATTCTGGTTGGGTTGACCTACTGGGTCATCTATCTCCGTAAAGGTGACCAGGTTCATTAAACACATTTTTGACGGCACAGGACGTTGACTGTGCCTGACCGTAAAGTCTCTTCATATAAGGCAGGTATATTATGACCGAACTTAATGCAAAACTGGCTTCAGCATGGGAAGGATTTGCTGAAGGCGAATGGCAGAATAGCGTCAATGTGCGCGACTTCATTCAGAAAAACTACACCCCTTATGAAGGTGATGAGTCCTTCCTGGCAGGCGCAACTGAAGCGACCACTAAACTGTGGGAAAGCGTGCTGGAAGGCATCAAAATTGAAAACCGCACCCACGCGCCAGTTGACTTCGACACCGATCTCGCCTCAACCATTACCTCGCACGATGCGGGTTACATCATCAAGCCACTGGAAAAAATTGTTGGCCTGCAGACTGAAGCCCCATTAAAACGCGCGCTGATTCCTTTTGGCGGCATCAAAATGGTTGAAGGTTCATGCAAAGTTTATGGCCGTGAACTCGATCCTTCACTGAAAAAAATCTTCACTGAATACCGTAAAACGCATAACCAGGGTGTGTTCGACGTTTACACCCCGGACATCATGCGCTGCCGTAAATCAGGTATCCTGACCGGTTTGCCAGATGCCTATGGCCGTGGCCGCATCATCGGTGACTATCGTCGCGTGGCTCTTTACGGCATCGATTTCCTGATGGCGGATAAATTCTCTCAGTTCGCGTCTTTGCAGAACGATTTAGAGAATGGCGTGAATCTGGAAGCGACTATTCGTCTGCGTGAAGAGATCTCAGATCAGCATCGTGCGCTGGCGCAGATCAAAGAGATGGCCGCAAAATATGGCCACGACATTTCGGGCCCGGCAACCAATGCCGTTGAAGCCGTGCAGTGGACTTACTATGGCTACCTGGCTGCGGTTAAATCACAAAACGGTGCTGCCATGTCCTTTGGCCGCGTCTCAACCTTCCTGGATGTTTATATCGAGCGTGACCTTAAAGCCGGTAAACTGACTGAAGAACAGGCACAGGAACTGATTGACCATCTGGTCATGAAACTGCGTATGGTTCGCTTCCTGCGTACCCCTGAATATGATGAGCTGTTCTCAGGTGACCCAATCTGGGCAACGGAATCACTGGCAGGTATGGGCGTTGATGGCCGTACGCTGGTTTCAAAAAGTACCTTCCGCTTCCTGAATACCCTCTACACCATGGGTCCTTCACCTGAGCCGAACATGACCATTCTGTGGTCAGAAAAACTGCCGATTAATTTCAAAAAATATGCCGCTAAAGTCTCAATCGATACCTCATCTCTGCAGTATGAGAACGATGACCTGATGCGTCCTGATTTCGACAATGATGACTACGCCATCGCCTGCTGCGTCAGCCCGATGATTGTCGGCAAACAAATGCAGTTCTTTGGCGCACGTGCTAACCTGGCGAAAACCCTGCTCTACGCAATCAACGGCGGCGTGGATGAAAAACTGAAAATGCAGGTTGGACCGAAAGGCGACAAAATCAGTGACGCCGTGCTGGACTTCGACACCGTCATGGAGCGTATGGATCACTTCATGGACTGGCTGGCAAAACAGTATGTGACTTCGCTGAACATCATCCACTACATGCATGATAAGTACAGCTACGAAGCAGCACTGATGGCCCTGCATGACCGTGATGTCTATCGCACCATGGCGTGTGGTATCGCCGGTCTCTCCGTTGCTGCGGATTCACTGTCTGCGATTAAATACGCCAAAGTGAAACCAATACGTGATGAAGATGGTCTGGCGATCGACTTCGACATCGAAGGCGAATACCCACAGTTCGGTAACAATGACTCCCGCGTTGATGACCTGGCCTGCGATCTGGTTGAACGCTTCATGAAGAAAATTCAGCAGCTGACCACCTATCGTAATGCCGTGCCGACCCAGTCTGTTCTGACCATCACCTCAAACGTGGTGTATGGTAAGAAAACCGGTAACACACCGGATGGACGTCGCGCTGGTGCACCGTTTGGACCAGGTGCTAACCCAATGCATGGTCGTGACCAGAAAGGTGCTGTTGCCTCCCTGACTTCCGTCGCGAAACTGCCGTTTGCCTATGCGAAAGATGGTATCTCCTATACCTTCTCAATCGTGCCAAACGCGCTGGGTAAAGATGATAACGTGCGTAAAACCAACCTTGCCGGTCTGATGGATGGTTACTTCCATCATGAGGCCAGCATCGAAGGCGGCCAGCACCTTAACGTCAACGTCATGAACCGTGAAATGCTGCTGGACGCGATGGAGCATCCAGAGAAGTATCCGCAGCTGACCATTCGTGTTTCCGGTTATGCTGTGCGCTTTAACTCACTGACTAAAGAGCAACAGCAGGATGTGATTACCCGTACCTTCACACAGTCACTGTAATCACGGCTAAACCCAATATGAAAAGGCTCCTCGCGGAGCCTTTTTCTCAAAAGTCTGTTCTGGTGGTCATCTCCATCAAGGTTCCCACCAGAATCGATTTCCTGCCCTGAGCGCAACAGAGATTGCGCCGTCTGTCCCGGCAGACTCACTGGAGAAAACATCGCAATGTCAGTTAACGGTCGTATCCACTCATTTGAATCCTGCGGCACCGTCGATGGTCCCGGCATCCGTTTCATCACCTTCTTCCAGGGCTGCCTGATGCGCTGCCTCTACTGTCACAACCGCGACACCTGGGATACCCATGGTGGCAAAGAGATCACCGTCGAAGCGCTGATGGCGGATGTGCTTTCCTATCGCCATTTTATGAATGCCTCTGGCGGCGGTGTCACTGCCTCAGGCGGTGAAGCCATTCTTCAGGCTGAGTTTGTGCGCGACTGGTTCCGCGCCTGCAAAGCGGAAGGCATTCATACCTGTCTCGACACCAACGGCTTCGTACGCCGCTATGATCCGGTGATCGATGAACTGCTCGACGTTACTGACTTAGTGATGCTCGACCTGAAACAGATGAATGACGATGTGCATCAGATTCTGGTGGGGGTCTCTAATCACCGTACCCTGGACTTTGCCCGTTATCTGCAGAAAAAAGGCAAGAGAACCTGGATCCGTTTCGTTGTCGTACCGGGCTATTCCGACGACGATGACACCGCGCATCGCCTGGGCGAATTCACGCGTGACATGGAGAACGTTGAGAAGATTGAATTGCTGCCCTATCACGAGCTGGGTAAGCATAAATGGATTGCGATGGGTGAAGAGTACAAGCTGGATGGGGTGAAACCGCCGAGTAAAGAGACGATGGAGCGCGTGAAAAACATTCTCGCCAGCTACGGCCACGAAGTGATGTACTAGAGAATCGGCCACAAAAAAGGGAGCTTAACGCTCCCTTTTTGCTGTTCAGCGCGATCAGGCATGTGCCACTGGCGTAGCCTGATGATTCGCTTTGCGCAGCAGCATAACCAGATAAACCAGCGCCACAGCCGCGATCATCACGAACAACAGCTGGTCAGAATAATTCTGCATCAGAACAGAGGTCATTGCCGGTCCAGCCAGACTGCCCAGGGTATAACTCATCAGCAGCGCCTGATTCATCGCAACCAGTTCATGATGTGCAACCGTTTCACAAGCCCAGGACATAGCCACCGGATAGAGTGTGAAGCCCGCCAGCCCCAGCACAAACAGCGCCGGAGCCATCGCGGCATTGGTTAACATAGCCATCGCACCCAGGATAACCACAAAGACCTGGACCCGCAGCACCAGCATGCGACCGAAACGATCGGCCAGACGGCCGACGGGCCATTGGCCCACAATGCCTGCGCTGACCAGCAACGCCATCCAGTAACCGACATTGGCATCACTCATTCCCTGATGTGACAGGTAAAGCGGCATCAGGCCATAAAGCGAGCCCAGAAGGATGCCAGAGATGATGCAGCCATTGATACCCAGACGTGAGCTACGCCGACGCAGCATTGGCCAGATGCGGGCCGGAGCCGCTTCTGTCGCTTCACCGTTGCTGGATACGCGGGTGAAGACCAGCGGCAGCACGGCGCAGAAGACCAGCGACGTCACCCACGGAATCACGCTGAGTAATTCCGTAGAGAGTTTGCTGACAAGTAACTGGCCGGTCACGGTGCCGATGTAATAGACAACCATGTAGGCCGCCAGCAACTGTCCCCGATTACGTACCGTTCCGCTGCACAGGAGTGCGCTCTCAACCACCACCCACATTAGCGCACAGCCGACACCGGCGATGAAACGCATTGAACTCCATGCCCAGAAACCCGACATCATCGCCAGGCACAGGGTCGCAACGGCAAACATCATGGTAGCCAGGTAATAGCTGCGATTGAAGCCGTACTGCCGAATTAACCAGCCAGCCAGCAGCGTACCTGCGAGGTTACCGGTGTAATAGGAGGAGCTTACGATGCCCACCTGCCAGGTTGTCAGTAAGTCATGTGTCAGCCACAGTGGAACAAGCGTATTCAGCACCGCAATTGCGACAGTCATTAACATCAGGCCGCAAAGCAGCAGTATCACGGGGCGTGACCAGGTTGACATAGGGGATAGAAACCAGAGCAAAATGAAGGAAATTGCGCGCAGTTTGCCACTGGCTTTTTTAAAGTCAATGGGCGTAATTTGACAGCAGCACATTTTGCTGTCGGACAATTTAATTTACTAATCTTCAGTGGGTTACAATCGTGTGAAGCAGCAGGCTGCTAAATGCTATCTCTATGAAAAAATAGGTTTTTAAGCATTCCAGCACAACTATTATCGATAACGTTTATTTGTGATTAAATTCGGATGTAATCCATACCTTTTTGCAGATGCAAGGCATAAAAAAACCCGGCCCTGGCCGGGTTCAAAGATTCAGAATCGCTTAGCCAATAATTTCCACGCCATTCATATATGGACGTAAAACTTCCGGCACGGCGATACGCCCATCTTCCTGCTGATAGTTTTCCAGCACCGCCACCAGGGTACGGCCGACGGCCAGACCTGAGCCATTCAGGGTATGAACCAGACGCGGCTTCTTATCCTGTTTGTTACGGCAACGCGCCTGCATACGACGCGCCTGGAAATCACCCATGTTGGAACAGGATGAGATCTCGCGATAGGTATTCTGCGCCGGTAACCAGACTTCCAGATCGTAGGTTTTAGTCGATCCGAAGCCCATATCGCCGGTACAGAGTAAAACCTTGCGGTATGGCAGGTTCAGCAGCTGCAGAACTTTTTCAGCGTGACCTGTCAGCTCTTCCAGCGCATCCATTGACTGTTCCGGGGTAACGATCTGCACCATCTCAACTTTGTCGAACTGGTGCATACGGATCAGGCCGCGTGTGTCACGACCATAGGAACCCGCTTCAGAACGGAAGCACGGTGTATGTGCGGTGAGTTTAACCGGCAGGGTATCCTCTTCGAGGATCTCGTCACGCACCAGGTTAGTCAGCGGTACTTCCGCGGTAGGAATCAGTGCATAGTTACTGCTGTCTGACTCTTCTTCCAGCGGACGGGTGTGGAACAGGTCTTCGCCAAACTTAGGCAACTGTCCGGTACCGTAAAGCGTTTCGTGGTTAACCAGGTAAGGCACGTAGGTTTCAAGGTAGCCATGCTGCTCCGTGTGCAGATCAATCATAAACTGACTCAGTGCACGGTGCAGGCGTGCAATTTGCCCCTGCATGACCACAAAGCGCGAACCGGTCAGTTTCACGGCAGCCGCAAAATCCAGGCCTTTCGCCGCTTCACCCAGCTCAACGTGATCTTTAACCTGGAAACTGAACTCGCGTGGAGTGCCCCAGCGGCTCACTTCCTGATTTTCGCTGTCATCTTTGCCCAGCGGCACTTCGTCTGCCGGAATGTTTGGCAGTGCCAGCGCGAAGTCACGGATTTGATTCTGCAGTTCATCCAGTTCTGCTTTTGCGGCATCCAGGCGTTCGCCCAGCGCGTTCACTTCCTGACGCAGCGGCTCGATGTCTTCCCCACGTGCTTTGGCCTGACCGATGGATTTGGATCGGGAATTACGCTCTGCCTGCAGATTTTCTGTTTCTACCTGCAATACTTTGCGACGCTCTTCAAGCGAACGCAGCGTTTCCACATCCAGTTTGTATCCCCGGCGTGCCAGTTTTTCTGCGACTGCGTCTGGCTCGTTACGCAGCAGATTGGGATCGAGCATGCTTATCCTGTGTATAAAAAGTTGGTTGAAAGAAGGGACGCATTCCTGCGGAATGCGTTGAAAACATTGCCCACATTACCGTAAGGTCTGTTTCAGCGGTAGCGTTTTGTCGGGCTATTTTGATCCTGCTCAGCCAGCCAGCTTAGCTTTTCACCAATCTTACCCTCAAGCCCGCGCTGGGTTGGCGTGTAATAGCGCGTGCTGGCCAGTTCCTTTGGAAAATAGACTTCACCGGCGGCATAGGCGTTGGTTTCGTCATGAGCATAACGGTACTCTTTGCCCAGCCCCATCTCTTTCATCAGCTTAGTCGGGGCATTGCGCAGATGTTCCGGCACATCGTAATCGGGATGGTCGCGTGCATCTCGCATAGCGGCTTTAAACGCGTTGTAGACCGCGTTACTTTTAGGCGCACAGGCCAGATAAACAATGGCCTGGGCAATCGCGCGCTCCCCTTCTGCCGGGCCGACGCGTGTGAAGCAATCCCAGGCCGCAAGCGCCACCTGCATACCGCGCGGATCCGCATTGCCGACATCTTCCGAGGCGATAGCCAGCAACCGGCGTGCCACATAGAGCGGATCGCCGCCCGCCGTAATGATGCGTGCATACCAGTAGAGCGCCGCATCGGGCGCGGAGCCACGTACCGATTTGTGCAGAGCTGAAATCAGATCGTAAAAACGATCGCCTTTATTATCAAAACGGGCGGATCGCTCACCTGACACTTCGTTAAGTAACTGCGGCGTCAGTTCACGCTGACCCGAGGCGGTGATTTCGGCCATATCCGCCATCATTTCCAGCGTATTCAGTGCCCGGCGTGCATCACCATTAACCAGTTCAGCAATCATCCTGCGGGTGTTATCCGGCAGCACGATGTCACTGTCGCCATAACCTCGCGCTTTATCCTGCATCGCCTGATCCAGTACCTGCTCAATATCTTCGAGCGTGAGTGATTTCAACAGGTAAACGCGGGCGCGTGACAGCAATGCGGAGTTAAGTTCAAAAGAGGGATTTTCGGTGGTCGCACCAATAAAGGTAATGGTGCCATCTTCAATATGGGGCAGAAAAGCATCCTGCTGGCTCTTGTTGAACCGATGGACCTCATCCACAAACAGGATCGTCCGCCGCCCAGCGTTTTTATTCTGTCGGGCGCGCTCAATCGCCTCACGGATCTCTTTGACGCCGGAGGTCACTGCCGATATACGCTCCACATCGGCATTGCCGTAATGCGCGATAATCTCAGCCAGCGTAGTTTTGCCGGTCCCGGGCGGTCCCCACAGGATCATTGAATGCAGGTGTCCTGCTTCAATCGCGCGTGGCAGAGGTTTGCCCGCGCCCAGCAAATGCTGCTGACCAATGTACTGTTTCAATGTTTCTGGCCGCATACGCGCGGCCAGAGGTTTGAAATTCTCGGTGGAAAAATCCAGGGACAGGTTACTCACCGTGACCTCACTGACGTTGGTCGTCCACCGTCACGCCTTTTGGCGGTGTGAACGTGAATTTATCCGGGCTGATAGCGCCATTCTGCTGGCTTTTCAGCTGGTAATCACTGCGCTGACCATCCTGCTCAATCGCGCTGAAGCGGTTAATGGTTCCGCTGGACGTCACCTGAATGGTGAACTGCTTCAGGTTGCCGTCGCTGTTTTTCGGTGTCAGTTCGAAATTGTCACCCTGCTGTTTGATGTTGTACTGCTTCCAGTCATTTGACTGATTGCGGGCAATCAGCATAAACGGCGTGTTGCTGGTCGCATTCTGCAACAGGCTTACAGTCGCCTGCTCAACAAACGGGTTATAGAACCACAGCGATTTACCGTCAGAGATGATGATACTTTCGTCCGGGGCGGTCATGTGCCAGTTAAACAGGCTGGGACGTTTTACCCACAATTCGCCTTCGCCGTCCTGCACATTTGCGCCGCTGCTGTCGGTCACTTTTTGTGTGAAGCTGGCGTGGAAGCTGCTGACCTTGTTCAGGCGCTGTTGCAGATCACTGGAAGCATCAGCCAATACGCTGGCTGAAGAAAAGGTGGCCAACAGGCCCAGAGCGATTACGCGTAATTTCATCTGCTTCAATTCCTTATTTAAACGATCCCATCGATAACTGCATTAAGCCTGGTCGCCATTCCACCATCAGAACAGAGGAAAAAACCGAAAGCTGATTCAGATATGGGGCTTAACCGTATAAAAAACAATGAGCCAGTCGGAACTGGCTCATTGAGTCGTGTTTCAAAACATTTAAACGCTACATATCGTGTGGCGGCGGCGACAGCACTTCACGGTTACCATTGTGGCCTGGTGCAGAGACGATGCCCTGCGCTTCCATCTGCTCAATGATACGTGCCGCACGGTTATAACCGATGCGGAACTGACGCTGAACGCCTGAAATCGACGCACGACGTTTATCAACCACAAAGCCGACTGCCTGATCGAACAGCGGATCGAGCTCTTCATCACTGTCGATGCCACCGGCACTTTCGCTCTCTTCGCCCGCAGTAATGTTGTCGATATATTGCGGACGACCACGCGCTTTCCAGTCCTGAACCACGGCATGGACTTCCTGATCACGAACAAAGGCACCGTGAACACGAATCGGCAGCGAGGAGTTTGGTGGCATGTAGAGCATGTCACCCATACCCAGAAGTGACTCCGCGCCGCCCTGATCGAGAATGGTACGTGAGTCAATCTTGCTCGAAACAGTAAAGGCGATACGTGTCGGGATGTTCGCTTTGATCAGGCCAGTAATCACATCCACTGATGGACGCTGTGTTGCCAGCACCAGATGAATACCCGCGGCACGGGCTTTCTGTGCCAGGCGCGCAATCAGCTCTTCAACCTTTTTACCCACTGCCATGATCAGGTCAGCAAACTCATCGACCATTACCACGATATAAGGCAGTTTTTCCAGAACCGGCGGCGTCATATCCATGCTGTCGCCCGGCTTCCAGAACGGATCAGGAATCGGACGACCCATCGCTTCGGCCTGCTCCACTTTCTCGTTGTAACCCGCCAGATTACGCACGCCCAGCGCCGACATCAGCTTATAGCGACGTTCCATTTCACCGACGCTCCAGCGCAGCGCATTGGCGGCATCTTTCATGTCTGTGACGACTTCGGTCAGCAGGTGTGGAATGCCTTCATAGACCGACAGCTCCAGCATTTTCGGGTCGATCATGATGAAGCGAACTTCTTCAGGCGTCGCCTTATAGAGCATGCTGATAATCATGGCGTTCACGCCCACGGATTTACCAGAACCGGTGGTACCGGCAACCAGTAAGTGTGGCATTTTCGCCAGATCGGCCACAACCGGCTGACCGGCAATGTCTTTACCCAGCACCACAGCCAGCGGTGATGGATTGTCGCGGAATTTAGGGCAGTCCAGCACTTCACGCAGATAGACGGTCTGGCGATGTTTGTTTGGCAGTTCCAGACCCACGTAAGGCTTGCCTGGAATCACTTCTACCACGCGAACCGCGACGGTCGACAGTGAACGCGCTAAATCGCGCGACAGGTTGGAAATGCGCGCTGCTTTCACACCCGGAGCCAGGTCAAGTTCGAAACGGGTGATAACCGGACCAGGTGAGATGCCAACCACTTCAGCTTTGACGCGATAATCGCCTAAGCGCGACTCCACCAGTCGGGCAGTCTGCTCCAGCGAGAACATATCAACCGGCTCTTCCTCTACAGGTGGAGCGGTCAGCAGATCCAGCGAAGGCAGTGGCGTGGACGGTTTCTCCATCGGCTGCTCATGGCGCATCAGGAACGGATGAATCAGGCTATCGTGCAGTGAAGGTTTCGTTTCTTCAACCGGCTGAACCGGAGCTGTAGCTGGCGAGCCATAAGCAGGCGCAGCATAACCCGGTTCAGCTGGTGCTGAAGACGCACTGTAGGCAGGCGCTGCCGGAGCAAAACTGGCAGGAGCTGGAACCTGAGCCGGTGCCTGAGGTCTTGAGACCTCACTCACCTGCTGCCAGGGTTCGTGTGACACTGCAGGGGCTTCCGGTTCCGGCGTCGCGGCAATGGTAAACAGCGGTTCTGATGGACCGTCATCCACCAGATCTTTCATCGGTGAAAAATCAAACGCTGAGGCGGTATCAATATTAAATACCGGCTCTTTTTTCACTTCAGGTTCATAGCGCTGTTGCTGCTGCTCGGCGAACTGACGTGCCAGTGCATCCTGCTGCTGGGCATCCTGCTCATCTTCCTCATCCTGCTGCCAGTTGGTTCCATAGCGCTGCTGCTGTTCAGACTGGAAGGCCTGACGCAGTTCAGCCTGCTGCAGCGCCTCTTCAGCATCAGGTGCAGTAGAAATCGATCCAACCGGGGCCGTTTCGCTCTCTTCCGTTCTGGCTTTCTCTTCAGCCATGCGCTGAGAAGGCAATTTAATGCCATAAGAGGCCAGCTCACGACGGGTTGGCAGTTTTACCGGATTAGGACGCGGTAGCGCCGGTCCGATACCCTGTTTAACCTGCGGGTTGAGATTGGTTTCAGGGGCTAAATCGAAAACAGGGGCAGCACGCGTGGTTGCCTGAGTCGCAGTGGCAGCGACGGCGGCCGCAGCTGCAGGAGCCGCAGGGATCGCTGGTGTGTCGCGCCAGTTCCCCATTTTAGGTTCGTCATCGTCGTAAGCACTGAACGACGGCGTAGCCGGGGCTTCGTCCGGCATTTCAAAATGATAAAGCGGTGGTGAGGTCGCAGGTGCAGAAGCACTCTGCGCCGGAGTCGGAGCAGTCGCTGCACCATAGGATACAGGCGCGCTCTGTACGGCCGCAGGCGCAGGTTGTGTCGTCGGGGATGCAGGCATAGTGGCAGGAGCAGATGCCGTAAATGCCGCAGCAGAAGGTGCTGCAACAGCGGCAGGCGCAGGCGTTACCGGAGCGGCCGGTGCGAGGGTCACCTCAGCGGCTTCCGTCGTCGCCGCTACCGCCGCGCTGGTTGCTGCTGCCGCTTTAGCCAGCAGAGGATCCGGCTGTGAGGCCGCAGGCTCGGCGGCTGCACGTGGAGCAGAAAGCAGCACATCATCATCCTGATCGGCGGCATGCAGTTCAGGCACATCCGCGTATTCATGCGCGTCCTGCTCGTCATCCTCTTCCTGCCAGGGTTCATCGTGACGTGAGCGGTTGCTGGCAAACGTCAGCACGCCCATCACAACGCCACCAATTCTTTCTGCGATGGTGAGCCATGACCAGCCGGTGTAAAGGGTAATGCCCGCCGCCCAGACGCAAAGCAGCATCAGCGTGCCGCCAGCCGGACTGAACCACGGGGCAATCGCATTACTCACCAGGCTGCCAATCACGCCGCCCGAGGCGAAGTACCAAATATCATCGGCGTTCAGCGCCGCCATACCACAGGTTGTCACCACCAGCGCAAGAACGCCAATTAAGCGCAGCCCGACGGCAAAGTAGTCAAAGTAGTCCTGGCTGTCGCGCTGACGGAAAGCAATCCAGCACAGACCCAGGATGACGGGAGGAATGGCGTACGCCATCACACCAAAGATGAAGAGTAAGGTGTCAGCCAGCCAGGCACCGACGCTGCCGCCGATATTATGGATAGGTTCATGCCAGGCAGTTTGCGACCAGCTTGGATCGGAAGGGTTAAAACTGACCAGTGAAACCATCAGGTAGATGGCAAACAGCGCCACCAGAATAAGCAACGCTTCCAGCAGACGACGTCCACTGCTCAGCGATTGTAACGAAACATCTTTATCTTCTGTATATTCCTGGCTCAAGAGGACTCTCCAGGTGCCTGTAAAGTAAGAAGCAACAGCGTCGGGCAAGCCCGACGCTGATCCTGTATGAATTCACAGGAGTGTACCGAAATCTCACAGGTTTTGCACCTGCCCCGCATCAGCGAGTTTTGATCACAAGTCGATTGCTCTGTTTGACCTCTTCCATCACCACATAAGTTCGCGTGTCGTTTACGCCCGGCAGGCGCAACAGGGTTTCACCCAGCAGCTTACGGTAGGCAGACATATCAGGTACGCGCGTTTTCAGCAGGTAGTCGAAATCGCCGGAAACGAGGTGACACTCTTGAGTTTCCTCAAGTTTTTGCACAGCGGCGTTAAATTGCTCAAACACATCCGGTGCACCACGATTCAGAGTAATCTCAACGAACACCAGCAGCGACGCATCCAGATAGTGCGGGTTCAACTGCGCGGTGTAGCCAAGAATAAATCCCTGACGTTCGAGACGACGCACGCGCTCAAGACATGGCGTAGGCGATAAGCCTACGCGTTTAGAAAGCTCTACGTTTGAAATGCGACCATCTTTCTGAAGTTCATTCAGAATGTTCCTGTCAATTCTGTCGAGGTCTTTCCCGGGGCGTTTCTTATTGTCTACCATTATTATTGTCTCTCTTAATTCCTTCCCTTTACCTGCCACGCCCTGAAAACGCTCATTGTTCGGGGCATTTCTGAAGTGAGCTAACAGAGCCTGTGTTCTGACACCTATCGATATGACGCATGTTGTCTGTCCACATCATGCGTCATTATCCATATCAGGCTGCTTTTATTCGGCGTTAAGTGCAAAACAAGCGAGGAAAACCTGTTTTGTTCCGATAAATGTTATTCGCTTCTGATAATGTTTTCGCAAAAGCGCAGGCGATTGTCAAAGTAAAATCACCAAATTCAGGACAAGATGCCAGACAGACCGCTGGGTATCTGTTTTTAAATGAGTATTTTTGCACTATTGCACCCGTTCAGCCCGAGTTTTGCCCCCTTTTGGCGCAATGACCAGGCAAAACCGCCGCTCATCGTCTACGCCGTTTGCAGCTATCGTTAACAAAATTGGCTAAGCCTTGTCATTGTCGCCGGATATTCCCTACAATCGCAGTTTATGTCAGCCGAATGAAACTGAGGAACGCATGAGTACGGCCAAACACAGTAAGTTACTCATTCTGGGCTCCGGCCCAGCGGGTTATACCGCAGCCGTTTATGCTGCACGCGCCAACCTCAACCCGGTGCTGATCACCGGTCTGGAAAAGGGCGGACAGCTGACCACTACTACTGAAGTGGAGAACTGGCCGGGCGACCCGCACGATCTGACAGGTCCATCGCTGATGGAGCGCATGCACGAGCATGCCGAAAAATTTAATACTGAGATCATTTTCGATCACATTCACACCGTGGATCTGCAGAACCGTCCGTTCCGCCTCACTGGTGACAGCGGTGTATACACGGCAGATGCCCTGATCATCGCTACCGGTGCGTCAGCGCGCTATCTGGGTCTGCCCTCTGAAGAGGCGTTCAAAGGCAAAGGTGTCTCCGCCTGCGCAACCTGTGACGGCTTCTTCTATCGCAACCAGAAAGTCGCGGTGATTGGCGGTGGCAACACGGCCGTGGAAGAAGCGCTCTATCTGGCAAATATTGCGGCTGAAGTGCACCTGATTCATCGTCGTGATAGCTTCCGCGCTGAGAAGATCCTGATCGACCGCCTGATGGAGAAAGTGCGCAATGGCAATATCGTGCTGCACACCCATCGTACGCTGGAAGAAGTGGTGGGGGATCAGATGGGCGTGACCGGTCTGACGCTGCGATCTACCCAGAACAGTGATGAGACAGAAGCGCTGGAAGTCGCAGGTCTGTTTGTCGCTATCGGGCACAGTCCGAATACGGCCATCTTTGAAGGTCAGCTGGCGCTGGAGAACGGATACATCAAAGTTCAGTCCGGTCTGCATGGCAACGCCACTCAGACCAGCATCCCTGGCGTCTTTGCGGCAGGCGATGTGATGGACCATATCTATCGTCAGGCGATCACCTCTGCGGGCACTGGCTGCATGGCCGCGTTAGACGCTGAGCGTTTTCTTGACGGGTTGGTTAAAAACGATCAGTAAGTTGTTAACCCTCTGATCTCAAATGTTCCAGGCGACGGTTTTTCCGTCGCCTTTTTTATTGCTCTCATGCTAGATTCTTGCGCCTGAAGAGATGGAAATATCATTCCATTTCCCCCCGTCATCGACATTTATCATGGTCTCGCATGGACAAATCGCGGCAGCAGCATCTTACCCGCTGGCTTCGTCAGCAACGTCGTTTCGCCGGTCGCTGGTTGCGACTCAACACGCTGCTGGGTATGGCGAGTGCACTGCTGCTCATTGCTCAGGCGGGTTTACTGGCCACGCTGCTTCAGGCACTGATTATTGATCAGCAGCCACGTGAAACCCTAACGGTCAGCATCCTGCTGTTACTAATCTGCTTTGTGCTCCGTGCCCTGATTAATTATGCCCGTGAACTGACCGGCTATCGTGCCGGGCAGGCTATCCGCCAGGCCTTACGTCAGCAGGTCCTGGATCGGTTATCTGATCTGGGCCCGGCCTGGATTCAGGGTAAGCCAGCCGGAAGCTGGGCAACCCTGCTGCTGGAGCAGATCGAAGATATGCAGGAGTACTACGCCCGCTATCTGCCGCAGATGACGCTGGCGGTGCTGATCCCCTGCTGCATTCTGCTGACTATTTTTCCGTTGAACTGGACGGCAGGTCTGATCCTGTTTGCCACCGCGCCGTTGATTCCGCTGTTTATGGCGCTGGTCGGAATGGGTGCGGCCGAGGCCAACCGCCGCAACTTCCTGGTGCTGGCTCGCCTGAGCGGTAACTTTCTCGACCGTCTGCGCGGCAGAGAGACGCTGCGGCTGTTTCATCGCGGTGAAGCAGAGCAGCAGGCCGTTGCCGCCGCCACCACCGATTTTCGCCAGCGCACGATGGACGTGCTGCGTTTAGCCTTTCTCTCCTCCGCCGTTCTGGAGTTTTTTGCCTCGTTAGCGATTGCTGTGGTGGCGGTCTATTTTGGTTTCTCCTATCTGGGCGAATTGCATTTCGGTGACTACGGTCAGGGTGTATCGCTGTTTGCCGGGTTCCTGGTGCTGATCCTTGCCCCGGAGTTTTTTCAACCGTTGCGCGATCTCGGCGCGTTCTATCACGCCAAAGCCCAGGCGGTGGGCGGTGCCGATGCACTTGAAGCTTTTATGCAGGCGACGCCCGACGTTGCACCGCAGGATGGCCAGCAGCCTTTCACTGCCGATCGCGCAATCGCGCTCGTCGCTGATGATCTGTGTGTCTGCGCGCCCGATGGCCAGGTGTTGTGCGGTCCGCTCACCTTTACCATTGCCGCTGGTGAGCAGATTGCGCTGGTCGGTCAAAGCGGGGCGGGTAAAACGGCCCTGATGAACGCTCTGCTCGGCTTTCTGCCTTATCAGGGCTCGCTGAAGGCGAATGGGGTTGAACTGCGTGATATACGACGGAGCGACTGGCATCAGCAACTGAGCTGGGTAGGACAGAATCCTCAGTTACCGGCCGCCACATTGCGCGACAATATTGTGATGAATGCGGCCTGGGATGGCGATCGCTTTGCGGCGCTGCTGGAATCATGCGGCATCAACGAGTTCCTGCCGCGTCTGCCTCAGGGTATTGAGACCCAGCCTGGCGATGGCGGTAATCAGCTGTCGGTGGGCCAGGCGCAGCGGGTCGCGGTTGCACGCGCACTCTATCAATCCTCACATTTTTTGCTGCTCGATGAACCGGCAGCCAGCCTGGATGCACTCAGCGAACGTCATGTGATGCTGGCGCTTAACGAGGCGGCAGTCCGGCAGACCACGCTGATGATTACTCATCAGATCGATACGTTGAGTCGCTGGCAGACCCTCTGGGTGATGGAGGCGGGTAAGCTGGTGCAACAGGGTAACTGGCAGCAACTGTCTCAGCAGCCGGGTGCTTTCAGTGAGATGCTGAAGCATCGCCAACAGGAGATCCGCTGATGTCCGCCTTACGTCCTTTTCTTCGTCTCTGGCTGCGCCACCCGTTTCGTCTGGCGCTGGGCATCGTGCTGGCGATTGTTACCCTGCTGGCCAGCATTGGCCTGCTGACGCTGTCAGGCTGGTTCCTGGCCGCCTCCTCAGTGGCAGGTGTTGCTGGTCTCTACACCTTTAACTACATGCTGCCTGCTGCAGGCGTTCGTGGCGCAGCCATTATTCGCACCGCCGCACGCTATGCTGAACGGCTGGTCAGCCACGATGCGACGTTCAGGGTGCTTCAGCATCTGCGCGTCCACACGTTCAGCCGCCTGATGGCCCTTTCCCCGGGCCAGCTTTCGCGGTTCCGGCAGGCGGATCTGCTCAACCGCTTTGTGGCCGATGTCGATACGCTGGATCATCTCTATCTGCGCGTTATCTCGCCGCTGCTCGGCGCATTCGTGGTGAGTATCGTGGTGACTGTCGGGATGAGCTTTATTGATGTTCAGCTGGCACTGATGCTGGGCGGTATCATGCTGAGTACGTTGGTCCTGATGCCCGCGCTGTTTTATCGTCTGGGATCACCGGCTGGCGTCGCCATTGCCCAGGGTCGCGCCCGCTGGCGCTTACAGCTGATGCAGTGGCTGGCAGCTCAGGCTGAACTGACGCTGTACGGGGCCTCACAGAGCTGGCGTCAGCAACTTGATCAGGATGAACAGCACTGGCAGCAGGCGCAAAGTCAGCAACAGCGTTTGCAGGCCGCAGCCCAGAGTCTGCTGCTGCTGATCAGCGGCGTAACGGTCACACTGCTGCTCTGGCTCAGTGCCGCGACCATCAGCGAACAGCAGCTACCCGGCTCGCTGATAGCATTGGTCGTGTTTTGCGCCCTGGCCGCCTTCGAGGCGCTGGCACCGGTAGCCGGGGCCTTCCTGCCCATGTCGCAGGTGATAAACGCCGCTCAGCGGGTCAATGACATTATTGAACAGTCACCCGCGATCATCTTTCCAGCGCATTCAGATGCCCGACCAGGCCCGCTTGCGGTCGATATCGACCAGCTCGACTTCAGCTATCCCAACCGTCCGTATAAGGTGCTGAACCGCTGTACCCTTAAGGTGGCTGCCGGTGAGCACATTGCATTGCTGGGTCCGACCGGCTGCGGAAAATCAACGTTGCTGGCGCTGTTAACCCGTGGCTGGGAGAGCCAACATGGCGTTATCACTTTAAATTACCTGCCGATTAATGCCTGGTCAGAGCCAGCGTTGCGCCAGCGCATCAGCGTGGTAACGCAGCGGGTTCACCTCTTCAGCCAGAGCCTGCGCGATAACTTACTGCTGGCCTGCCCTGATGCCAGCGATGATCAACTGGCCCGCGCACTGAACGACGTTGGGCTGCAGCATCTGCTTGAAAACCAGGAAGGTTTAAACGCCTGGATGGGAGAAGGCGGTCGCCCGCTTTCAGGTGGCGAACTGCGTCGCCTGGCGCTGGCACGTGCATTACTGCATGACGGCGATCTCTGGCTGCTGGATGAACCCACCGAAGGGCTGGATGCCACCACCGAGCAGCACATTCTTGTCCTGCTGCAGCGCCTGTCTGTCGGAAAGACGATGTTAATGGTCACCCATCGCTTCAGCGGCCTGGAGCAGATGGATCGCATCTGCGTAATGGATAATGGTGCCATTGTTGAACAGGGTAGCCATGCGGAATTAATCTCAAAAGCGGGTCGCTACTGGCGTTTCCGGCAGCGTATTGCGTTATAGTCTTAGCGAAATGCTGCTGGGTAACTTAACGCGATGAGACTGGTACAACTGTCACGGGAATCTCTGCAATTTCCCCCACCTGAGATGGCGCTGCGCGAGCCAAACGGCCTGCTGGCGATGGGGGGGGATCTCTCCCCTGCCCGGCTGCTTAACGCCTATCAGCGCGGCATCTTCCCCTGGTTTTCGCCTGGCGATCCGATTCTCTGGTGGTCGCCCGATCCCCGTGCAGTTCTGTTACCCGAGCAGTTTCATCTCAGCCGCAGCATGAAGCGTTTCCATAACCGCTCGCCCTATCGGGTGACGATGAACGAGTCGTTTGATGAGGTTATTGAGGGCTGCGCCGCTGGTCGCGAGGAAGGCACCTGGATTACTTTTGAGATGAAACGCGCCTGGTTGCGACTTTATGAGCTTGGCCACGCCCACTCTATCGAGGTGTGGGACGGGCATCAGCTGGTGGGTGGCATGTATGGGCTGGCGATGGGACAAATCTTCTGCGGCGAATCGATGTTCAGCCGTCAGCAGAACGCGTCTAAAACCGCACTTTGGGTGTTTTGTCAGCATTTCATCCGGCATCAGGGCCGTCTGGTGGATTGTCAGGTACTTAACCCCCATACTGCTTCCTTAGGGGCGCAGGAGATCCCTCGCGCGGACTATCTGCAATATGTACAAAGCCTTGCGAGCCAGCCGGTCAGCGATGGCTGCTGGCAGACACAGACGCTTTTTTAGCTGCACAGAGATGTTTTGCACACATAAAGGCGCATAAGTGGTATAATAGTCGAGTTTGGTATGTCGTCCGCGCTTCGCAATAACGAGCCGGAATTGCCAGGCTGGGAATCTCAACGCACTCTCGGAACTGTTTTCAATCGTGCGCGTGTAACCGGTTGATACAGATTCTTAGCCCGCTAATCCCCCGCAGACGTCACCATAAACACCCTAATTTTACCGGATGCGCGAAACTGACGTGCACCCCGGCAAAGCGTTGGCAAAATCGCCGACGGTTCTTTACATAAATCGTTGAATTGGGCATTATCTTGCCGGTTCAACTGAAAGGTAGTACACCCAGAGGATTCGATGGCCAAAGAAGACAATATTGAAATGCAAGGTACCGTACTGGATACGTTACCTAACACCATGTTCCGCGTAGAACTTGAGAACGGACACGTGGTTACTGCTCACATCTCCGGTAAAATGCGCAAAAACTACATCCGCATCCTGACGGGTGACAAAGTGACCGTTGAGCTGACCCCGTACGACCTGAGCAAAGGCCGCATTGTCTTCCGTAGTCGCTAATTTGCAGTAATCTCATCACCCTGCATTTTGAAGCGAAAAAAAGGCCGGATTAAAATCCGGCCTTTTTCACATCTGCAGCAAGTAATTAATGCACAGTGCCTTCGGTTTTGCGTTTTTCAGCACTCAGGAAGTGATAGGTCAGTTCACCTTTCTCACGATCCAGCGCCACTGACACCGAGCCGCCATCTACCAGCGAACCAAACAGCAGTTCATTGGCTAACGGTTTCTTGAGGCTGTCCTGCACGGTGCGCGCCATCGGACGAGCACCCATCGCTTTGTCATAGCCCTTCTCAGCCAGCCAGTCGCGCGCTTCATCACTGACTTCCAACGACACGCCTTTCGCATCCAGCTGCGCCTGCAACTCGACAATAAACTTGTCGACCACCTGATGGATCACCTCAGGTGACAGATGGTTGAACCAGATGATGTTGTCGAGACGGTTACGAAACTCTGGCGTAAAGAGCTTTTTGATCTCTTCCATCGCATCGGTGCTGTTGTCCTGATGAATCAGGCCAATCGACTTACGTTCAGTCTCACGCACACCGGCGTTGGTAGTCATCACCAGCACCACGTTGCGGAAATCCGCTTTACGACCGTTGTTGTCGGTCAGCATGCCGTTGTCCATTACCTGCAACAGCAGGTTGAAGACATCCGGGTGTGCTTTCTCAATCTCATCCAGCAACACCACAGCATGAGGATGCTTAATCACCGCATCCGTCAGCAGGCCGCCCTGATCAAAGCCGACATAACCCGGAGGTGCACCAATCAGACGACTGACGGTGTGACGTTCCATATACTCGGACATATCAAAACGCAGCAGCTCAATACCCAGCGCTTTCGCCAGCTGCACGGTAACTTCTGTTTTACCGACACCCGTTGGTCCGGCAAACAGGAAGGAACCAACCGGCTTGCGATCCTGACCCAGACCAGCGCGGCTCATTTTGATTGCTTCAGTCAGCACCTCAATGGCTTTGTCCTGCCCAAATACCAGCATCTTCAGACGATCACCCAGATTTCTCAGCGTATCGCGATCGGTTGCTGACACGCTCTGCTCCGGAATACGGGCAATGCGGGCCACTACGGTTTCAATGTCAGAAACATTGATAGTTTTCTTACGCTTGCTGGCCGGCATCAGGCGCGCACGCGCACCCGCTTCATCAATCACGTCAATCGCCTTGTCAGGCAGATGACGATCGTTGATATATTTCACCGCCAGTTCCACGGCTGCACGCACTGCTTTCGCGGTATAACGCACATCATGATGTGCTTCGTATTTGGTTTTCAGACCATTCACGATCTGCACGGTCTCCTCAACAGAAGGCTCCGTGATATCGATCTTCTGGAAGCGACGTGCCAGAGCACGATCTTTTTCGAAGATATTGCTGAATTCCTGATAGGTAGTAGAACCCATGACGCGGATCCTGCCGCCAGAGAGCAGCGGTTTAATCAGGTTAGCCGCATCAACCTGGCCTCCCGACGCGGCACCTGCACCGATGATAGTATGGATCTCATCGATAAACAGAATGCTGTGTTCGTCTGACTCCAGCTGTTTCAGCAGCGCTTTGAAACGTTTTTCAAAGTCACCACGGTATTTGGTGCCCGCCAGCAAGGAACCAATATCCAGCGAGTAAATCGTGCAATCTTTCATCACTTCCGGTACGTCACCCTGCTCGATACGCCAGGCGAGACCTTCTGCAATAGCGGTTTTACCCACACCCGATTCACCCACCAGCAGCGGGTTGTTTTTACGGCGACGGCACAGCACCTGAATGGTTCGTTCCAGCTCTTTATCGCGACCAATCAGTGGATCGATACCACCGACGCGAGCAAGCTGATTTAGATTGGTGGTGAAGTTTTCCATACGCTCCTCCCCGCCTGCTTGCTCTTCGTTAACCGGATTTTCAGCGCCTGGCGCCTGGCCAGGCTCGTCTTTGCGCGTACCGTGAGAGATGAAATTCACCACATCAAGGCGGCTGACTTCATGTTTGCGTAACAGATAAGCCGCCTGCGACTCCTGCTCGCTGAAGATGGCGACCAGCACATTCGCTCCGGTGACTTCACTGCGACCGGATGACTGAACATGGAAAACCGCACGCTGCAGAACGCGCTGGAAGCTGAGCGTCGGTTGTGTATCGCGCTCCTCTTCGCTGGCGGGCAGCACCGGCGTGGTTTGTTCGATGAAGGCTTCGAGTTCCTGCCGCAGAGCCACAAGATCCACCGTACAGGCTTCCAGTGCCTCTCTGGCCGACGGGTTACTGAGCAACGCCAGTAACAGATGCTCGACGGTCATAAACTCATGACGGTGCTCACGCGCTCTGGCGAAAGCCATATTTAAACTGAGTTCCAGTTCTTGATTGAGCATTAGGCACCTCCCCCAATTATCGCCCTTACCAGTTTCCTATATGGAGACGGGTTCAGGCCTTTTCCAGCGTACACAGCAACGGATGATGATTTTCCCGCGCATAATTGTTCACCTGGGCCGCTTTTGTTTCGGCGACTTCTGCAGTAAATACACCACAGATCGCCTTGCCGTGATAGTGAACTTTCAACATCAGCTGCGTTGCACGTTCAACATCATAAGAAAAGAACTTTTGTACGACGTCAATAACAAATTCCATAGGTGTATAATCGTCATTATTCAGAATGACTTTATACATAGAAGGCGGCTTTAACCCTTCGCGTACTTTATCTTCGGCCAGATGTTCAAAGTTAAGCCAGTCGTTTGTGTTTGCCATAGTGTTCCGTTGAGATTTTGCTTTTAGCCTTTAAGTAGCTACATATTGAGAGTTTAACATGCCTGTCAAGCTGCTGGCCGCTGCTGAAAATTTATTCAACAATTCCCTTGCGCGACCTGCATCACAAAATTTGCAATAGCGTTAACTGCCTCAAATTTTGATGATTTTTTCCCCACCTGGCCCGGTGGTTTGCTTGACGCCAGCGGCGCTTTCTCTACATTCTACCTGCACAGGCTGATTGAGTTTTAATCAAATCCGACTCACAGCTTAAAAGACCTCACCTACTTATAAAATGTCTTGCGAGGGAAGTAAAAGCATGGAGACGGGCACAGTTAAATGGTTCAATAATTCCAAAGGCTTTGGCTTTATCTGTCCGGTTGGCGGTGGCGAAGATATTTTTGCGCACTACTCCACCATTCAGATGGAAGGCTACCGAACGCTAAAGGCAGGCCAGCAGGTACAGTTCGATGTCCATGAAGGTCCAAAAGGCAATCACGCCAGCCTCATCGTGCCGGTTGTTGAGGTACAGGCCGTGGCCTGATCCTGAACCCACCTCTGAACAGTGACCCAAAAATGCCAGCCAGTGCCGCTGGCATTTTCATCTCTGACACGCCTCAGTCCGCCTGGCCCTGCGCCAGTCCAATCACCCGGGCAAACATCTGCCGCATCAACGGCGGGATGGCCTCCGGCCCGCGTTCCGCCGCCGACGTAGCCACGGCGATCGCCAGTTCTGGCTTGGAACTCTGATGAATCGCTTTGGTAATAATACGCCTGGAACTCATCGGAACGTTTAACGGCAGGTGCGCCATCTGATGATAGACATCCTGAAAACCATGCTGATAAAGAAAATTCTCCATATCCAGAGCCGGTAACTGCGTCAGAAAACGCGGCTCAGGATCGCCCGGCTGTAACTGCGTGCGTACCGTACTGGCATATTTATTACCCGCCTGATCGCCGTCGGTCAGCACATGCCAGGCGATGCCCATGCGCCGGGCAAATTTCAGCAGCGGCTTTAAGCCCGATTGAGCAAACTCAATCACCTTCACCCCTTCCGCCGCGAAGTTATAACCGCATTGCTGCGCCAGCTCATTCATGATCCAGACTTCCGTTTCTCCCTCTACCAGCAGCCAGCAGCGGGCGAACAGCGCCGCAGGCCGGTTAACACGAATATGGAAACCGATGCGACGACTCTCTTCGGCACTCAGTCCTTCCGGACCGATTCGCCAGGCCGCCACGCGCGAGGATTCACGCACCAGACGACAGACGTTTTCCACCGGCACCTGCGAGAGCAGCTCAGAAGAGTTGGTGGTGGCGATTTTTTGCAGCGGCAGCAGCTTCAGCAGGTTCCACGCCACGGACAGCATAATCGGATGCAGCCGGGTTTCCGGATCTTCAATCAGCAGCAGCGGCCGCGCACCGGCGGCCAGTGGAACATCACCCCGTGCCTCAATCAGCAGGGTAAACATCTGCAGCAGGATCAGCTGACGGCTGCGGGAGTCGGTTCCGGCAATAAGCTGATTCAGGTGATCCAGCGCCCGCCATCCCTCCCCCCCGTCGCGCGTCTGCAGATCCCGCGAGCGGGCCTCGCCACCCGCACCGGGCGGCTGCACCAGAAAGTAGTGCTGCATCAGTTGCTGCATGGTCTTCAGCCCCTGTCGCAGTACCTCATCGCTGAGCTGCTGCGGATGTCGCTCCAGATCGCGTGCCAGCGTCTCCATACCAACCAGCAGTTCAGGATGCGGGGGTGACACTGGCACGCTGCTCCGCGTCCGCTTACTGAAACGTGCATCGCGCAGCCGCAGCACCGGATAGCGTTTCAGCAACAGGTCGATTGCCGCCACGCAGTTCTGCTCAGGCAACAGCTGAGCATTCACATCAACAAAGCGACGACGGGTTTCGATGCCGCTGTCCCGCCAGGTGGCACTGACACTGTAATAGAGCCGACGCTGGCCCTGCGCATCACGCTGCCAGAAGGTCGAGAGCACCGCATCCGGGTCGCTGCCGTCATCGCGAAAGTGGAACACCACCGAAAGACGGCGCATCGAATCGGTCACATCGCCCGGCGTAAAATGGAAATCAGCCTGGTTAAAAACATAGGCCGGCTCACAGGGCGAAAGCAGCAGGCTCAGGGCATCCAGCAGGCTGGATTTGCCCCAGGCATTCTCACCAATCAGCAGATTGGTCTGGGTTAAAGGCAGTGAGAGCTTATTGATGCCGCGGAAACCGCGAATGTCGATATGTTCCAGAATCATAGGCGTCCATCCTCAGTTTATAAACAGCATGGTTGCCGCCAGCCAGCCGGTCAAGCCACTTTCTCAGGGTTTACTCCGTTACGCTTTTTCGCTAGCTTGTGGCCTCTTTATCGCATGGATGGCAATGATATGTATTCCGGACTCCTGATTATTCTGCTGCCGCTGATTGCTGGCTGGCTGTTACCGTTCCGTAAAACCGCCACCCTGCGACGCGTGAATCAGCTGCTGGGCTGGATGGTTTACGTCATTCTGTTCTTTATGGGCATCAGCCTGGCCTTTCTCGACAATCTGAGCAGCAATCTCCTGGCGGTCTTTCACACCGCGCTGGTGGCGGCGTTCTGCATTCTGCTATGCAACCTGCTGGCGCTGCGCGGGCTGGAAAAATATGCACCCTGGCAGCATGCGCATCGACAGGAGAAACTGCCGTCGCGGCTGCATATGGCGCTGGACTCCCTGAAGCTTTGTGGCGTTGTCGTCATCGGTTTTGTGCTTGGCCTGACTCAGTGGCCCCTGCTGCACCACGCTTCGACGGCCAGCGAATATGCGCTGATCTTCCTGCTGTTTCTGGTGGGCATTCAGCTGCGCGGCAGTGGCATGACGTTGCGGCAGATTATCCTGAACCGACGCGGCATGCTGGTCGCCAGCGTCGTGCTGGTCAGCGCGCTGATCGGCGGCATGATAGCCGCGTTACTGCTGGGCTTACCGCTGAAAACCGGTCTGGCGTTGGCAAGTGGCTTTGGCTGGTACTCGCTCTCCGGCATTCTGATGACCGAAGCTTTTGGTCCGGTCATCGGCAGCGCCGCCTTCTTCAACGATCTGGTGCGTGAACTGGTCGCAATCATGCTGATCCCGGCGCTGATTGGCCGCCATCGCTCCAGCGCTCTGGGGCTGTGCGGTGCCACCTCGATGGACTTTACCCTGCCGGTGCTGCAGCGGGCGGGCGGCAACGAGATTGTCCCGGCTGCCATTGTGCATGGTTTTGTCATGAGCCTGCTGGCTCCGATTCTGATTGCCCTCTTCTCTGCCTGAATCCGGTCTGAGATGCGCTGAGCTCTGCCAGCGCATTTTTTCACGCCTGCTTTTCTGCCGTTTCGTCTACGCTTCTTTTTTCGGTTCTGGTCACGTCACTCTTCAGGGCGGGCCGACATAGGAGAAGAGCATGAAACAAACCGTGGCGGCGCTGGTCGCCAAAACGCTGGAAAGCGCGGGCGTTAAACGCATCTGGGGCGTCACCGGGGATTCCCTTAATGGCCTGAGCGATAGCCTTAATCGCATGGGCACTATCGAATGGATGCCGACGCGCCACGAAGAAGTCGCCGCCTTTGCGGCGGGTGCTGAAGCCCATATTAGCGGTGAACTGGCGGTCTGCGCCGGCTCCTGCGGACCAGGCAATTTACATCTCATCAACGGTTTGTTCGATTGCCATCGCAACCGCGTCCCGGTTCTGGCGATTGCAGCGCATATTCCCTCCAGTGAAATCGGCAGCGGATATTTCCAGGAAACCCATCCGCAGGAGCTGTTCCGCGAATGCAGCCACTACTGTGAGCTGGTCTCGAATCCTGAGCAGTTACCGCAGGTGCTGGGCATCGCAATGCGTAAAGCGATTCTGAATCGTGGCGTCTCGGTGGTCGTACTGCCAGGTGATGTCGCGCTGAAACTGGCGCCAGAAAGCGCCAGCACAGAGTGGTATCCGCCGCAGTTGCCGCAGGTCCTGCCGCAGACTGACGAACTGGCCCGGCTGGCACAGACGCTGAACGAAGCCACTGACATTACGCTGTTGTGCGGCAGTGGCTGTGCAGGTGCGCATCAGGAAGTGGTGGCGCTGGCAGAAGCGCTGAAAGCCCCTATCGTTCATGCGCTGCGCGGCAAAGAACACATAGAGTATGACAACCCTTATGACGTCGGCATGACCGGCCTGATTGGGTTCTCATCCGGATTCCACGCCATGATGAATGCCGGGACGCTGGTGTTGCTTGGCACCCAGTTTCCTTATCGCGCCTTCTATCCGGAAAACGCTAAGATCATTCAGATCGACATCAATCCGGGCAGCCTCGGCTCACACTGCCACGTCGATCAGGCCTATGTCGGCGATGTGAAAAGCACACTGCAGGCACTACTGCCGCAATTGACGCCCAAAAGCGATCGCAGACATCTCGACAGTGCGGTTAAACACTATGGCGAGGCACGTAAAAGTCTCGACGAACTGGCGCAGCCCAACGACAAGCAGCCAATTCATCCGCAATATCTGGCACAGCAGATCAGCCACTACGCCAGCGATGACGCTATTTTTACCTGCGATGTCGGAACCCCGACCGTGTGGGCGGCGCGCTATCTGAAGATGAACGGCCGACGTCGCCTGCTGGGTTCGTTTAACCATGGCTCGATGGCGAACGCGATGCCACAGGCGCTGGGCGCGCAGTCGATTGATCGCAATCGTCAGGTTGTCGCGCTGTGCGGCGACGGCGGCTTCAGCATGCTGATGGGTGATTTTATCTCGCTGGCGCAGCTGAAAATGCCGGTGAAACTGGTGATCTTCAATAACAGCGTACTCGGCTTTGTGGCGATGGAGATGAAAGCGGGTGGCTATCTCACCGATGGCACCGAGCTGGAAAATCCTGACTTCGCCGCTATCGCCCAGGCCTGCGGCATCCTTGGCATACGGGTGGAAAAGGCGTCGGACCTTAATGGCGCGCTGGAGCAGGCGTTTGCCCACGATGGCCCGGTGCTGGTGGATGTCATTACCGCCAAAGAGGAGCTGGCCATGCCGCCGCAGATTAAAATGGAGCAGGCTAAAGGCTTCAGCCTCTACATGCTGCGCGCCATCATGAATGGTCGTGGTGATGAGGTGGTAGAACTGGCGAAAACCAACTGGCTGCGGTAAAACAGAGGTTCCATCCAGGCGGGCGCGATGCCCGCCTTTTTTTTCTCTTCCGCCACATCCAGGAGCATAAGGTGATCGATTTACGCAGTGATACCGTGACCCGGCCCAGCGCCGCCATGTTAAGCGCGATGATGTCTGCCGAAACCGGTGATGACGTCTACCGTGACGATCCCACCGTGAATGTGCTGGAGGCGGAAGCTGCACGTCTGAGCGGCAAAGCAGCGGCCCTGTTTTTCCCCACTGGCACCCAGGCGAACCTGGTTGCGTTGCTCAGCCACTGCGAACGCGGCGATGAATATATCGTCGGTCAGCAGGCGCATAACTACAAATATGAGGCGGGCGGCGCAGCGGTGCTGGGCAGTATTCAGCCGCAGCCGGTATTGGCCGCCGGGGATGGCACCCTGCCGCTTGACGTGGTGGCTGCGGCTATTAAGCCGGACGATATTCACTTCGCCCGCACCCGTCTGCTGAGTCTGGAGAACACCCATCACGGTAAGGTGCTTTCGACAGACTATCTGGAACAGGCGTGGACCTTTACCCGCGAACATAAGCTGGCGCTGCACATTGATGGCGCACGTATTTTCAATGCAGTGGTCGCACAAAAGACCACGCTGGCGGCGATTGCCCGCTACTGCGATACCCTCACCATCTGTCTCTCTAAAGGTCTGGGCACGCCCGTCGGTTCGCTGCTGTGTGGCGATACAGCGCTGATTGAGCGCGCCCGTCGCTGGCGTAAAATGACCGGCGGCGGCATGCGCCAGACCGGTATTCTGGCGGCGGCGGGTCTCTATGCGTTAGAACACAACGTGGCGCGACTGCAGGAGGATCATGACAATGCCGCCTGGCTGGGCCAGCAGTTGCATGAGCTGGGCGTCAGCGTGATTGATCAGCAGACTAACATGCTGTTTGTGGCGGTGCCGGAAGCCCTGGTCAAACCATTAGGTGAGTGGATGAAAGCGCGCGGCGTGTTAATCAGCGTCGGGACGCGCACCCGGCTGGTCACCCATCTGGATGCTGATCGTGCGGCGCTGGAGCAGGTTGTCGCCCACTGGAAAGCGTTTCTGCAACAGTAATCCGCTATTCCGCCGCGCCATACTTCTCCAGTAGCGCGGCAGCTATCGCGGCGGTTTCGGCATCGGGCTGACCGCGATAATCCGCAGGCCGGAAGTGCATCTGAAACGCGGCAATCACCTTCTGCTGATCACCCGCACTCATCCCCTCTGTCACCGCATAACCGAAGCGCTGCAGACTTTCCATGAGTGGCTGCACGGGCACCTGCGCGTGCGGATCCTGACCTGCTAAATAAAACTGTACCTGTCCGGCATCCGGCCAGGCACCGAGTCCGCGCTGTGCCAGCTGTTGCCACGGGAACAGTGGACCGGGATCCTGCTTGCGCTGTGGCGCGATATCACTGTGCCCGACAATGTTTTCGGGTGGAATACCGTAACGCTGTGCAATATCGCGCACCAGCGCCTCCAGAGTGGTGATCTGCGCAGCGGTAAAGGGCTGCCATTCGAGCCCGGTCAGCGTCCGGCGATAACCCCGGTTCACCAGTTCAATGCCAATCGAGGTGTCATTAATGCGGCTGGCTCCACGCCAGAAACTGGGTCCGGCATGCCAGGCGAGCTGCTGCTCCGGGACCAGCTGCCAGATAACGCCTTTACCGGCGCGCTGAGGCGGCTGGCGGGGGATCAGATAGTGGGCGCTGACTTCCCGATCGGTAAGTGTCGCCAGCGACGAAGAAAAGTCTTCGGCGGTGTAGTGGATCACAATCACCTTCACCCGCGGTCGCGCGCCCTGCGCGGGATGCCGCAGATCGGCCCAGTAGCCGTCACGGGATTCCATACCGGAGTGGCAGCCCGCCAGCAGCAGTGCCAGCATCAGCAACAGCCCGCGTTTCAACGAATGATTACCGCCGTGCCGCTGACGCTGACCATCAGCATGCTGCCATCTTTGCCGACCGTTTCGTAATCAATGTCGATACCGACCACCGCGTTGGCACCCAGCGCCTTTGCCTGCTCTTCCAGCTCTTCAAACGCAATCTCGCGCGCTTTGCGCAGCTCTTTCTCATACGCGCCGGAACGGCCACCGACTACATCACGGATGCCCGCGAAAAAATCACGGAAGATGTTGGCACCCAGAATCGCTTCACCGGTGACGACGCCACAATATTCGCTGATGCTGTGACCTTCAAGCGTTGGGGTTGTTGAAAATTTCATCGCATTCTCCTTGTTGAAAACCGGACTAAGGCTCTTTCGACTAAAAAGCACGGCTATACTCTATGCTAAAAAGGGCACCTTGCCAGAGAACCATAAGGAAATCGAGATGAGAAACAACGCGTTTGCGCTAATGATCCCAGCGGCCCTGCTGCTCAGCGCCTGTACCACCGTTGAGCCAGTTATTAAGGATAATGGCCCGCGTACCGCCCCCTGCATCGCAGGCGGTCCTGACCAGGTAGCCCAGAAGTTTTACGACCTGCGTGTCGAACAGCCCACACAGGGTCTGCCTGACAGCAATACCCTGGCAAAATATCGCCCTTATCTGAGTGATGCGCTTTATCACTCCCTGCAGGCGGCCAGCGGCAGCAACGCCGGTGCACAGTGGCGTAATGGCGATCTCTTCTCCAGCCTGTCACAGGGTCCGACGGCCGCCAGCGTCGCCGATGCTTCCTCGATTCCGAACCGCGATGCACGCAACATTCCGCTGCGGGTCGAACTGAGCCGTGACGGTAAGCAATGGCAGGATGAAGTGCTGATGATCCACCAGGGCACCTGCTGGGTGGTCGACGACGTGCGCTACATGGCTAACCCTGCGCATGCCGAAGGCGGAAGCCTGAGCCAGATGCTTGAAAAATCAAAAAAATAACCTCAGGTTTGAAGGTTATGAAAAGCGCAGCCACCGCAGGTGACTGCGCTTTTTTTATTGCCGCAGTCCCGTCCCACAGCACCGGGCTGATGCCAGACTGCGCATGATATTGTGCTAAGCTTTGGCTGATTACCTGCTGTTTTACAAATTTTAACCCACCTTATTTGCATAACTATTCTGGTGACGTTAAAATCCGCGATACTAATAGCTATTCAAATCTGGCGCATGAGTATTCAATTAAACGCAATAAACTGCTTCTACGGTGCTCATCAGGCGCTGTTCGACATCAACCTTGAGTGTCCGCAAGGCGAGACTCTGGTACTGCTGGGTCCCAGCGGTGCGGGCAAGAGTTCGCTGCTGCGGGTGCTTAACCTGCTGGAGCAGCCTCGTTCAGGTCAGTTGCAGATTGCCGGCAATCAATTCGATTTCACTCAGAAACCGTCTGATGCCGCGATTCGCGAACTGCGTCAGAACGTCGGTATGGTGTTCCAGCAATATAATCTCTGGCCGCATCTCACCGTGCTGCAGAATCTGATTGAAGCGCCCTGCCGCGTTCTGGGCCTCAGCAAAAGCGATGCCCGTGCCCGCGCCGAAAAGCTGCTTGACCGGCTGCGCCTCACGCCCTACAGCGATCGCTTTCCGCTGCACCTCTCCGGTGGTCAGCAGCAGCGTGTGGCAATTGCCCGTGCGCTGATGATGGAACCGCAGGTGCTGCTGTTCGATGAGCCGACGGCCGCGCTGGACCCTGAAATTACCGCACAGATTGTCAGTATCATTCGCGAACTGGCGCAGACCCGCATTACCCAGGTGATTGTAACCCATGAAGTGGAGGTGGCACGTAAAACGGCCAGCCGCGTTGTTTACATGGAGAACGGTCGTATTGTGGAACAGGGCGATGCCAGCTGCTTTACACAGCCGCAAACCGAGGCGTTTGCTCACTATCTTTCGCACTAAGTCAGGATGCTAAAAATGAAAAAAATGGTACTTGCTGCACTGCTTGCCGGTTTTAGCCTGAGCGCTACCGCGGCACAGACAATTCGTTTTGCGACCGAAGCCTCTTATCCTCCTTTTGAGTTTGTAGATGCGAACAACAAAATTCAGGGCTTTGACGTCGATCTGGCTAACGCGCTGTGTAAAGAGATCGACGCGAACTGTACCTTCACCAACCAGGCGTTCGACAGCCTGATCCCAAGCCTGAAATTCCGTCGCTTTGATGCGGTGATGGCGGGCATGGATATCACACCGGATCGTGAAAAACAGGTCCTGTTCACCAAGCCTTACTACGACAACTCAGCGTTGTTTGTTGCCCAGAAAGGCAAAGTCGCCAGCGTTGAAGCGCTGAAAGGCAAGCGGGTTGGCGTTCAGAACGGCACCACTCATCAGAAATACCTGACGGATAAACACAGCGACATCACCATCGTTCCTTACGACAGCTATCAGAACGCGGTGCTGGATCTGAAAAATGGCCGTATTGATGCCGTATTCGGTGACACCGCCGTGGTCAACGAGTGGCTGAAGCAGAATGCTGCGCTGGCTGCCGTGGGCGACAAAGTCACGGACAAAGCCTACTTTGGTACTGGCCTGGGCATTGCGGTACGCACCGGCAACACCGATCTGCAGACCAGATTCAATGGCGCGCTGGATAAGATCAAAGCGGATGGCACGTACAAAACCATCTACAGCAAATGGTTCCAGCAGTAATCTCTGATGAATGAAATGATGACCCTCGCAAGCGCCGCCGGGATGACCGTCGGCCTTGCTGTTTGTGCTCTCATCGCTGGCCTTGTGCTGGCGATGATTTTCGCTGGCTGGGAGTCACTGCGCCTGAGACCGCTGGCGTGGATTGGCACCGGCCTGGTGACGCTGATCCGTGGCCTGCCGGAAATTCTGGTGGTGCTGTTTATCTATTTTGGCGCGTCACAGCTGCTGCTCACCCTCTCTGACGGTTTCACGCTGAACTTCGGGCTGTTTACGCTGCCGGTTCAGATGCAGATTGAGAACTTCGATGTCAGTCCTTTCCTGTGCGGTGTAATTGCGCTGGCAATGCTCTATGCCGCCTACGCCTCACAGACGCTGCGCGGCGCACTCAAAGCGGTGCCGGTCGGTCAGTGGGAGTCGGGACAGGCGCTGGGCATGAAAAAGTCGGCTATTTTTCTGCGGCTGATTATGCCGCAGATGTGGCGTCACGCCCTGCCCGGTCTGGGTAATCAGTGGCTGGTGCTACTGAAAGATACCGCCCTGGTCTCACTAATCAGCGTCAATGACCTGATGCTGCAAACCAAAAGTATCGCCACCCGTACGCAGGAGCCGTTTACCTGGTTCCTGGTGGCGGCCGCGATCTACTTAGTGATTACGCTGTTCAGCCAGGCGGTGTTACGCCGCATCGAACTGCGCACTACCCGCTTTGAACGGGGGAACAGCTAATGCTGGCCTATCTGCCTGAACTCCTGAAAGGGCTGCACACCAGCCTGACGCTGACGGCGGCCTCGCTGGTGGTGGCACTGCTGCTCGCGCTGCTCTTCACCGTGGTGCTGTCGCTGAAAACGCCGGTGTTTAATCCGCTGGTGAAAGGCTTTATCACGCTGTTTACCGGTACGCCGCTGCTGGTGCAGATCTTCCTGATCTACTACGGTCCGGGACAGTTTCCGTCGATCCAGCAGATCCCCTGGCTATGGCATTTACTGTCGCAGCCCTGGCTCTGCGCGATGCTGGCGCTGTCGCTGAATAGCGCGGCTTACACCACGCAACTGTTTTATGGTGCGGTCCGGGCGATTCCTTCCGGACAGTGGCAATCGTGTGCGGCACTTGGCATGAGTCGCAAAGACACCCTGCGCATTCTGCTGCCGTATGCATTTAAACGTGCCCTCTCTTCTTACTCCAATGAAGTGGTACTGGTGTTTAAAGGCACCTCGCTGGCCTACACCATCACCCTGATGGAAGTGATGGGCCACGGCCAGTTGCTCTATGGCCGCACTTACGACATCACGGTCTACGCCGCAGCAGGTCTGATTTATCTCTGCGTTAACGGTTTGCTGACGCTGATGATGCGACTGATTGAAAAGCGCGCTCTGGCCTTTGAACGACGTAACTGAATTCAGGGCGAGGCCCCTCGCCCTTTTCGCCTTAAAAATCACAATAATTGCATAAAAATTCATTTTATGGCAGGGTATCGCCTTCTCTGGCTGACCACATCACAGGACTCATAAAATGAAAAAATGGATTATTGCCGCTGCGCTGGCTTCACTCACAATGACAGCCCAGGCAGCAGAAAAGATTCGCTTCGCCGCCTCAGCGACCTATCCGCCGTTTGAAACGCTGGATCGGGAAAATAATCTGGTGGGGTTTGATATCGACCTGGCCAAAGCGCTGTGTCAGCAGATGAAAGCAGAGTGCACCTTTACCAATAACGCCTTCGACAGCCTGATTCCGTCACTAAAGTTCCGCCGCTATGACGCGGTCATTTCCGGCATGGATATCACTGCTGAGCGTAGCAAGCAGGTCGATTTTACCCAGCCCTATTACGCTAACTCCGCCATTGTGATCGCGCAGAAAGGCAAGTTCAGCAGCTTCAGTGATTTGAAAGACAAACGCATCGGCGTTGAAAACGGCACCACCCACCAGAAGTACCTGCAGGATAAGCATCCGGAAGTGAAAGTAGTGGCGTATGACAGTTATCAGAATGCGATTCTGGATATGAAGAATGGCCGGCTGGATGGCGTGTTCGGCGACAGCGCGGTGGTGAATCAGTGGCTGAAGACCAATCCGGATCTCGCCACGGTCGGTGAACATGTCACGGATGCAGACTACTTTGGCACCGGCCTGGGCATTGCGGTACGTAAAGGCAATACCGCGCTCCGCGATCAGCTCAATCAGGCGCTGACCGAACTGAAAGCTAACGGCAGCTGGCAGCAGCTTAATCAGAAGTGGTTCCCGGAGTAATTCCGGAGATTTCACCGGACTCAATGGTGACGGCGGGTTAACAGCGTCAGCACTTCAAAATGGGCGGTATGCGGAAACATATCGAACAGCTGCACTTTTGTGATCTCATACGCACTCAGCCGGGCAATATCCTGCGCCATGGTCTGCGGATTACAGCTTGAATAGAGCAGATAATCCGGGGCCATCTGACTGAGATAATCACACAACGCCTCACCAATCCCACGGCGCGGCGGATTCACCAGCACCAGCTGCGGCACCGCGTCGCGCCCGGTCGCAAACGACGTGGAATCCAGCGCCGCAAACTGTACTTTCTCCAGCTCCAGCATCTCAGCGGAACGGTGGGCGCATTTAATCGCCTCAGCGCTAATCTCAATGCCGGTCAGTTCCATCTCCGCTGTCGCGCAGTGCAGACCAAAACCGCCTACGCCGCAGAAGAGATCCCACATGCTGTTGACCGGCAGCGTTCTGACCCAGTCGCGCGCAGTGGCATAGAGTGCGCTGGCAACCTGCGGGTTGGTCTGGAAGAAGCTTTGCGGGCGAATCCACAGCGGCACGCCGTTGAAATTCTCTGCCAGCGACTGCCCGGGCGTCAGCGCAATCTCCTCTTCCCCCTCCAGAATCGCCATATGCACCGGCTGAATATTGGCAGAGATCACCGCCAGCTGCGGCAACTGTTGTTGCAGCCACGGCAATGCGGCGCGCAGCTGTTCCAGTTTCGCGGTTGAGCGCAGGACAAAGCGAAGCATGATGCCGCCCTGCTGACTTTCGGTTATCAGCAGGAATTTAAGCTCGCCGCGTTTACGCGCCACGTTATAGGGCGTCAGCCCGGCACGGGCGATAAAGGGCTTAAGGGCCGCAAACACTGGCTGGAAGCTGGCGGGATAGAGCGGGCAGTCACACAGATCGACAGCCTCGCCATCACGATGAATTAAACCCAGAACCGGACGCTCCACACTGCCGCTGACCACCATTTTGGCTTTGTTACGGAATGCCTGCTGTGGTGATGTCACCGGCGGCAACCATGACGCAACCGCCTGCTCAGCCAGTAACTGTTCCAGCATCGATTGTTTGTCGCTCAGCTGAGTGGGATAGGATTTTTCCAGCCACTGACAGGAGCGGCAACGGTTAGCGTCATAAAGCGCGCAGTGCATGGTAAAGCCTTAACAATGGGGTCGGGCGGAGCGCGATTGTATCATCGCTTCCTGAAAAAAGCGCGACTGCTGGCCGGCAGAAACAGCAGCATCAGTACTACCAGATCGGGGATTTTCTGCGACAGGGTATGGTGGATAATCTGGACGTTATTGTCGCCATCAATGCTGAAAATTTCCGGGTAGATCCCGCCCAGCGAGGCGAACAGCATATAGATCAGCACAACCCCCTGCGTCGCCACATAGCCCCAGCGTCCACGGTTACTGCCGCGCATCAGAGTAAAGGCGCAGCGCAGTTCAAACAGGAAGATCAGCTGGCTGGCGATAAAGATGAGTGTAGAGTCCCAGGACTGGGCGCTGCGATGCACAAAGTTGGCGAGTTCGCTATAACCCAGTTCGTTTGCCAGCATCAGAACGCTCAGGCAGCGGGTCGCGATAATAGCAATGCCCGCCACCGTCACCGGAACCGGAACGCCTGAGAGCATAGCGCTGCTTTTGAAGATTTCTGACATAGTCCGTGACTCCACCTGATCGAAAAACGGGCCGGTTAAACCGGCCCGTTCATATAGTGGCAAAGGTTAAGGATTTCAGCCACGTTTAGCTTTCTGAATATCGCTTAAACGCTGTTTTTCTTCGTGCGCCATGAATCGCCAGGCGATAAAACCGACTAAACCGACCACAAACAGGATCAATGAAGCCAGCGCATTGATTTCCGGGTTTACGCCGCGTCGCACGGTGGCGAAGATCGCCATCGGCAACGTGGTAGCGCCAGGCCCGGTCACAAAGCTGGCGATCACCAGATCGTCTAGCGACAGGGTAAACGCCAGCAGCCAGCCGGTGACAATAGCCGGCGCAATCATTGGCACGGTAATCACGAAGAAGACCTTCAGCGGCGTAGCGCCTAAATCCATCGCGGCCTCTTCAATTGAGCGGTCCAGCTCACGCAGACGCGAGTTAATCACCACCGCCACATAGGCGGTACAGAAGGTGACGTGTGCCAGCCAGATGGTCAGCATGCCGCGTTCGCTCGGCCAGCCAAAGGCGTTGCCCATCGCGACGAACAGCAGCAGCAGTGACAGCCCGGTGATGACATCGGGCATCACCAGCGGCGCGGTCAGCATAAAAGCAAAACCGTTGTGCCCACGGAAGCGACCAAAGCGCACGACGATCACCGCCGCCAGCGTGCCCAGCACCACCGCCATGGTGGCCGACAGCCCGGCAATGCTCAGGCTCAGGAGCACCGCGTCGATCATCGCGCTGTCCTGGAACAGCACCCTGTACCAGTGGAACGAGAAGCTCTCCCATACCGTCACCAGCGGGGAGCTGTTGAAGGAGTAAACCACCAGCAGCAGCATCGGCGCATAGAGGAACAGGAAGCAGCAGACCAGAATGCCGGTACGCCAGGGCGAGCGGATGGTTGGCAGATTATTCATGCCTTCTCTCCCATTTCACGGTTTTGATGCTTATGGAACCAGATGATCGGCAGAATCAGGATCAGCAGAATAATCACCGCCAGCGCGGAGGCCACCGGCCAGTCACGGTTGTTAAAGAACTCCTGCCACAGGATACGACCAATCATGATGCTGTCCGGCCCCCCCAGCAGTTCAGGAATCACGTACTCCCCTACCGCCGGGATAAACACCAGCATCGACCCAGCGATAATGCCGCCTTTGGTGAGCGGCACAATCACGCTGAAAAAGGTCTTCAGTGGACGCGCACCCAGATCCAGTGAGGCTTCCACCAGCGAGTAGTCGATACGGGTAAGCGCGGTGTAGATCGGCAGCACCATAAACGGCAGATAGCAGTAGACGATACCGATATACACCGCGGTGTTGGTATAAAGGATTACCAGCGGATGATCGATCACGCCCAGCCATAGCAGGAAGCGGTTCAGAATGCCGTTGTTGTTCAGCAGTCCCATCCAGGCGTAGACGCGCACCAGAAACGAGGTCCACGACGGCAGGATCACCAGCAGCAGCAGAATGGTGCGCATCGACGGCTTGCTGTGTGCCACGGCCCAGGCGAGCGGATAGCCAATCAGCAGACAGATTACCGTGGAGATCGCCGCCACTTTCAGCGACTGCAGATAGGCGTCGATGTAGAGCGGATCGTCGGTCAGCGTCAGGTAATTGCCGAAATTGAGCACAATACTGAACTGGTCATCCGCCCAGCTCACCAGCTCGGTGTAAGGGGGAATCGCCCGCGCAATGTCCGCAAAGCTGATCTTCAGCACCGTCAGAAACGGCAGCAGGAATAGCAGCACCAGCCAGACATAAGGCAGTGCGATCACCAGCTTGCGGCCATGCTGCATTTTTACCCGCGTGGCCCAGCGTTGCAGCGGCGTGCCTACCAGTCGGGCGGGCGCTTTGGCGCGTTGGAAAATCTGGCTCATAACCGCTCCTTAAACCGTCAACACCACGCAGCTGTCGCTTTCCCAGCAGAGGCGGACTTCATCACCCCAGGTCGGCAACCCTTTGCGGTAGCGATGCGCGTTTTGTAACTGTGCGCTGATCATCTGTCCGCTGTGCAGACGGACATGGAAAATAGAGAGGTCGCCGAGATAGGCGATGTGAACCACTTCTCCCACCGCAAAGTTATACCCATCGGCGGGCACTTCATCACACAGCATCACTTTTTCCGGGCGCAGCGCGACATGCACCGGAACGTTATCCACCACCGAAACATCAGTGTCGACTTTCAGCGGATGCATCAGACCAGGACTGTCGATCACCAGGCCATCTGTCTGACGTTCACGCAGTAAGCCTTCAAAGACGTTAACCGACCCGATAAACTCCGCGCTGTAGCGGCTGGTCGGATGCTCGTAAATCTCCTCCGGCTCGCCAATCTGCACAAACTTGCCGCGATTCATAATCGCGATACGGCCTGCCATGGTCATCGCCTCTTCCTGGTCGTGCGTCACCATCACGCAGGTCGCGCCAACGCGCTCCAGAATATCGACCACTTCCAACTGCATCCTGTCGCGCAGTTTCTTGTCCAGTGCGCCCATCGGCTCATCGAGAAGCAGTAATTTTGGTCGTTTCGCCAGGCTGCGAGCCAGCGCCACGCGCTGACGCTGACCACCGGAGAGCTGATGCGGTTTACGTTTCGCAAACTCCTGCATGTGAACCAGTGCCAGCATTTCGGCGACCCGGCTGTTGATCTCCCCTTTTGGCAGCCGATCCTGCTTCAGACCAAAGGCGATATTCTGCTCCACCGTCATGTGCGGAAACAGCGCGTAGGACTGGAACATCATGTTAATCGGGCGCTGATAGGGAGCAACGTGCGACAAATCCTGACCATCCAGCACAATCTGACCGCTGGTAGGCGGCTCAAAACCGGCCAGCATGCGCAGCAGCGTGGATTTACCACAGCCCGATGCGCCCAGCAGGGCAAATATTTCACCTTTATAAATAGTCAGACTGACATCATCCACGGCGTGCTGCCCGTCAAAAGATTTGGTCAGATTGCGAATTTCCAGCAGCGGCGTTAACGCCTTTGCGGTTTTATTTTGAGGACGGGGAATGGCATCGTTCACAAAGGGTTCTCTCCGGAGCCAGGCGGAACATGGCGGCAAAGTTTGCCGCTAAAAATGGCACAACAGAGGCCGGGGTTGCGCCTCTGTTGCTGATGCGTGACAGGTCAATCTGTTAAGGACGAACTACTTACCACTTTTTACTTTAGTCCATGCGCGCGTACGCACACGATCCAGTTTCGGATCCTGGACTTTCAGCACGAACAATTTCGACATCGCTTCAGGCGTCGGGAAGATACCCGGATTGTTGCGGACGTCGGCATTGATCAACGGCAGCGATGCTTTGTTGCCGTTGGCGTAGTTCATTTTGTTGGAGACATCGGCGATCACTTTCGGATCCATGATGTAGTTCAGCCAGGCGTATGCGCCATCGAGGTTTTTCGCATCTTTCGGAATCGCCATCATATCGAAGAAGGCCAGTGCGCCCTCTTTCGGTACGCTGTAGCCCAGATGCACGCCGTTTTTCGCTGCATCGGCACGGTTTTTTGCCTGCAGAATATCGCCCGACCAGCCGATGGCGACGCAGATGTTGCCGTTAGCCAGATCGTTAATGTACTGCGACGAATGGAAGTAGCGGATATTCGGACGCAGTTTCAGCAGCAGGTCAGTGGCCGCGCCGGAGTACTCTTTGGCATCAGAGGTATTCGGATCCTTGCCCAGATAGTTGAGGACCGTGGCAAAAATCTCTTCAGGTGCATCCAGGAAAGAGACGCCACAGCTTTTCAGCTTCTCCAGGTTTTCTGGCTTCAGCACCAGATCCCAGCTGTTGACCGGTGCATCAGCGCCCAGTGCGGCTTTAACCTTGTCGATGTTGTAGCCGATACCGGTAGTGCCCCACAGATACGGAATGGCATATTTGTTACCCGGATCGTGCTGCGCCACTTTCTCCATCAGCGCCGGATCAAGGTTTTTGTAGTTTGGCAGTTTGCTCTTATCCAGCGGCTGGAATACCCCGGATTGCAGCTGACGCGCCAGGAAGCTGGAAGAGGGTACGACGACATCATAGCCGGTGCTGCCCGCCATCAATTTGCCTTCCAGCACTTCATTGGAGTCAAACACATCGTAGACCACTTTGATACCGGACTGCTTTTCAAAGTTCGGCACGGTATCTGGCGAAATATAATCGGACCAGTTGTAGACGTGCAGCGTTTTATCTTCCGCCATGCTGCTGGCCGACGCGGCCATCAGCGCAGCAGCTACAACAGCTGACAGCCATTTCTGACGTGAGTTGAACATATTTTTCCATCCTCCTGAGCGGGTCATTACAACGCTGCAAACCAGAGATCCCTGCATTGCGTTCCGGACAAAACGTCAGTGACACAATGAATCATTATTCAGCGGGAGTTTAATAGCAAAAACCTATAGCTGAAGCGCAGTTACGCGCCTGTTACAGCCCCGCAAGCATAGCCCCCCCGGTCAGGCTGCACCAGACCCCAGCGTAAAAAACGCCTGAAACCGATATTTTATGCATGTTTAAGCTATGAGGTTCGGCTTTGATGGCATAAACCACGACAAATATCTGGCGTTAAAGGGCAAAATGCAGAATAAAAAATTATCGCGGCAGTGGATGGCGGGCATAAAAAAGCCGTCTCAGGGACGGCTTAGTGTGTGACCATGTCTGGCTAGTGCAGCACAGAATGAACGCTGGTCACCGGAACGTGCTCTTCTTCTTCGCCCACAATCAACAGATTGTTGGCAAAGGCTTCCAGGATCACCATCGAGATCTGCTCTTCACTCTGTTTCATAAAGTGCGAGAACTGACCAAAGGTTAATCCGGCGGTAGTGATCATTGACTGACAGACAATGAGCTTTGGCAGATTATCATCCTGAATGTCGATAAATGCTTTCACCGTCAGTGAGCTGGCATTGATTTGCGACAAATCGCCAACCAGCGGAATCAGCGCCGTCGGCTTCACTTCAGCCAGCGCCGAAAACAGAATGACGTTGTCGACCAGATCGATTTTGGCGTCAAACACCCCATCGAAGTTTTGCATGTGCGGCAGATGAAGTGCCTGACAGGCATCGCATTCGAACCAGGTGATATTTTGCTGATCCAGCCAGCGACGCAGCAGGTCGATATCCGGAACGACAAGAGAATCCATCGTAAAATCCCAGTGGGGTGATAAACAGGCGACTTAGCTTACGGAAAAATGGGCGGGGATGCCATGAAAACTGCTGAAAAGCGCGTGTCAGCCAGCGGTTTTAGGACGGAGCCCGGGGATGGCCTGCTGCTCAATCCGCTGAATCATTAACGCGGCGATGTTAAGGTCACTGCTGGTTTCAATGCCTTCCAGACCCGGCGAGGCGTTCACTTCCATCACCAGCGGGCCGCGATGGGCGCGCAGAATATCGACACCCGCCACTTCCAGCCCCAGCGTGGCTGCCGCTTTCACGGCCATCTGCCGCTCCTGTGGCGTGATCTCTACCGGATAAGCTTTGCCGCCGCGATGCAGGTTGGAACGGAAATCGCCCTCTTTCGCTACACGCTCAATCGCTGCCACCACCTGATTACCGATCACCAGACAGCGAACATCACGCCCCTGCGCTTCTTTAATAAACTCCTGCGCCAGAATATGGGCATTCAGGCCACGAAAAGCATCAATAACGCTCTCCGCCGCCTGACGCGTTTCCGCCAGTACCACACCAATACCCTGGGTGCCTTCTACCAGCTTAACCACCAGCGGCGCGCCGCCCACCATAGCGATCAGATCGTCAGTGTCATCGGGCGAGGAGGCAAAACCGGTGACCGGCATGTCGATGCCTTCGCGTGCCAGTAGCTGCAGCGAGCGCAATTTGTCACGGGTGCGGGTAATGGCGGCAGACTCATTCAGCGGATAGCTGCCGCACATCTCAAACTGTCGCAGCACTGCCGTGCCATAGAAGGTAATGGCGTTGCCGATGCGCGGGATGACTGCATCGAAATGGCCCAGCGGCTCACCACAATAGTGAACCGCCGGTGAGGCAGGATTGATATTCATATAGCAGGAGAGCGGATCGATGATTTGTACCACATGACCGCGTGCTGCGGCCTCGTCACGCAGTCGCCAACTGGAGTAGAGCGTCTCATCACGTGACAGGATAGCTATCTTCATCGCTGCTCTCGCTTTCTGAATTAACGCGTGGCCCAGCCCTGCTGATGCAGATAGTCGAGCATAAACGGACGCGTCTCTTTAATGATCAGCCGCTGGATCAGCTCGCTCCAGGTTTCGCTACGCTGGTTGCTATCGCGCTGCTGATAATAGAGTTCTGTGCGGCTATCGTATTCTGCCAGCACCGCCGGATCCAGTGGCTGATAGCGATTCTCATGCACCAGCATCGCATGCGGCATACGCGGTTTGACGTCCGGCTTTGATTCCGGATGTCCCAGACAGAAACCAAACAGCGGCAGCACAAATTTCGGCAGGCCCAGCAGTTCAGTCACTTCCGCGATGCTGTTACGAATCCCGCCGATAAAGACGCCGCCCAGATCCAGCGATTCCGCTGCGACCATGGCATTCTGTCCCATCAGCGCGGTGTCGACGCAGCCCAGCAGCAACTGCTCGGCACGGCCCAGCTGCGCATCCGGGCAAATCTGCAGGTGGCGATTAAAGTCAGCGCAGAAAACCCAGAACTCGGGCGCATCTGCGACCCACGTCTGTCCGCCCGTCAGCGTTACCAGCTTGTCACGCAGCGCTTTGTCGGTAATACGGATAATAGAAGAACACTGTAAAAAGCTGGATGTGGACGCCGATTGGGCCGAATTAATAATCGCTTCACGCTGGGCTTCGCTGACCGGCTGGTCAGTAAAGGCGCGGATCGAACGGTGGCTGCACAGTAAATCAATGGTCGGTGTCATAAAGTCTCCAGCAACATTATCTTTTTTTATCAATCTGATTGAACAGCTGTGGCGCGATCGCTTTCGCGGTGCGCCACATTAACAGCCAGGCAGCAGGCAGCATCAGCACTACGCCAGCGATGAAGAGCACAGTAGCAAGGCTCTTTACATCAGCCAGACCGGGCAGCGGAAGCCACTGGTTAATCAGCAGCAGCGCGCCAAGGATCAACAGGCCACCTGCCGCCTCCAGCACCACTACAAACCGGGGTAATCTGGCCACACTCTGCATCACATCCTCCTGCCTTAGCAGCTTACTGAGCGTCAATTATGGTCAACAACCCAAAAATTGCGCGGGATACACGGGCTGCCGTCGCGAAAAAGCTCTTATTTCAGAGGGTTCCTGAACGGGCGACAATAGCGTGCGGGCATCAGACTAACAGGCAAATCCTGCTTTCCTTAAGCGATACGAGCGGGCATCATGGTTGCCATTCTCTGTTTAGTTATGTGATATACATCACATAATAGTCGCTGCAAGGAGTTCTCAATGATTGCTGTTATTTTTGGTCGTCCGGGCTGTCCCTACTGTGTCCGTGCCCACGAACTGGCCGACAAACTGACCGCTGAGCGCGATGATTTTAGCTATCAGTATGTCGATATTAATGCAGAAGGCATTACTAAAGCCGATCTGGAAGCAAGCGCCGGTAAACCGGTCAGCACCGTGCCACAGATTTTCGTGGACGAAAAACACATCGGTGGCTACACCGAGTTTGCTGCCTGGACCAAAGAGAATCTGGGATTTGTCGCGTAAGCGCTGATAGCCGGAATAAAAAAGGCGAGCCAGGATTTCCTGTCTCGCCTTTTTAGCTTTCTGCCTGAGGCAAATCATCCGGCACCGTTTAGTTGATTGATGCCATCACAATCTGCATCAACCGCACCAGCAACGCCCCGCAACCTGCCCAGAACAGCGCACTAAGGCTCCAGGCGACTAAAAAGAATCCGCTGCTGTGAATAAACAGGCTGTTATTTAACAGTAGTGCTGCCAGTAACGTTCCCCAGAGTCCCATCAGCAGCGTGCTTTTTAACGGGCTTTCCACCTGCATCAACGCCATCACAATACCGGGCAACATAAAGAGCAGTAATTCGGGCTGACCCCGAAGCGGGCCGGGACCGACCTGCCAGAAATGACAGGTAAAAACAAACACCAGACTATACAACACCACGCCGCACAGGCGGGTAGTCCAGAGATAAGAACGCTGCGGCATACCACCCCACTGATTAAAAGTAACCCCGACAATAACCTGCTGATATCCCTGATGCGTTCAGATGGAAATAAAAAGAAACAGTTCGCTGTGGCAACGAATGAAAACAGCCAATGGCTGTGAAAGATTTTTGTGATTAGAATAGCGCCGCAGTAAAGGTTCCATTTGCAGTGTTGATACAACAGAACCTCAACGGCTTGCTCACGATAGCGAAAAACAGGCCACTCTTCAATAGCTTACATGTAAACAAGAAGTTAAACAGTGAATATTAACGTCGCAGGATTGTTAAGCGGAAACGACATTTTGTTATTATTTGTCGTTTTAGCGCTCGGCCTCTGTCTGGGTAAGTTGCGTCTTGGCTCAGTTCAGCTGGGAAATTCGATTGGCGTATTAGTCATTTCGCTCTTATTAGGCCAGCAACACTTCACGATTAATACCGATGCATTGAGCCTGGGCTTTATGCTGTTTATTTTTTGTGTCGGCGTCGAAGCCGGTCCCAACTTTTTTTCCATTTTCTTCCGCGACGGCAAAAACTATTTCATGCTCGCCATCGTCATGGTGGTCAGTGCGCTGTTACTGGCGCTGGGGCTGGGCAAACTCTTTGGCTGGGATATTGGTCTTACCGCTGGCATGCTGGCCGGGTCGATGACCTCCACGCCGGTGCTGGTCGGCGCAGGCGATACCCTGCGGCAAAGCATCACCGATCCAAAGCAGCTCGCACTGATGCAGGATCAGCTGAGTCTCGGCTATGCCGTGACCTATCTGATTGGCCTGGTGAGTCTGATTTTTGGCGCGCGCTACCTGCCTCGTCTGCAACATCAGGATCTGCCCACCTGCGCCCAGCAGATCGCACGGGAACGCGGTCTGGATGCCGACAGCCAGCGCAAAGTCTTCCTGCCGGTGATCCGCGCCTATCGCGTGGGTGCGGAACTGGTGGCATGGAGCGGTGGCAAAAACCTGCGTGAACTGGGTATCTATCGTCAGACCGGCTGCTACATTGAGCGTATTCGCCGCAACGGTATTCTCGCCAGTCCCGATGGGGATGCGGTACTCCAACTCGGTGATGATATCTCGCTGGTCGGCTATCCCGACGCACACGCCCGACTCGATCCGAGCTTCCGCAACGGCAAAGAGGTGTTTGACCGCGACCTGCTGGATATGCGCATCGTCACTGAAGAGATCGTGGTGAAGAACCACAACGCGGTGAATAAACGCCTGAGCAAGTTAAACCTCACCGATCACGGCTGCTTCCTGAACCGGGTGATACGTAGTCAGATTGAGATGCCGATTGACGACAGCATCATACTGAACAAAGGCGATGTGCTGCAGGTCAGCGGCGAAGCACGAAGGGTCAAAAGCGTGGCGGATCGCATTGGTTTTATCGCGATTCACAGTCAGATGACCGATCTCTTAGCCTTCTGCGCCTTCTTTATCGTGGGTCTGATGATTGGTCTGATCACCTTTCAGTTCAGTAATTTCAGTTTTGGTATTGGCAACGCGGCTGGCCTGCTGTTCGCCGGTATCATGCTCGGCTTCCTCCGTGCCAACCACCCGACCTTTGGTTATATTCCGCAGGGCGCGCTGACCATGGTGAAAGAGTTCGGGCTGATGGTATTTATGGCGGGGGTGGGATTGAGTGCTGGTAGCGGCATTAATCACGGTCTGAGCAGTGACGGCGCGCTGATGCTGCTGTGCGGCCTGCTTGTGAGCCTGATTCCCGTGATCATCTGCTATCTGTTTGGGGCCTATGTGTTGAGGATGAACCGCGCCCTGCTGTTTGGAGCCATCATGGGCGCGCGTACCTGCGCACCGGCCATGGAGATTATCAGTGATACGGCACGCAGCAATATTCCGGCGCTGGGCTATGCCGGGACCTATGCCATCGCCAACGTTTTGCTGACGCTGGCGGGGACGCTGATAGTCATTATCTGGCCGATATTGCCCTTATAAAATTTTTTTGCCTGCGTCCAGAACTTTATAGTTAAGTGATAGTCATAATAAGTGCCACTGCTTTTCTTTGAAATCCCCAAATTGTGGAGCCCGCTGGTCTTTTTCCCGGCGGGTTTTTTTATGCTTTTTTTTCATCCCTGCGCCACTCACCCGCGCCACAATCAGACGCGAAACGGTCATAAAACTTAAACAGTTGTGCAACTCATTATCAGATTCAGAGCCTTTCCGTAGACGAATTGCCCGTTAAAAAGCAGGATAGATGACTGTTAAGTTAGCTATTTGTGCTGAGGAATTTATCCCGAAATGGAAGAGCTGAACCACTCACTGTTTACTGCCATCAATGCCACACCGGCTTCCCCCACCTGGTTAATACACCTGGCGACCTTTATTGCCAAAGACCTGATTGCCATTGTGCCGCTGTTAATTGTGGCGATGTGGCTCTGGGGACCGCGCGATCAGGTTTCTTCACAGCGGGCGCTGGTACTGAAAACCGGCATGGCATTGATTTATGCGCTGGCAATCTCCTGGTGTGTCGGCCATCTGTTACCGCATCCTCGCCCTTTCGCCATTGATTACGGCTATCAGTTCCTGCATCACGCTGCCGATGACTCTTATCCCAGCGATCACGGCACCACGATTTTCACCTTTGCTCTTGCCTTTATCTTCTGGCATCGCCTCTGGTCGGGTGTGGTGCTGATGGTGGCGGGTTGCGCTATCGCCTGGTCGCGGATCTACCTGGGCGTTCACTGGCCAATGGATATGCTGGGTGGGTTCCTGGTGGGTCTGCTGAGTTGTCTGGCGTCTCATCTGGCGTGGCAGTTCTATGGCGAGCGGATGCTGGCGGTGATCAACCCGCTCTATCGGGCACTGTTTGCCGTGCCGATTCGTAAGGGCTGGACGCAGGATTAAAAAAGGGACGCGTTAGCGTCCCTGCTCAATTATGAAAACCACTTCCCGAACCAGCCGTTGAACTTTATCATCACGAAATCAATCATCCGGCTGAAGAAGCCGCCTTCCGGCACATCCTGCAGCACCACCAGCGGACGCTGCTCAATCGTTTTGCCATCCAGCTGGAAGTCGATGGTGCCGACCACCTGATTCTTCTTCAGCGGCGCTTCAAGCTGCGGCGAATTGAGTTTAAAACTCGCCTTCAGGTTCTTCATCTGCCCTTTCGGGATGGTCAGCGCGGCATCTTTCGCCACGCCCAGATTCACCTGACTCTTGTCACCGAACCAGACCCGCTGCTGCGCAAACGGTGCCTCCGCTTTAATTGGCGTCACTGTTTCATAGAATCGGAAGCCCCACGTCAGCAGCTTTTCACTTTCCCGGAAACGAATCGCATCGCTGGCGGTGCCAAGTACCACCGAGATCAGACGCATATCGCCTTCCGTCGCGGAAGCCACCAGGTTATTGCCCGCGCCTGAGGTATGGCCGGTTTTAACGCCATCCACTTTGAGGTTGGTGCTCCACAGCAGACGGTTGCGGTTGATCTGGCGGATATTGTTGAAGGTGAACTCTTTCTCTTTATTCAGCGCGTATTCTTCGGGCACATCGCGGATCAGTGCCTGAGCAATCAGCGCCATATCCCGCGCGGTGCTGTACTGCCCTTCTGCATCCAGACCATGCACCGTCATAAAGTGGGTGTTCTGCAGTCCCAGCGCCTTCACATAGTTATTCATCAGGCCGATAAACGAATCCTGACTGCCCGCCACATAATCTGCCAGCGCAATACAGGCGTCATTACCGGACTGGATCACGATACCTTTATTCAGCTCATGCACCGGAATGCGATCGCCCGGTTTAAGGAACATCAGCGAAGAGCCGCGCAGCTTAGGATTGCCGGTTGCCCAGGCATCCTGTCCGACGGTGACCAGATCATCCGGTTTGATTTTGCCCGCTTTGATCGCCTGCCCGACCACGTAGCTGGTCATCATTTTGGTCAGACTGGCAGGATCGAGACGCTGATCGGCACTGGATTCGGTTAACACTTTCCCGCTGGCGTAGTCGATCAGGATCCACGCTTTAGCATCGATGCCTGGCGCGGCGGGAGCCTGCTCAGCAAAAACGCTGATAGGGGCAAGAATCAGTAATGAGGTGGCAGCAAGGTGCCGCAGGCGAGATGAGAAGCGAGTGTTTGTCATGGGCTTGGCCGGATTGTCCTTGTTAAATCGAAATTCCAGAGGCAGAAAATTCTCACTCAAACGCTAACCCCTGGCGGCAGCGAAAAAAACCGTCGAATCGTAAAGTTTTATAGAGTTTAGTAGAGTAACCCTGGTATAAGCGCCGCGCGCGTGCCGCATTTCCCCGATTCTGTCGCCTCTAAAACTGCGTGAAATTCCGATTTTTCGCAGAAGAGTTAAGCCCGTCACAAATATCAGTTAACCTGAACGCCAGTCAGCCGAGGAGACCGACCATGGACTTAGCCCTTTTTGATCTTGATGAAACACTCATTTGTGAAGACAGCACCAGCCTGTGGCTGCGCTGGCTGGTATCACAGGGATTCGCTCCCAGCGAACTGATTGATCAGGAACAGGCATTAATGAATCAGTACTATGCCGGTACGCTGTCGATTGAAGAATATATGAATAAAACGCTCTCCCCGCTGGCAGGCATGGCCACGCTGACCGTTGAAGGCTGGGTGCGCCGCTTCATTCATCGCGACATCCTGCCACGCGTTTATCCCGCCGCCCGCGAGCGGATTGAGTGGCATCGGGCGCGCGGCGACAGAGTCATGATCATATCTGCCAGCGGCGAGCATCTGGTCGTCCCGATTGCCGAGAAGCTGGGGGCCTGCGGCGCGCTGGCGATTGGCGTTGAAATCGTGGACGAGCGCTACAGCGGCAACACTTACGGCACCATGACTTACAAAGAGGGCAAAGTGACCCGACTGGGCGACTGGAAAGCGCTGCAGCAGGCGGAGAGCTTTGACCGCACCTGGGCCTACAGCGATTCGATGAACGACCTGCCGCTACTGGAACAGGCCGATCATGCCCATGTCATCAACCCTGACGAACGGCTGCACCAGGAAGCGTTAAACCGCGGCTGGCAGGTTTATCACTGGGCGCGCTGACTCAGCGCCTGGTCCATCAGGCGTATTGTTGCTGGCAGCCTGGACACGGACAGCGCGGAACAATCCGTAGTATACGTAGTCCGTGAGGATTACTCGCTGCGCTCGCCCCTTCAGGGCTGCCCTGACGGGCGTTCAGGTTGCTAAAGCAGCCTGTGTGAGCACTGCCCAGGTCCAGACTGACAAATAAAATAGTCTGGGACAGGCTTTTAACCGCGGGACGCGCCAGCGTCCTGCGCTAATCCCACTTTCAGCAGCTTGCCATTGGCCTCATCGGTCAGCACATAGAGCCAGCCATCCGGCCCCTGACGCACATCGCGAATGCGCGCCTTCTGATCGTCCAGCAGACGCTGCTCTTCCACCACTTTCTCGCCGTTGATACTCAGACGAATCAGGTTTTTCTCTTTCAGAGCGCCGATAAACAGCGAGTTTTTCCACTGCGGAAAACGGGCGCTATTGTAGAACGCCATGCCGCTGATGGCCGGAGAATCCTTCCAGTGATAAAGCGGCGGTTCAGTACCCGCAACCTGTGTGCCTTGTGACTCCGGCACTTTGTCACCGCTATAGTCAATGCCGTAGGTTGCCAGCGGCCAGCCGTAATTCTTGCCCTGCTCCATGATATTTACTTCATCGCCGCCGCGCGGGCCATGCTCATTTTCCCATATCTTACCGGTCCAGGGGTTAAGCGCCAGCCCCTGCGGATTACGCAAACCATAGGCCCAGATCTCTGGCCGTGCGCCGCGCTGTTTCGCAAACGGGTTATCGTCCGGCACGCTGCCATCAGCGTTGAGCCGCAGCAGTTTGCCCTGCAGCTTATCGAGATCCTGCGCAGCGCTGCTGGCAAAGTTATCGCCGAAGGCGATCCAGAGATAGCCCTGGGTATCAAACGCCAGCCGGGTACCGATGTTGTTGCCGCTGGAGAGCATCGGCGTCTGCCGAATCACCTCGCGGAAATCGCTGAGTTGCCGGTTATCCTTGCTCAGTGTGCCCACGCCTACCACCGCGCCCGCTTTGCCACTGCTGTTCGCTTCGGTATAGCTAAGCCAGACGCGACGACTGGTGGCAAAATCGGGTGCCAGCACCACATCCAGCAGGCCACTCTGCCGTTCTGCCCAGACCTTTGGCACCCCCTGGATCGGCTGCGAAAGGCCCTTCTCCGGGCTCCAGCTGCGTAGTTGTCCGCTACGTTCGGTAATCAGCAGCGTTTTGTTGTCGGGCAGGAAGGCGACGGACCATGGATGTTGTAACTTATCCTGTAATACCTCGACCTTTACGTCAGCGGCAAACAGGGGGGCGGTACAGAACAGTGCGCCACTTAGCAACAAGGTTGTTGAGAAACGGGCCATAACGATCTCCTGACGGGATAGAATGCCCTTAAGCGTAGTCAGCCCCTCTGCAATGATGTTGAGGATTTACAAAAGATTAATCAGGGCGACACCGCTCTGTCGCCCGTCAGAGTCAGGGCGCGTTAAAACTTACCGTGTCACGCACCATCGCATCAATACCAGGCTTCAGCTCGGCAAAGGTGATCGGCGTATTGCTGTTGCTGACCGTTTTGCCAAAGGCCTTGCGAACCACCCGGATCAGCGGTTTGCCCGTCACCGCATCGCTGGCTTCTATCTCCAGAAACAGTTCGCTGTTCTGAGTACGATGCCCTGACGCCGCCATGGTGCTGGCAACGACCGCGGCAACCGGTACCACTTCATAAAACTGCACGCCCTGATTTTCTGCTGACACGGCGGTAATGGCGGCCCGTACCTTCAGGGTATGCGGCGTAGCCTGATTCACCAGCGGCAGGCGGGTCGCTAACGCGCCTTTTAACTGGATGTCTGTGTAACTGAGCACCTGATCCAGCGTTTGCTGAGTGACGCGTGGCGTGGGGCGCGCCGCCGGGTAGTAGACCAGCGATGTATAAAGCACATCTTTATAATGGCTGCTTTGATAGTCGGGTGAAATCCAGCGCAGAGTCGGTTCACCACTGGCTGACGTGGTCGGTTGCAACTGGCTGTAATCGCTTAGAAAACCTGAATACTGGTGCTTATCAGCAACATGAGAAGTACAACCACTGAGCAGCACTGCAGAGAACGCCAGAAGAGCAGCAACGGAAGTTTTACGCATCATCAACTCGCTTGTATCAGAAAGGTTTAAGCAAGCATAGATAAGTCAGACGGGAAATGCAGAATAACAGTGGCGGTTTAACGCTGTTATGTAGGGTGAGTAGCAGGAAACCCGCTGCAGAGCACAGCGGGCGAAAATATTACTCAAAGCAGGTATCAGGATTCTCAGACAGGGTGATGAACTGTTTGCCACCCTGAGTCAGCGCCATAATGGTGCCGCTTTCGATATCGTAAACCCAGCCGTGCAGACGCAGCTTACCGTTACGCAGCGCGACGGACACAGAAGGATGGGTTTTCATGTTGTTCAGCTGGGCGATGACGTTCTCTTTGACCATCTCGTTCAGCTTCTTCTCTGGCGAGTCATACTCACGCTGCTCGACCACCGCTTTTGCCGCATCGGCATAGCGCAGCCAGTGCTCAACCGCAGGCATGGTATCCATGCAGGCGCAGGAGGCGATGGCGTTCATGGCACCACAGTTAGAGTGACCACAGATGATGATATCGGAGACGCCCAGCGCGACTACCGCATATTCGATAGTGGCGGAGACACCGCCTGGCTCCGGGCCGAATGAGGGAACGATGTTGCCCGCATTGCGGATAACGAACAGCTCTCCTGGCTCCTGCTGCGTCACCAGTTCAGGCACCAGACGGCTGTCTGAACAGGAGATGAACAGCGCTTTCGGATTTTGATTTGATGCCAGGCTTTTGAAAAGATCCTTCCTTTCAGGAAACACATTCTGCTGGAAATTCAGAAATCCGTTGATGATCTCTTTCATTATTTAGCTCTCACATTATCCATTTCATTACCTGAGGGGCATAGCCCCCTCAGTGGGGTTTGCCCGTTTATTATTAATGAAAACAAGTGAATATCAACCCGCGTTTTACCGGATGCTGTAAACAGCGGCCACTGTCAGCGTTTCGCTTATCCACTGACCGCTTGCTGGAAAAATCATTTCTTTTTACAGGACGGTCAGTTACTGGAAAATGCAGGCTTTAAACAGCCCGTTTTTTCGCCGGTGGCCTGAAATGTCTTTTACGCGTTTTTTCATTACTTTACGCCGCCTGCCCGATAGCAGAAAAGTTTTCTTTTCTGCGGGTGTCCGACGTTGGCTGATCAACGTTGCGAGTCTTGCAATCTGTGAATGGAACCGGAGAGATGCCAGGAGAGACGGGTCAACCTATCAACGGCAGCAGGCTTATCTGCTGCCGGGAGAAAAGGATTAAGCCTTTAACCATACTGCTGCTGATGCGCTTTTTTACGTTTCAGATAGTCCTCATCTGCACGCAGTTTGTCCCAGTAACCTTTGAAAATGGCCGCCGCAGCGGCCTTTTCCTCGTTGACGCCGCGCGGCAGCTCTTTGCCGTCCGCGTCATACTTTCGTCCGCCTTTGTGGTTGCTGTAACGGCGCGCGCGGGTATATCCCATCTGGATAAATTTGCGCGCCATATCCATGCCGACAAAATCGTCCTGACGCCGGTAATCCTCAAACAGCGCCATGATTTTCTCAGCGGACTCTTCAGCAATCGGGACGGTACGAAAACGCCAGTGCGGCAGAATTTCGCTCTTATAGGGCTCGACCATCAGCACACCCTGCTCGCCTCGCCCGACCTGATAAAGTTCGGGATGCTGGCGGAAGTCGATAGTGCTGAAGTCCTGATCATAATCGAAAGGTTTCATCTCTTTAGTTTAGGATCAAGCGCGTCACGTAGTCCGTCGCCGAGCAAATTAAATGCCAGAACCGTGAGGAAGATGGCCAGACTGGGGAAAAGGGCCACGTGAGGGGCAATCACCATGTCGGCCCGGGCTTCATTCAGCATCGCGCCCCACTCTGGCGTTGGCGGCTGTGCGCCCAGCCCCAGAAACGACAGGCTGGCGGCAGTGATGATAGAGGTACCGACCCGCATAGTGAAATAGACCACAATCGGCGAAACTGTGCCGGGCAGGATATGCCGCATCAGGATCGTCCAGTCAGATGCACCGATGCTGCGTGCCGACTCAATATAGGTCTGATGCTTCAGCACCAGCGTATTACCTCGCACCAGGCGGGCAAAGGCCGGAATACTGAAGATAGCGACCGCCACAATCACGTTGCTCATGCCGCTGCCCATAATCGCCACCACCGCAATCGCCAGCAGAATGCCGGGGAAGGCAAAAAGCACATCGCAGATGCGCATGGTGATGCGATCCCACCAGCCTTCGTAGTAACCGGCTAACAAACCAAAGAAGGTGCCAATCAGTGCGCCGATCACCACCGAGAAGAAACCGGCAATCAGGGAAATACGCGTGCCGACCAGCACCCGGCTGAAGATGTCGCGCCCCAGCGAATCGACGCCAAAGAGGTGCAGAAGCGACGGACCTTCGTTGAGCCGTTCATAATCGAAGTAGTTCTCTGCGTCGAACGGCGCAATCCACGGAGCGATAACCGCCAGTACAATCAACAGCAGCACAAAAGCCCCGGCCACCAACGCCACCGGCTGAAGCCGGAAACGCCGCCAGAACTCTCGCCACGGCGTGCGCACCCGATTTTCCGTCATCAGCGGCATTGTTTTCAGTGCCGCCTCACGTCGCCAGTTTTTCATCGCGACTCCTTAAAGCGAATAGCGGGATTAATCACCGCATAGAGCATATCGACAAACAGATTGATCAGAATAAACTCCAGTGAAAACAGCAGCACTTCTGCCTGAATAACCGGATAGTCGCGCATCGCCACGGAGTCGACCAGCAGACGACCTAACCCCGGCCAGTTAAACACCACCTCGACGACGATCGATCCCCCCAGCAGAAAACCAAACTGCAGTCCCATCATCGTGACCACCGGGATCATCGCGTTGCGCAGGCCATGTTTCACCACCACCAGCGACTCGCGCACCCCTTTAGCCCGGGCGGTCCGCATGTAATCTTCCTGCATCACCTCCACGAATGAGGCGCGGGTAAAGCGCGCCATCACCGCCGCCACCGCCGCACCTAAGGTGATCGAGGGCAGAATGTAATGTTTCCAGCTGTCGGCACCGACGGTTGGCAGCCAGCCCAGCTCCACCGAGAAGACCTGCATCAGCAGCATACCCAGCGCAAAGGCGGGAAACGAAATGCCCGACACCGCCAGCGTCATGCCCAGCCGATCGGGCCAGCGGTTACGCCAGACAGCCGAAACGATGCCGATGGTCATGCCAAAAATCACCGCCCAGATCATGCTGGCCAGCGTCAGCCACAGGGTCGGCATAAAGCGCGAGGCGATCTCATCCGCAACCGGCCGCTTCGAGACCATCGACTGGCCGAAATCGCCCTGCAGCGCATTCAGTATAAAGTGCCAGAACTGCTGCGGCAGCGGCTGATCCAGTCCCAGCTCCTGACGCACCAGCGCCACCACCGAAGCATCGGCTTCCGGCCCGGCGATCAGGCGTGCCGGATCACCCGGCAGCAGGTGAACAAACAGGAACACCAGCACCGCCACAATCAGCAGCGTCGGGATCAGCCCAAAGAGTCGTTTGAGAAAATAGTTAAACATGCAACATCCTGCAGCTGCGGCCAGCCACGCGGGTTGGCCGGCTCCGTTACTTCAGAGTGGCCTCATCAAAATTGAATGAGGTATCGGGCATCACATAAAAACCGCTGAGGTTTTTGCTGTTGGCAGAAACCAGCTGCTCAACCACCAGCGGGATCCACGGATGGTCCTGCCAGATGGTGTCCTGTGCATCTTTATAGAGACGCGCTTTCTCTGCACGGTCAGTGGTTTTCAGCGCATCGGCCAGATCTTTATCGACCTTAGGATTGCTGTAGAACGCCGTATTGAAGATCGCCGGTGGCCAGGCTGCGGTAGCAAACAGTGGCGTCAGCGCCCAGTCTGCTTCACCCGTTGAGGCGGACCAACCGGTGTAGAACATCCGCACACCGCTCTCCTTCTGGCCTTTGCCTTCCACTTCAGCGGCACGCTGGCCCGCATCCATTGCCGTGACTTTTACCTTCACGCCAACCTGCGCCAGCTGCTGCTGGGTAAACTGCAACACTTTCTGTGCGGTGCTGTGGTTATGTGACGACCAGAGCGTAGTTTCAAATCCATTCGGGTAGCCTGCCTCTTTCAGCAGCGCCCTGGCCTTCGCCGGATCGTAGCTAATGGCCGGATAAGTCTGCGCAAAGTCGACAGCGGGCGGCACAATGCCAGTAGCGGGTGTGGCGTAACCGGAGAAGGCCACTTTTGCCAGCGCCTGACGGTTGATGGCATATTCCAGCGCTTCACGTACCTTCGGGTTGTCGAACGGCTTCTGCGTGACGTTGAGGCTGATGTAACGCTGCATAATGGAAGGCGAGGTCACCACATCCAGCTTGCTGTTCTTCTCCAGCAGCTTCACCTGCTCATAAGGCACCGGAAATGCAAAGTTCGCTTCACCGGTCTGCAGCATCGCCGCTCGGGTGTTGTTGTCCACCACCGGGCGCCATGTGATGCTGTCCAGCTTCGGATAGCCCGGCTTCCAGTAGCCGTCCCACTTCTTCACCTTCACAAAATCGGTCTGGTTCCAGGTTTCAAAGATAAACGGGCCGGTTCCCACCGGATGGAAACCGATCTCTTTGCCATATTTTTTCAGCGCGGCGGGCGAAATCATCGCCGCCGCCGGATGGGCCAGGTTGTTGATAAAGGCAGAGAACGGCTCTTTCAGCGTCACTTTCACCGTAGTTGGATCCACCACTTCGGTGCTGGCGATGCGTTTAAACAGGTTGTAGCGCTTGAGATGGTTATCCGGGTTGCTGGCGCGATCGAGGTTGACCTTGACCGCTTCCGCATTGAAGTCCGTGCCATCCTGGAATTTAACGCCGGGACGCAGCTTGATGGTGTAGGTCAGACCGTCGGCGCTGGCCTGATAGCTCTCCGCCAGCACGTTGGTGAGTTTCATATCCTTATCGAAGCCAAACAGGCCCTGATAAAAAGATTTTGCGACTGCCTGCGACAGCGTGTCGTTGGCATCATAGGGATCGAGCGTGGTGAAGTTGGACGCGACGGCAATCACCGCATCCTGTGCTGCCCACGCGGGCAATGTTATTGCGCTGCTTAACACGCCAGCCGCCAGTAACCCTTTACGCATCGTCATCTGCATCTTGTTCTCCTGTAATCCCTGTCGGGTTGGTCGCCGGGGCGACATCTTCACTGTTCAGGTCGCGCTGATAACGTGGCGAGCGACGAAATGGCCCGGAGCCACCTCCATCAGCGGCGCCACTTCAGGTTCATCCCCTAACGCATGGATCGGGCTGGGGATCTCATCGACCAGTAAGGCTCGTTCGCGACGCCGGTGAGCCGGATCGGCGACCGGCACCGCTGCCATGAGTTTTCGGGTGTAGGGATGCTGGGGCTGTTCGAACACCGCCTGACGCGGCCCCATCTCGACAATCTGACCGAGATACATCACCGCCACGCGGTGGCTAATCCGCTCCACCACCGCCATATCGTGAGAAATAAACAGGAAAGCGATGCCAAACTCGCGCTGCAGGTCGAGCATCAGATTAATAATCTGCGCCTGAATCGACACATCCAGCGCCGAGACGGACTCGTCGGCAATCACCACTTTGGGATTCAGCGCCAGCGCGCGGGCTATACAGATGCGCTGACGCTGCCCGCCGGAAAACTCGTGCGGATAACGCTGAGCATGTTCCGGCAGCAGTCCCACTTTATCCAGCAACCAGGCAACGCGCTGCTCGGCCTCGCGACGCGGCATCGCTTTGTGGACCAGCAGCGGCTCCATAATTGAGAAGCCGACGGTCAGCCGGGGATCCAGCGAGGCATAGGGATCCTGAAAAATAAACTGAATGTCGCGGCGCAGATGCGCCAGTGCGGCACCTGAAAGATGGTCTATCCGCTGTCCGTCAAACGTCAGCGTGCCGCCCTGACTGGCCACCAGCTTCAGCAGCGAGCGCCCGGTGGTCGATTTACCACAGCCAGACTCCCCCACCAGTGCCAGCGTCTCACCGGCATAGAGATCAAAACTGACTTTTTCGACAGCGTGAACGCGGCTTTTAACGCGATTCAGCAGGCCGCCGCGAATGTCAAAGCGGGTGACCAGGTCGCGCACCTGCAAAATCGGAGGCTGCAGGCGGCGTACCGTATCCTGCGGCACATCATCAACGGCATCACTGTGCAGCAAGGGGAATTTGGCAGGCAAAGGCTGGCCCTGCATCGAGCCGAGCTTTGGCACCGCCGCCAGCAGCGCCTGGGTATAGGGCTGCTGTGGTGCGCTGAACAGTTCGGCGACCGGGGCATTTTCCACCACTTCGCCGCGATACATCACCTGAACCCGGTCGGCCATTTCGGCGACCACGCCCATATCGTGAGTGATAAAAATTACCCCCATCTGCATCTCTTTTTGCAGCACGCGGATGAGCTGCAGAATCTGCGCCTGAATAGTGACGTCGAGCGCGGTGGTCGGCTCATCGGCAATCAGTAACGCGGGTTTGCAGCAGAGCGCCATCGCGATCATCACGCGCTGACGCATCCCGCCCGACAACTGGTGCGGAAAGCGGGACAAGACATTGTGCGCATCGGGGATGCGCACCAGATCCAGCATCCGGCGTGCCTCGGCCAGCGCACCGGCGTGGCTCATGCCCTGATGCAGGCGGATTGACTCGGCGATCTGCTCGCCCACCGGGAAGACCGGATTCAGCGAGGTCATCGGCTCCTGAAAGATCATCGCCATATCCGCGCCGCGCACCCGACGCATCTGACCTTTTGAGGCACGCATCAGATCCATCACGTCACCATTACGACGGCGCAACTGCACCTCGCCGCTTACAATTCCGCCCGCCTGCTCAATCAGCCGCATCAGTGCCAGCGAGGTGACCGATTTCCCGGAACCTGACTCTCCCACCAGCGCCAGCGTTTCGCCGCGAAACAGATCGAGAGACAAATGACGCACCGCGTCGGTGACGGTGTCTTCATGCTGAAAACGCACAGTGAGATCGCGCACCGCCAGTACTTGCTCAGGGGCCAGCGGCGGTAACATTTGCCTGTCGCTCATCACTGCTCCTTAACTTTCGCGATAAATAGCGACTTCCGCCGCTTCGCCGACACGCGCAACGCCCCGGTACATGCCTTCGCTGTTAAACGGCAGCGCCACGTTGCCCGCGCGATCGACCGCAATCAGCCCGCCGCTGCCGCCCAGTTCCAGCACGCTGTCATGGATGACGTTAACTGAAGCCTGCTGCAGCGAGCGCCCGGCGTAGCGCATCTGCGCAGCCACATCGTAAGCCGCCAGCGTGCGCATAAAGACTTCACCGGTGCCGGTACAGGAGACCGCCACGCTGTCGTTGCTGGCGTAGCAGCCTGCACCCGGCAGCGGCGAGTCGCCGACCCGCCCGGCCTGTTTGTTGGTCATACCGCCCGTAGACGTCGCAGCAGCGAGGTTGCCCGCCAGATCCAGCGCGACAGCGCCTACCGTGCCGAACTTACGGTCCGGGTCCAGCGGATCGTCGCTGTGCGCAGCGCCATCATGGTCCAGTACCGCCGTATTGCTGTTCAGTGCGCGCTGCAACTGCTCCCAGCGTTCCGGCGTTGAGAAGTAATCAGGTGCAACCGTTTCCAGTCCGTTCGCCACTGCAAACTGCTCTGCGCCCTCGCCGATAAAGAGCACATGCTCGCTTTTTTCCAGCACGGCACGTGCCGCCAGCACCGGATTGCGAACCTGCATTACGCCCGCGACCGCGCCCGCATCCAGCGTACGGCCATCCATAATGCAGGCATCGAGTTCATGGGTGCCCTGATGGGTGAACACTGCACCTTTACCGGCGTTGAACAGCGGACACTCTTCCAGAAGTCGCACCGCCTCGGTCACCGCATCGAGGGCGCTGCCACCCTGAGCCAGTATCTGCTGACCCTGAGTGACAATATCGTGGAGCGCCTGACGATAGCCTTGTTCCTTTTCGGCGCTCATTGCTGCGCGCGAAATAGCACCTGCGCCGCCGTGAATGGCGATCACTGCATTGACCATAACGCTCTACCCTGTGGTTGCATCGGGACGAAAAACACTGATTTAAAATGGTTTTCACCCAATTTGAGTGATTTTTGACTATAGAAAGCCTGCTAAGTGTTGTAAAGCGGAAACTGTTCCTGTGGTTATAACCTTTTCTTACCACCCTATTTCCTTTTTGCCATAACAACCGGCGCGCCAGGCCGACACCGATGTGACTCAGCGGCCAATCCGACCCATAATAGGCAGCATCTGAGTTAACCAGGCTGGACTGTTCATGGAAAGTTTTACTGCAGGTTTAATCTCCCTTGAGGAGGCGCAACAAAAAATGCTGTCACAGCTGACGCCCGTCACCGACTCACTTAGCGTGTCGCTGGCTGAAGCGGTCGGCCGCATTACGGCAAAAGCAGTCACCTCCCCGATTGCCGTGCCGCCCTTTGATAACTCCGCGATGGATGGCTACGCCGTCAGGCTGGCGGATGTCAGCAGCGGACAGCCGCTCCCCGTGGCAGGTAAAGCTTTTGCGGGCGCGCCATTCAGCGGTGAGTGGCCGCAGGGCAGCGTGATCCGTATCATGACCGGTGCGCCGGTGCCCGCAGGCTGTGAAGCGGTAGTGATGCAGGAGCAGACAGAAACCCAGGGCGATGCGATTGTGATCACCGCACCGGTGCGCCAGGGACAAAATATCCGTCTGACCGGTGACGATATTCAGCCAGGCCATGTGGTGCTGGAAGCAGGAACCCGTCTGGGTGCCGCCGAGCTGCCGCTGCTCGCCTCGCTGGGTATCGCACAAGTCAGCGTGCTGCGAAAACTGCGGGTCGCTATCTTCTCCACTGGCGATGAACTCCAGCCGGTCGGTGAGCCGCTGGCAGAAGGCCAGATTTACGACACCAACCGTTTTGCAGTCTCACTGATGCTGCATAAGCTCGGCTGCGAAGTTATTGACATTGGCATCATCAAAGATGATCCCACCGCCCTTCGCGCAGCATTTGAGGAAGCCGATCGGCAGGCCGATGTGGTGATCAGCACCGGCGGCGTCTCGGTGGGCGAAGCGGACTTCACCAAAAATATGCTGGAAGAGCTGGGCGCTATCAGCTTCTGGAAACTGGCGATCAAGCCCGGCAAACCGTTTGCCTTTGGCCGCCTCAACAGCAGCTGGTTCTGCGGTCTGCCGGGCAATCCGGTCTCCGCCGCCGTGACCTTTTATCAGCTCGTCCAGCCGCTTCTTGCCACCCTCACCGGCCAGCAAAAATCCGCCTTGCCACCTCGTCAGAAAGTGCGCTGCACCTCGCGACTGAAAAAGTCACCGGGCCGCCTGGACTTCCAGCGCGGCATCCTGCGCCAGAATGCACAGGGTGAACTGGAGGTGGAGACCACCGGAATGCAGGGTTCGCACGTCTTCAGTTCTTTCGCCCAGGCAAACTGCTTCATTGTGCTGGAACGGGATCGCGGCAACGTTGAGCCGGGCGAATGGGTTGAGGTAGAGCCATTCAACGCCCTGCTGGAGGCGTAAATGCTGCCTGAATTAAGCGATGAGGAGATGCTGCGCTACAACCGGCAGATTGTCCTGCGCGGCTTTGATTTCGACGGTCAGGAACGTCTGAAAGCGAGTCATGCGCTGGTTGTCGGGCTAGGCGGACTCGGCTGCGCTGCCGCGCCCTACCTGGCGTCGGCGGGTGTTGGCAATCTGACTTTGCTCGACTTCGATACCGTGTCGCACTCCAACCTGCAACGGCAGATCCTGCATCATGACGCGGATATTGGCCGCGCCAAAGTGGACTCCGCCGCGCAAAGCCTGGCCGCCATCAATCCGCACTGCCACGTGCATCCGGTCAACGGACAACTGGATGATGCGGCGCTGCTGGCGCTGATTGCCCGGCAGCAGGTGGTGCTGGACTGCACCGACAACGTTGTAGTGCGTGAGCAACTCAACCGCCTCTGTCGGCAGCAGCGGGTACCACTGGTTTCAGGCGCCGCGATTCGGATGGAAGGCCAGATCAGCGTATTCAACTGGCAGCCCGGTACACCCTGTTATCGCTGCATCAGCCGCCTGTTTGGTGAACAGACCCTGAGTTGCGTGGAAGCGGGCGTCATGGCCCCGCTGGTTGGCGTCATTGGTGCGATGCAGGCGATGGAAGCGATTAAAGTGCTGACCGCATTCGGCACACCCGCTACCAGCCGGTTGCTGATGTACGATGCGATGAGCGCGGAGTTTCGCAGCATGAAGGTCGCGCAGGACGCGCATTGTGAAGTGTGTGGCTGTGGGGCTTAACGATAGAAGCAAAACATCTGCGCCATGAAGCCAGCGCTGTTTTGAAGCTTTGCCTGCTTTAGTGAACACGGTCAGATCGGAACGTCGCTTAAACCATCCCTGGGCGCTCTGCCCGCGCGATTACGCACCTCATCCCTGAGGTGCGCCCGTACCGCGCCAACGCTTTGCGTTGTTCAAAAACGCTCCCGGCGTTTTTGTCCCTGGCGCGGGACGCTTTCCTCCTCTGACCGTGTTCCCTGCGCTTTAAGCACATGCGTTGCTGCCAGATAATCCCTGAGCCTGGCATGCTGCTCAGCCCATGCTAGCTAACAAGCTAAAAGCATATAACCCACTTATCGGCATAAAAACCGGGGTGGCCTAAGCCACCCCGGTTTTATCAGACGATACCCTGACTCCGCAGGTAATCTTCGTAATTACCGGTGAAGTCCACCACACGGTCTGCTTTCAGCTCTATCACGCGGGTTGCCAGCGAGCTGACAAATTCACGGTCGTGTGAAACAAATACCAGCGTCCCTTCATACATCTCCAGCGCCATATTGAGCGATTCAATCGACTCCATATCGAGGTGGTTGGTCGGCTCATCCATAATCAGAATGTTCGGTTTTTCCATCATCAGCTTACCGAACAGCATACGACCCTTCTCTCCACCGGAAAGCACTTTGGCCGGCTTCTTAATATCATCCTGTGAAAACAGCAGGCGACCCAGAATACCGCGAATGGTCTGCTCATCATCGCCAGGCTGTTTCCACTGACTCATCCAGTCAAATACTGTCAGGTCATTGGCAAAATCATCGGCGTGATCCTGAGCGTAATAACCAATACGCGCGTTCTCTGACCATTTAACGGTGCCATTATCTGGCGTAAGCTGACCCACCAGCGATTTCAGCAGCGTCGACTTACCAATACCGTTGGCACCGATCACCGCAAGCTTCTCACCCACTTCCAGCAGCAGATTTAAATTCTTAAACAGCGGACCGTTATCAAAGCCTTTTGTTAAACCTTCCACTTCCAGCGCATTACGGAACAACTTCTTGTCCTGCTCAAAGCGGATAAACGGGTTCTGACGACTGGAAGCTTTCACTTCATCCAGTTTAATTTTATCCATCTGCTTTGCGCGTGATGTCGCCTGACGCGATTTAGAGGCGTTGGCACTAAAACGACTGACGAACGATTGTAAGTCAGCAATCTGCGCCTTCTTCTTCGCATTATCCGATAACAGACGTTCACGTGCCTGCGTTGCAGCGGTCATATATTCGTCATAATTACCGGAATAAACCCGCAGCTCGCCATAATCCAAATCGGCCATGTGGGTGCAGACCATATTAAGGAAATGACGGTCATGCGAAATGATAATCATGGTGCTGTCACGCTCGTTCAGCACCTGCTCCAGCCAGCGAATAGTATCGATGTCCAGGTTGTTCGTCGGTTCGTCGAGTAACAAAATATCGGGATTTGAAAAAAGCGCCTGCGCCAGCAACACACGCAATTTAAAGCCCGGCGCAATTTCGCTCATCGGGCCGTAATGCTGCTCAACCGGAATACCCACGCCGAGTAATAACTCACCGGCACGCGACTCAGCGCTGTAGCCGTCCATCTCACCGTAAAGCGCCTCAAGATCGCCGACCTTATACCCCTCTTCTTCGCTCATCTCTGGCAAAGAATAAATACGGTCGCGCTCCTGCTTCACTTCCCATAATTCATGGTGACCCATGATTACGGTGTCCAGTACGCTGAATTGTTCAAAGGCGAACTGATCCTGACGCAGCTTACCGATGCGCTCATTAGGATCGTAAGAGACGTTGCCGCCTGAAGGCACCAGATCGCCACCCAAAATCTTCATGAAGGTGGATTTTCCGCTGCCGTTCGCACCGATTAAACCGTAACGATTACCGCCGCCAAATTTAACGGAGATATTTTCGAACAGTGGCTTGCTGCCAAACTGCATGGTGATATTGCTGCTAACTAACACGGCATTGACCTTTGTGAAGAGAATGGATGAAAAAACGGCGGCTATTATGCCAGATGTGACGCAGCGCACGCCAGCGTCAGGCGTGGATTCCTGGCGGGGTGATTGATATCCCGGCAGAAATAAAAAAGCCGGAGGGCCATAATGGCCCCCCGGCTCCCACTTACAAGGATTGTGTTGATCAATCGATCAGGAAACTGTCCAGGCTTTTACCGGAATCCAGCGCTTTTTTAATCGCTGCCGGAGTACGGCCCTGGCCAGTCCAGGATTTCTGCTCACCATTCTCGTCGGTGTAAGAATATTTAGCCGGACGCGGCGCACGCTTGGTACGTTTTTTCCCGCTTTCCAGCGCACCTAATAATTCATTAGGATCGATGCCGTCAGCCAGCAGCATTTCGCGATATTTAGACAGCTTTTCTTCTTTTTCGCGATTCTGCGTCTCTTCCGCTTCTGCTTCTTCGCGGCGCTCAGTAACAACAACGGTTAATTTTTCCAGGATCTCTTCAAGATCGGTCAGTGGCAGTTCACGAGCCTGGGCACGTAATGTGCGAATATTGTTCAGTACCTTAAATGCGTCACTCATCACAATGTCCTTGATTAAGGGGGGTTAATAAAACTGTAGCGCCAAGACTACCTAATTCAAATAAAAAAATAAATTATTTTTACGCTACAGATAATTCTTAAGTATTAATTCAGCCAAAATAGCACTATTAAAAACGGCAGCACCTGACGTTTTATTAACGCTGAATTAACAACAAATCGCACTTTTACCCAGCTCATGAAAACGATTTCAACCAGATTATACCGGTAGCGGGCAGTTAACGCCCTCCGCTGAAAGCGGGGTGCACAGCATTATTATTTACACTCAGTGTCCCGACAATAACAGATTAAAACAGTGCTCCAATCGCGATCCCTGTCACACCAGCTTACAGATTATGCTTAAAAATCCGCCTGCAACACCGTTAAATAGCGCAAAACAATTACCCTATGTGGTTTTTTATTATGCCCCTTGCCGCCTGTTAATCCTTTTTTACTGCTGCGATTTGCAGCAGAGTCGGATTAATCGCAGAGTGCTCCGCTGCGCAATAACAGCTCTGCCTGGCTCAGCCTGGTGTAAGGTGCTTTAAAAAAGCATCAAACAAATAAACTCAGAAAAGTGATGCAGCTCAAAAACCGGGATCCGGGATGTACCAGCAGCATAAAAATAACCGCCAGCCAGAAGCGCCGATAATATCCCTGCTGTTACCCGTGGTTTATTTTCTGCTGACTGTACCGGACAGGGTGTTGCTGAGACACCCACTTATTCAACGGGTTAGATCATCGTGAACGACATTGAGAGGTTGAAACTTTCTGTGTTAACGCGGATGGAAGGGAGATAAGGCGGTCACTTCGCAGAGGCAGTGACCGCCTGGGGACTAATTAGCCTGCGTGGCCGGGCCAAATACCGGGTAATCCGGCATATCAACGTTCTGGTACGTTTCCCAGCCTCCGCCCAGTGCTTTATAAAGTGCCACTAAATCGAGTGCGCTCTGCATCCGCGCCTGAGTCGCCTGCTCCTGTGCCTGCGCCAGCTGACGCTGCGCATCCAGCACCTCCAGGAAGGTCGAAAGCCCTTGACGATAACTGTCGCTGGCGAGATCAAAGGCGCGCTGCAGGGCGCCGGTCGTCTCATCCAGTGCGGTAACGCGCTGCTGATCGGCGCGGTAGCTGACCAGCGCATTCTCTACATCCTGCAACGCCGTCAGCACCGTCTGACGATAATCCAGCGCGGCGCTGGCCTGCTGCGCCCTTGCTAACTTCACGCTTGACACCAGCTGTCCACCCTGGAAAATCGGAATCGATAAAGACGGGCCGTAGCTGTAGAAATGGCTGCTCCAGTTATCCAGATAGCTGACGTCGGTGTTGCGGACGCCAAGCTGGCCGGTCAGAGACAGACTCGGGAAAAGCTGGGCCACAGAAACCCCGATCTCAGCGGTTTGTGCATGCAGTGTCGCTTCAGCCTGACGAATATCAGGACGACGGCGTGCCAGCGTGGAAGGAATGCCCACCTGAACAAACTGCGGCAGCGGCGGCAACGTTTTTGGCGTACTGAGTTCAGCATCCAGCGCGCCCGGCGTCTTACCGAGTAGCACCGCCAGCCCATTCATCGCCTGCCGCGCCTGCGCCTGATACTGCGGCAGTTGCGCCTGCAGCGTGCTGAGCTGGGCACGGGCATTTTCAACATCGGTCAGTGGAGCCAGACCATTACGCTGCTGGCTCTGGGTCAGCTCAGTCGTCTGCTGCGCAATCTCAATCTGCTGTTGTAGCGTCTGGATGGTGCTCTGCGCGCCTCGCAGCTGCAGCCAGGCTCGCGCCACTTCGGCTTCCAGCGAAACCAGCGCATCATTGCGTTGTTCTATTGCGGCCTGCTGCTGGGCATTGGCGGCCTCAACCTGACGGCGCACTTTGCCCCACAGGTCCAGCTCCCAGCTGGCGTCAAAGCTGCCCTGATAGAGGTTAACCGGCTGGGTCAGCCCGTTAAGCTGGCTGGACACATTGCTATCGAGCTGATCGGTTGCGCCATTGGATTCCAGCAAGCCTTTAAGTCCGAGCTGCTGACGCGTCACTTTGGCCGAACCGCTCAGGCTGGGGAACAGACTGCCCTGCGCCTGCGTCAGCTGTTCACGCGCACCGGCAATGCGCAGCACGGTCTGCTGCAGGCTCAGGTTGCCCGCGATGGCCCGCTCAATCAGGCTGTCGAGCTGCGGATCGTTAAAGCTGCGCCACCAGCGGGAATTAATCGCGGCGTTTTGCGGCTTCGACGCCTCCTGCGAATCCAGGGTGTTATAGCTACCCGGCATGACAGGTTTCGGTGCCTGATAGTCAGGCCCGACGGCGCAGCCCGCCAGCCCAAGGGCCAGCAGTAAACTCAGGGGTTTCAGGCGATGAGAGTAAAAAACCTTCATGTTAGTGTGCTCCTGCACTGCCTTCGCTCTTAATCGGCGACAGCAGCCAACAAAATGGGATCAAAATCAGGGCGACAATACTCAGGCCTGAGAAGACATCGATGTAAGCGAGAATACGCGACTGCGCAATCATCTCCTGATAGAGCTGTCCGGTTGCCAGCGTGACGGGATCGCCTACCGCCGAGGTAAAGTCGCGGATCGCCTGCGCCCAGTGCTGAAGCGTAATGTTGAACGGCTCGTTCAGCGGCGTCATGTTATGCACCATGTGCGCCGACCGCGCCTGTGCGCGCTCGGTGATGGCTGCGGTCGAGAGCGAGATGCCAATCGATCCGGCCACGTTACGGAACATGGTAAAGAGTGCCGAAGCGTCCGCATTAAGCCGCTGCGGAATGGTGACAAAGGCGATCGTCGTCAGTGGGACAAACAGGAAACCCAGGCCAATTGACTGCGCGCTGCGCATCATCACCAGCGTTTTGAAATCGACATTTGGCGTTAAGGTGGCGGAGTAGAAAAACGCCACAGCCAGACAGCTGAAGCCAAAGGCGATGATGTATCGCGTCTGCACAATCGGCATCAGTTTCAGCACCAGCGGAATCGTTAGCACGATTAGTACCGCGCCGGGCGATAAAACCAGCCCTGACCAGGTGGCGGTGTAACCCAGATCCTGCTGTGCCAGTTGTGGCAGCACCACGGAACTGCCATACAGAATCATCGCCATGCCCGCCATTAGCAGCCCGGCCACCCAGAAGTTGCGGTCTTTCATCACCAGAATATCGACCACCGGCTTACGGGCATACATCAGCCAGTAAATGGCCCCGACAATGCCGATCAGCGCCAGAATGGCGAACAGCACGATGAAGTGCGAGGCGAACCAGTCCTCATCTTCTCCACGATCCAGCATCACCTGCAGACAACCCAGCCCTAAGGTAATCAGGCTGATACCGATGTAATCGATCTTCAGCTTACCTTTAGCCCACTTACGCTCCCACGGTGGATCTTCCAGCAGCTGATAGATCGCCAGCACGGTCAGGACGCCCACCGGAATGTTGATAAAGAACACCCAGCGCCAGCTGTAGTTGTCGGTGATCCAGCCCCCTAATGTCGGGCCAATGACCGGGGCCACAATAATGGCGATAGAGGAGAGACCAAAGGCCTTGCCGCGATCTTCCGGCTTGAAGTAGTCCAGCAGCACGGACTGCTGAACGGGCTGCAATCCGCCGCCAAAAAAGCCCTGCAGCACGCGGAACAGAATGATCTGCCACAGTTCCGTTGCGATGCCGCACAGGAACGAGCAGATGGTGAACATCACAATGCAGATCAGGAAAAACTGTTTACGCCCAAACAGACGGCTGAAGAACGCAGAGATAGGCAGCACAATGCCGTTCGCCACCAGATAGGAGGTCAGCACCCACGTTGACTCATCGTAACTGGAGGAGAGCGAACCGGCGATGTGCGGCAGCGCCACGTTGACGATGGTGGTGTCGAGGATCTCCATAAACACCGCCAGCGTCACCGTGATCGCGACTAACCACGGATTACTGGCCGGTTTCCAGCTCTGCGCCGTACTCATTCCACCGTTACCTTCGGTTCAACTGAGAGACCCAGAGGCAGTGGATGATTCGGATCCAGGCCCTTGTCGATCACGATTTTCACCGGCACGCGCTGAACGATTTTCACGTAGTTACCGGTGGCGTTTTCTGACGGGAAGGTCGAGAAGCGCGAGCCAGAGCCCATCTGGACGCTGTCGACATGCCCTTCCAGCTTCATATCAGGCCAGGCATCGATGCTGATCTCAACTTTGTCGCCCGGATTCATGCGTTGCAGCTGAGACTCTTTAAAGTTCGCGGTGACCCAGATTTCAGGCGAGACCAACGAGAACAGCGATGAACCGGCCTGTACCAGTGTGCCCAGCTGAACATTACGCTTGGTGATAAACCCGTCATAAGGTGCGCGGACCTGGGTATAAGAGAGATTAAGATCGGCCGTGCTTAACTGCGCTTTCGCCTGCTCAACCTGTTGCTGACGCGCTTCAACATTGGTTTCCTGCTGGCGAATCTGCAGGGCAACCTGTGACGCGACTTCAACCTGGGCTTTCGCACTCTGTAACTGCGCCTGCGCCGAACGTAACTGCGCGGAGGCGCTGTCGATATTACGCTGACTGGTCGCGCGCGGGTCAACGCCACGCTGGCGACGATAATCCGCCTGCGCATTCAGCATATTCGCTTCTGCTTTAGCCTGATCGGCCAGAGCCTGATCGCGCTGTGCCGGATACTGTACCTTTGACAGCGCCAGCTGCGCCTGCGCCTGATGCAGCTGAGCCACCGCTAAGCCGAGCTGCGCATTAGCCTGCTCGCGCTGGGCACGGTTGTCGCTGGGATCGATCTCCACCAGCAGATCGCCCTTCTTAACCCGCTGGTTATCTTTCACCAGCAGCTTCACGACATAGCCGGAGGCTTTAGGCGCAATGGTAACGGCATCGCCTTCGGTAAAGGCGTCGTCGGTGGTTTCAATATTGCGGGTAGATAACCAGAACCACAGACCGACAATCAGCATAATCACCACCACCACCGCCAGAATAATCAGCGGCTTTTTACCGGGGCGTTTGCGCTCAGGCTGCTTGTCGTTGTCCTGATTTTCCTCTGGCTGACGGTTTTTATCCGTCGCGTTTTCTGCGTCCTGCTGGTGTGGATCGCGTTGATTATTCTCGCTCATAGTTCCCATCACTGGCTAAGGCCCTGATTCCGGGCATAAAGGTCCTGTTAACCTTATATCGGAAACTGACAAAATCCAGTGCAACTTTACGAAACTTGAGGAATGGCGCACATCCTGCCACCTCTGAGAGGCAGCAGGATGCGTCGGGCCTAATTGAGCAACCGCAGAAGCAGCCAGCCGCTGGCCATTGACCAGGCCAGCAAAGGAATGGAAAAGAGATGGAATTGCCACCAGACGGCGCGATCTTTTGCCATTCGCAGGGCAATCAGGTTAGCCAGTGAACCCGGCAGCAGACCAAAACCGCCAATATTAACCGCCCAGGCAAGCACATCGGTCGGCGGGACTTTCTGCAGCAGCAGAATCGTGGCCGGGACGTTACTGATCACCTGTGACAGACCAATCGCCAGCAGATAAAGCTGCCCCTGACCGAAATGCGCCACCGCATCAAAGTGAGCCTGCATCACCGGCAGACGCGTCAGCAGGAAGACGTCAACAAACATGGCGATAAACACCGCCAGCAGGCTCCAGTCGATGCGCTGCAATACCGGGCGCGCCATCACCATGAAGGTGGCGAGGATCAGCAGCAGTATCCAGCCGGTGATCTCCAGCTCAAGACCGGCGATAAACAGCAGGTATAACACCACGCTGACGATAAACAGCGGCTTCTGCCACTCCGGCTGTTCCGGATTGTCATGCTTATCAATTGACCGCTTTGAGAAGCTGAACCAGGTTAGTACCACCAGGCTCAGCAGCAGCCAGGCGGCCAGCGGCAGCATCTGCACAATGAATCCAATAACGCTGAGCTTGCCGTGACTCCACAGCAGTATGTTTTGCGGGTTGCCGACCGGCGTCAGCAGCGATCCGGCATTAACCGCCAGCGCCTCGAAAATGATCAGGCGCGAGATAGGTAAATGTGAGAACTTCCGAAGCGTTAAGGTCAGCGGCACCAGAATAAACAGCGCCACATCGTTGGTGAGAAAGGTCGAGAGCAACGCAGCAGCCAGCACCATAAACAGTGCCAGCGCACGTTCGTGCCGGAAACGGGCAATCAGTCGTCCCCCCAGCACGTCAAAGTAGCCGCTGGTTTCCAGCCCTTTGGTCAGAATCAACAACCCGGTGAGTGTGATAATCGTATGCCAGTCTACGGCACCGGGCAGATCTGCCCAGCGGAAATCCGCCAGACATGCCAGAACTACACCAATCACGATTAATAAATGCAAAATAGAGTCATGCAAAAAAGATCGAAGCAGTTGAGGCATGGTGAGAGTACGCCTTAGCGTTAACGGGTTTCGGAGAACTTCTTAAATACAGCCAGAGTTTCATCACTGACGTGATGCTCAATACCTTCTGAATCGCGTCGGGCCGTTTCGGGACTGATGCCTAATGCCAGCAGAAAACTTTCAACTATATGATGACGGGCGCGACTCTCCTCTGCCAGCTTCTCACCCTCACTGGTCAGGAAGACACCGCGATAAGGCACCTGCTCAACCAGCCCGGCACTGCCAAGCCGCTTCAGCATTTTAGCCACTGTCGGTTGCGAAACGCCCAGGCGGGCCGCCATATCGACCTGACGCGCTTCGCCAAATTCACCAATCAAATCAGAGATTAACTCAACGTAGTCATCAATTAATTCCCGACGATGCGCTTCACGCACCTGCCGAAAACCTTCGACATGCTCTTCAATATCTTTCAGTGGTCCTTTTGGCGCAGAAACCACGCTTTTAGCACGACGACTCATTCAGCTTCCTCATTATTATTGCCCGTACTGACGCTGCTGTACGGATTTAGCTGCGCTCATTGTAAACCAGCCGCAAAGAAGCTCAAATTTTTCGTCATTAGCCTTGGCTAAACGATATAGCCAGTGCTATATTCGATGATAATGTAAGCAGCAAAAGTAAGATCTTTATTGATCCTTTGCTGCTCCGGTGATGATGACGCTTCTCACCGCAGGTTGCTGACTACCGCGTCGACAATGATTGGGAGGTGATTCTATGAGCACCCTGAAATGTTGCTTAGATTGCAGCAAATGCTTCCAGGCTGAAAAGAAAACAACCACGGAGATGAAATCCTGGCTGTGCCTGCTGACGCGTTCCCCGTTCACACTGCGTCTGATGTTGATTGAAAAACTGCTGGGCCATAAGCCTGCCGATCGTCGCTGTCAGAATCTAATCTGGCGCGGCTAATCCTGATTTAGTGCCTTTCAGCCAGCGGCTGAGAGGCGCACTTCTCCCCTTCTCATCTCTTTTTTCTAAAATTCCCAAAAGAACATGATGCCCTGCGGCATAACGTCGCATGGCTGTTGATCGGCTTCAGATTTAAGGAAGAGGCGAAAAACGGGTAGAGCCGGGAAAGTGGCGGGTAAAATCAGCGCAATAAAAAACGGCCCACAAGGGGCCGTTTTTTGGCAGGTCAGCTAAGCTAAACTTAGAAGCTGTAACCTACGCCAGCAATCCAGGTACCGACGTCAACGTTACGGATACGGCTCTGCTCGTAACCAACGTCAAGTGCGATGTCCTGCATTGGGTTAAACTGCAGACCTGCACCGTAAGAGAAACCTACGTCGCTGGTGTCAGTTTTATCACGTGATGAAGTATCGTTGCCCTGGAATTTACCGTAGCCGATACCTACAACACCATAGATGCTAGCCCAGTCGTTCAGACGGAAAGCTGGACCACCGGTCACACCGTAGTACTGGCCTTTATTGTAAACGCCATCTTCGGTACGATCTTTTTCAGTGTAGGTGAATGAACCGATCCAACCCAGTGGGTTAGAACCGTCTTCGTAGCGGTATTTCAGGTTGAAGCCGTTAGCTTTGTTAGCAACGCCCTGATAATCGCTCTGAGCATAGCCACCAGTTACGGTGCTCTGTGCCATTGCTGAACCTGCAGATACTGCCAGTACACAGGCTAATGCTGAAAGACATGCAATTTTTTTCATAACCACCTCAAATGTGAAAATACTTCTCTCCTGACAACGCTGAAAATATAACAAAAAATAGCGAGAAACTCTGCCCGGATTTTGTTGTCTAACAGAAAGTTTGGTGTAACAGGAAGTTAATGCGACATACTATGTCATTCATTTTTCTTATAAAAACCGTCATCTCTCTGCAATAATCATTTTGTGCTCATTTCGGTCTTTAAGTTAAATCCTAAAAAAACCTGACATTTCTTTACCAAAATGGCACTGATTCTGGCCATATTTTGCTCAGCTAAGGCAAATTAAAAAACGCATTTCCCTGATTTATTGCCCGCCATTTCCTTTACACTGGCTCACTCATTACGTCGATGACCAGGAAAATTACACAGGATGTCTGCCTCTCCCGCTTCTAAAAACCTTGCCCCGATCGTATTGCCGATTGCCGTACTGCTGATTGCGATGCTGTCGCTGCAGGGCGGTGCTTCACTGGCAAAAAGCCTGTTTCCTGCCGTGGGTGCCACCGGTATCACCGCGCTGCGCCTGGGCTTCGGCACCCTGATCCTCTGTGTCATCTTCAAACCCTGGCGTTTACGATTCAGTCGGGAGCAACGTCTGCCTCTGCTGATGTACGGTCTGGCATTGGGCACCATGAATTTCACGTTCTATCTGGCGATTCGTACCGTACCGCTGGGCGTGGCGGTGGGACTGGAATTCACCGGCCCGCTTGCACTGGCACTGTTTGGATCGCGCCGGCCGCTTGATTTTGTCTGGGTGCTGCTGGCGGTGATTGGTCTGTGGTTCCTGCTGCCTTTTGGCACTGGCATGACCGCGATTGATCCGCTGGGCGCAGCGCTGGCCGTGGGCGCGGGTGCCTGCTGGGCGATCTATATTCTGGCGGGACAGCGGGCAGGCGCAGAGCATGGCCCTGCAACAGTTGCCATCGGTTCGCTCATTGCTTCGGTAATTTTTGTGCCGCTGGGGCTGACGTTCGCAGAGAGTGGCATCTGGACCTGGGCCGTGATGCCAATCGCGTTGCTGGTTGCCCTCCTCTCCAGCGCCATTCCCTACTCTCTGGAGATGATCGCCCTCACCCGCTTACCAGCGCGCATCTTTGGTACGCTGATGAGTCTGGAACCGGCTATGGCCGCCTTTTCCGGCATGCTGTTTCTGGGAGAAACCCTGACCGGGCTTCAGTGGCTGGCGCTGCTGGCAATCATCATTGCCTCAGCCGGGTCCACGCTGACCATGCGGCCGAAAAAGAGTCAGTTAAACAGTGTTGAATTATCAGACGATAGTCAGAAATAAACGCGTTAAGCCGGTGCTGCTGGCGTGTTAAATAATAATCATGCTCATCATGAGAATTATTCTTAACCATCGCCCTTTCATGCTCTGACTATTTTGAAACAGGCGCTTACCTCTTATTGACAAAATCACATAACTTTATGATTTTAATCTATATAATAAGAATTTTATATTTTAACATGGTATTAACCTTCTTCTCGCAGTTCCGCTTTTAATTAAGACCTACACTATTTCATCCATCGTCAAAGTCGTTTCTGCAAACTTGAAAAGCGCTGCTATACTTATCCGGTACTTGATTAGGACAACCATCAAAGAGAGGACTGAAACGATGAGTACCGCTAAATTGGTTAAAACTAAATCTTCTGACCTGATTTATACCCGCAATGACGTGGCCGAAGATGAAAAGAAAGCCACCATCGCGGTGTTGAACCGTCTGGTAGTCGAGTTTATTGACCTGTCATTGATTACTAAGCAGGCGCACTGGAACATGCGCGGTGCCAACTTTATCGGTGTGCATGAGATGCTGGACGGCTTCCGTACTGCAATTACCGATCATCAGGACACCATTGCTGAGCGTATTGTTCAATTGGGTGGCGTAGCGCTGGGTACTACTCAGGTTGTTAACGACACCACGCCGCTGAAAAGCTATCCGCTGAATATCCATAGCGTTCAGGATCACCTGAAAGCACTGGCAGACCGCTACAGCGTTGTTGCTAACGATACCCGTAAAGCCATTTCTGAAGTGAAAGACGAAGATACCGCTGACATCTTTACTGCGGCATCACGCGATCTGGATAAATTCCTGTGGTTCATTGAAGCCAACATTGAATAAGACTCAATGCAGTCAATCAGGCGGGGAAACCCGCCTTTTTTACGTCTGTGTTACCGCATTTTTATGACCCTGTTAACAATTCTTCCTTCCTTCGCTTCACAGCCTTAACATCTGAGGCACACTACCGCTTGCACCAAAACAGCCACCTGCACCAAAACTGAGCACAAAAATGGTGCAAAGGCAGAATTAACTGCAAAATCGTGTCAGCTATGTTATTTAACTCTCTGATTTCGCAGATTTTGCAATGTTGGCATAATTCTTTCATATGACAAGCCGCAAACGCAGGCCCTGCCGCCTGGTAGTAAAAAAAGGAAAAACGATGAAGTCACTGTTAAAAGTTTCTGTGGCCGCGCTGGCGCTGGCCTTCTCCCTCTCCTCCACTGCAGCAGAAAAGAAGCTGGTCGTCGCTACCGATACCGCCTTTGTTCCGTTTGAATTCAAAAAGGGTGACAAGTATGTCGGCTTTGATGTGGATCTGTGGGATGCCATTGCGAAAGAGCTGAAACTCGATTACACCCTGAAGCCAATGGACTTCAGCGGCATTATCCCTGCACTGCAAACGCGCAATGTTGATCTGGCATTGGCGGGTATCACCATCACCGAAGAACGTAAAAAAGCGATCGAATTTTCTGATGGCTATTACAAAAGCGGTCTGCAGGTGATGGTGCGTAACAATGAAAACGACATCAAAGGTATCAGCGATCTGAACGGTAAAGTCGTCGCAGTGAAAAGCGGCACCGGCTCTGTGGAATATGCAAAAGCCAACATCAAATCTAAAGATCTGCGTCAGTTCCCGAACATCGATAGCGCTTACATGGAGCTGGGCACCAACCGTGCGGACGCCGTGCTGCATGACACGCCTAACATCCTTTACTTCATCCACACCGCAGGTAAAGGCCGCTTTAAAGCGGTAGGCGATTCGATTGAAGCGCAGCAGTATGGTATCGCCTTCCCGAAAGGCAGCGACGATTTGCGTGAAAAGGTAAACGGCGCACTGAAAACCCTGAAAGAGAACGGCACCTACAATACGCTCTATAAAAAATGGTTCGGCACCGAACCTAAATAATAATTTGCCCGTTATCTGATTTCAGCAGGGAAACTTTTTCCCTGCTTTTTTCCATCGCAACATATCTGGAGTGACACCATGGATTTTGACTGGAGCGTCATCTGGCCCGCCATGCCAGCGCTGTTTGAAGGCGCTAAACTGACCTTGATTATCTCTATTATTGGACTGGTTGGCGGCCTGTTCATCGGGCTGATAGCCGGTTTTGCCCGCGCTTACGGCGGCTGGATCACTAATAACATCGCACTGGTGTTTATCGAAATCATCCGTGGCACCCCTATCGTGGTGCAGGTGATGTTTATCTACTTTGCTCTGCCGATGGCGTTCCCCGACCTGCGCATTGATCCCTTCAGCGCGGCGGTAGTGACCATCATGATTAACTCTGGCGCTTATATTGCCGAGATTACCCGTGGTGCGGTGCTGTCGATCAACAAGGGCTTCCGCGAAGCCGGACTGGCGCTTGGTCTGTCAAGCCGCGAGACGCTGCGCTACGTGATTATGCCGCTGGCGCTGCGCCGTATGCTGCCACCGCTGGGTAACCAGTGGATTGTCAGCATCAAAGATACTTCGCTGTTTATCGTTATCGGTGTGGCTGAACTGACACGTCAGGGTCAGGAGATTATTGCCGGTAACTTCCGCGCTCTGGAAATCTGGAGCGCAGTCGCGATCATCTATCTGGTGATTACGCTGGTGTTGAGCTTTGTGCTGCGCCGCATTGAGAAAAGGGTGAAAATCCTGTGATTGAATTTAAAGATGTCTCCAAGCATTTTGGCCAGACCCAGGTGCTGCACAATATTGATCTGAAGATTAACCAGGGCGAAGTGGTAGTGATTATCGGCCCATCTGGTTCCGGTAAGTCGACCCTGCTGCGTTGCATTAACAAGCTGGAAGAGATCACCAGCGGCGAGCTGATTGTTGATGGCTTGCGCGTGAATGACCCGAAAGTCGACGACCGCCTGATTCGTCAGGAAGCGGGCATGGTGTTTCAGCAGTTTCATCTGTTCCCACAGATGAGTGCGCTGGACAACGTCGCCTTTGGTCCGATCCGGGTGCGTGGTGCCAGCAAAGAGGCGGCACGCCAGCTGGCGCGTGAGCTGCTGGGCAAAGTGGGCCTTGCCGAGCGGGCGCATCATTTCCCGTCTGAGCTGTCCGGCGGCCAGCAGCAGCGCGTGGCCATTGCCCGTGCGCTGGCGGTTAAGCCGAAGATGATGCTGTTTGATGAACCCACTTCAGCGCTGGACCCGGAGTTACGTCACGAAGTACTGAAAGTAATGCAGGATCTGGCGGAAGAAGGCATGACGATGGTGATTGTGACGCATGAAGTGGGCTTCGCACAGAAGGTCGCATCGCGTCTGATCTTTATCGACAAAGGCCGGATTGCGGAAGATGGCGATCCCGACAGCCTGATCAGCAATCCACCCAGCGAACGTCTGCGCGAATTCCTGCAGCACGTCTCCTGATCAAAACGGGCCGCTAAGCGGCCCGTTCTTTTTTCTCTTATCCCGCAGATAAACGTGTTACCCGCGTAAAGAGCATCCTAGTTCCCCAGGCGACTCAGCAGTTTGCTGCGCTGGGCGGCAGCCATAAAACTCCACGCCAGGAAGCGGCTCTGCTTCTGACCCTGCGCCATATTGACCACCCTCACCTCAGCGACGTCGAGCGCCTGCAGCTGTTTTTCCAGCGCCGGTAAGTTCTCTTTGCGCGACACCAGCGAGGTAAACCAGCCGATCTGACGACCCAGCGCCACGCTCTCGGCGATCATCTTGCCGATAAAGCCTTTCTCGCCACCGGGATACCACAGCTCATTGTGCTGCCCGCCAAAGTTAAGCGGCGCACTCTTATCCAGTCCAAGATTACGGACTTTACGCTGCGAACCTGCGACCGCTTCATCTGGCGATGCGTGGAACGGCGGATTACACATTACCGCGCTGAAGAATTCGGTTTTGCTGACCACACCCGCCAGCACCGCATCGTTGTTTTTCTGACGACGCAGACGGATCTGACGCGTCAGGCGTGGATTGGCCGCGACGATGCGGTTAGCTGCTTTGATGGCGGCTTCATCAATCTCGGTGCCGGTAAAGCGCCAGCCATATTCTGCCGCACCAATCAGTGGATAGATGCAGTTTGCGCCGCAGCCAACATCGAGTACGTCCGCCATCGGGATGACGCCGTTGTTATCCAGCGCCAGCAGATCGGCAAGATAGTGCAGGTAATCGGCGCGTCCTGGTACTGGCGGGCAGAGTGAGCCGGGAGCCAGTTGCCAGTCGATGTCGTAAAACAGTTTGATCAGCGCCTGGTTCAGCAGCATCACCGCCTCCGGGTCCGCAAAATCCACGGACTTCACGCCATAACCATTGGGCCGGACTTTGGCCTTCAGCGGCGGATGGGCAGCGGTTAACGCGGCAAAATCGTATTCGCCCTGATGGCGATTGCGGGCGTGAAAGGGCGACGTGCTGGCTGACTTTTTCATACGTTCTCTCAATTATTCAGGCGCGCGTACAATACGCTGTAGACGGCGGAAAATAAACCCGCACCATCCGCTTACCTCTTTCCGTTTCCGTCGGGTGATGCTGTCGGGCTAAGATAAATAAAATCCCCTGCTGGAGAAGTTATGAGCCATAAACGCTATTCCTATCAACCCCGTGCTGGTCACGGTCTGCCGCACGATCCGCTGAACGCCATTATCGGGCCGCGCCCGATTGGCTGGATAAGCTCTGTCAGCGCGAGCGGCCAGCGCAATCTGGCTCCTTACAGCTTCTTTAACTGCTTCAACTATCATCCGCCGATTATCGGTTTTGCCAGCAGCGGCTGGAAAGACAGCGTCCGGAATATTGCAGAGACCAAAGAGTTTGTCTGGAACCTGGCGACCCGCCCGCTGGCGGAAGCGATGAATGAAAGTTCCGCCTCGCTGCCTGCCGATCAGGATGAGTTCGCCTTTGCCGGGTTAACCCCGCTGGCGGCTTCCCAGGTCAGCGCCAGCCTGGTGGCGGAAAGCCCGGTCAACTTCGAGTGCCGCCTGACGCAACTGATTCAGCTGCAGGATGCCAGCGGCAACCTGCTCGACAGCTGGCTGGTGATGGGAGAAGCGGTGGCGATTCACATCGATGAGTCGCTGCTGGAAGAGGGCATTTATCAGACCGCGAAAGCCGAACCGATTCTGCGCGCAGGTGGTCCGAGCGCCTATTACGGCATCAGTGAAGCGCAGCGCTTTGATTTAGTCCGTCCGGACGCACGCCGCGATTAATCCTCACCCCATAAGCGCATCGGCCCGGTGCGCTTTTATCTGAGCCACCGCGCGGGCAATGTCGGGAGCCAGCCAGCGATCCTGCTGCCAGCACTCAACAACCTGCCGCAGATGCTGCCAGGCGCGCCGCGTGCCGGCTGCCAGCAGTGATTCACCGTGAAACTCCAGCGCCTGCGCCGCCAGCAGATATTCAATCGCGATGATGTGATCGACGTTGCTGACCAGCTTCAGCAGTTTCAGCGCCGACCCGGTACCCAGACTCAGATGATCCTCCTGTAATCCTGACGTGACATAGTTGTCCAGTACCGCAGGCTGCGCCAGCTGACGGTTTTCTGCACAGAGCGATGCCGCCACGTACTGCGCAATCATCATGCCGGAATTGACGCCCGGCTCAGCCACCAGAAACGGCGGCAGACCGCTGACCAGCGGGTTCACCAACCGATCCAGCCGTCGTTCGGCAATACTCCCCAGCTCCGCCAGCGCAATTGCCAGAAGGTCACAGGCCATAGCCACCGATTCGCCATGCGGATGTGACTGTGACACCACGCGCCATCCCTGCGGCGTTCCCAGAATCAGCGGATTATCGGTACAGGCATTGAGTTCAGTCTCCACCTGACGGGCGGCGTGATCAAACTGATCGCGGCAGGCACCGTGTACCTGTGGCATTGACCGCAGGCTCATCGCATCCTGAGTCCGGATGCCGACGCTCGCTTTCAGCAGCGGGCTGTCACTCAGCAACTGGCGCAGGCGTTCGCCACTGCGCTGTATTCCCGGGCTGGCCTTGAGCGCCAGCACCTCCGGATCAAACGCCACCAGCTGACCGCGCAGCGCCTCAAAACTCATTGCGCCCGTCACATCCGCCCAGTCCAGCAGACGCGCGGCATCGTCCAGCGCCAGACAGGCTAAGCCGGTCATACAGGGCGTACCGTTGACCAGACTCAGCCCCTCTTTGGCTCCTGGCCGATAAGGGGCTACGCCCGCCTGGGCCAGCGCCTGCTGCGCCGGCATGATTTCGCCCTGCCACTCCACATCGCCGATGCCGATCAGCGCCAGACCGATATGCGCCATGTGGGTCAGATAGCCCACCGATCCCTGCGACGGCACCTGTGGCGTGATCTGCAGATTCAGCAGCGCCAGCAACTGCTGCACCAGCGCGACTGACACACCCGATTTACCGTGGCTGTAGTTGGCGATCGCGGCGCACAGAATGGCGCGCACCTCCGCTTTTTTCAGCACCGGCCCGACGCCACAGGCATGACTCAGCAGGGTATTGCGCGACAGCTGGCTCAGTTCATCTTCGGAAAGGATGATGTTACACAACGCCCCTAATCCGGTATTAATGCCGTAGGCCACCTGCCCCGCCGCCACGATATTGCCGACGATTTCACGGCTCTGCGCGATGCGCTGCCAGCCGCTGTCGCTCAGCGTCAGTGTGGCACCGTGCCGGGCGACCTGTACCAGCGCCTGCCACGTCAGCGGGCCATCGCCCCAGACCCGCGTCTGACTCATCACGTCGCTCATACCACCGGCTCCACCTGATGATGACTGGAGATAAACTGCTTAAAGCGCGCCGAACCGGCCTCGCCAAACATCGCCTCTGGCGTGCCCTGACAATCAATTGTGCCCTGATGCATAAACACCACCCGGTTGGAGACGTTGCGGGCAAAGCCCATCTCGTGAGTCACCACCAGCATGGTGCGCCCCTCTTCCGCCAGGCTGCGCATCACCTTCAGCACCTCGCCCACCAGTTCCGGGTCCAGTGCCGACGTTGGTTCATCAAACAACATCACCTCCGGGTCCATCGCCAGCGCGCGGGCGATCGCCACCCGCTGCTGCTGACCGCCCGAAAGCTGGGCGGGATAAAAATCTTTGCGATTCAGCAGGCCGACCCGATCCAGCAGCTGTTCCGCTTGGGCGATGCAGGCTTTTTTATCGCGCTTCAGGACGTAGTGCGGCCCTTCAATGACGTTTTGCAGGACGGTGAGATGCGACCAGAGATTAAAGCTCTGAAACACCATCCCGAGCCGGGAACGCAGCCGCTCAATCTGACGCGGGTTAGCCGCCAGCTGGTGCCCGCGCGCATGACGCTTCATCTCAATGGTTTCACCGCCGACGCTAACCACGCCAGAATCGGGCGTCTCCAGCAAATTAATACAGCGCAGCAGCGTACTTTTGCCCGAGCCGCTGGCACCGAGAATAGAGATGACATCGCCCTGGTGCGCCTGCAGCGAGATGCCTTTCAGCACCTCCATGGCGCCAAAGGATTTATGGATATCGCTGGCCGATAGCGTGACGGGTGGCAGTTCAGACATTTTTTTCTCCTCCGGGGATCGGCTTAGCGGCCGGTAACGGCTTTTTTTCCGGTTTATGAACCGGTGTCAGACGCCGCTCCAGCAGGGCATACAGTTGAACAATGATGAAGTTGAGGATCAGGTAGATCGCCGCCGCACACAGGAACACCTCCATGGTGCGGTAAGTACGCTGGATAATTTGCTGCGCCACCCCGGTGACATCCCACACCGTCACCAGACTGGCCAGCGCGGTCGATTTCACCAGCAGAATCGCTTCGGTGGAGTACGCGGGCAGCGCGTAACGCAGCATCACCGGCGCGATAATGCGCCGCAGCAGCAGCCCGCGCGACATGCCGCACGCCATCCCCGCTTCCACCTGACCGGGCGGGACGGCCAGCAGTGCGCCACGCAGGATCTCCGCCGTGTAGGCGGCAGTACAGAGCGACAGCGCCAGTACTGCGCAGGTAAAAGGCTCACGCAGAAACGGCCAGAACATACTGTGCCGGATCACCCCGAACTGCCCCAGACCGTAGTAGATCAGGAACAGTTGAATCATCAGCGGCGAGCCGCGAAACACCAGAATGAAGCCACGGGCAAATGCACTCAGCAGTCGCCAGCGGCTCATGCGCAGCGCCAGAATGCCCACCGCCAGCACGCCACCGCAGAGAAAGGCGCTGATAAACAGGCCGAGCGTGACCGGCAGCGCCGCGCTGAGTTTCAGAAAGGTGTCAGAGAGGAACGCGAAATCGATCATAAATCTCCTTAATGCTGTGCAGCGGTGCGGCTTTGCCAGGCGCGGCCCAGACGGGATTCGGCCCGCAGAAAGGCGCGATTCGACAGCAGCGTCAGCAACAGATAACAGGCTCCGCCCACCAGGTAAAAGGAGAAGTAGTCCCGGGTTGAACCGGCCGCAATCTGGCTGGCCCGCATCAGCTCAACAATGCCGGTCACCGACACCAGCGCCGAATCTTTCAGGCTCATCTGCCAGACGTTTGACAGGCCGGGCAGCGCATAGCGCGCCACCTGCGGCAGCAGGATGCGTTGCCGGATGCGCCAGCGCGGCATACCAATGGCGACGGCGGCTTCGATCTCCCCTTTCGCCAGTGCCAGCCGTGCGGCGCGATAGACCTCCGCCTGGTAAGAGCCAGAAATAAGCCCGATCGCCAGGGCCCCGATCAGAAACGGCGGCGCTTCGATAAAGCCGTCCGCGCCAAACAGTTGTCCGATCTGTGTGATCAGTCCCGAGCCGCCGAAGTAGAACAGGTAGATCACCAGCAACTCAGGGATACCCCGAAAGATCACCGAATAGCCTTCCCCCAGCCAGCGTACCGCGCGGTGTGGAGATAACTTTGCGGCGGCAACGCCCGATCCCACCACCGCACCGACCAGCAGCGCGGCAAATGACAGCAGCAACGTGGTCAGCGTGGCACTCAGAATCAACCGTCCCCAGCCGTCCGGGCCAAAACTCAGCAGGCTTATCATCAGTTACCTCACTCAGGGTGCGACGTCAGTTTTGAACCACTTCTCGCTCAGCTTTTTCACTGTGCCATCGGCCAGCGCGGCTTCGATCGCCTGATCCAGCCGCGCTTTGAGATCATTGTCTGCCATGCGCACGCCCATCGCCTCGCCCTCACCCCAGATTGGGCCGCCCAGCTGTGGACCGCTGAAACTGAGGTTACGGTTATCCGGCCGCGCCAGCATCGACTGGGCAAAGGTCACGTCGTCAAACACCGCGTCAATACGCCCTGCCTGCAGATCGAGGATCGCATCGGCTGAGCTGGTATATTCACGCACATCTGCCACCCCTTTGAAGTACTTGTCGATAAACGGCGTGTAGACCGTACCGGAGGCGATACCGATCGATTTGCCCTTCAGCGCCGCTTTCAGGGGGGAGATGGCAGGCTCGATGGTTTTCTCATCGTCGGTGAGTTTGATGATCTTGCTGTCAGCGGGCAGCAGTGACCCTTTCACCGTGATAAAGGTGGCGGGCGTTGAGGCGTAAGGCACGGTGAAATTCACCACTTTTTTGCGGTCGGGCGTAATCACAATCGCATCCATGATGACGTCATATTTTCCGGCATTCAGACCGGCGATCATTCCATCCCAGTTCTGCACCACCAGCTTGCACTGGATCGCCATGCGCTGGCAGAGATCCGCCATCAGTTCCGGTTCGAAACCGCCCAGCTTGCCGCCCGGCAGCGTGAGGTTCCAGGGTTCATAACTACCTTCGGTGGCGATGGTGATCGACTTCCACTCTTTGGCCTGGGCGCTGACGCCACAGAGCAGCAGACTGGAAACCAGCGTAGTGAGACATAAACGACGAAGAGTCAGAGGGTGTGTCATACGGTTCTCCTGAAGTAGCGGCCTGGTGATTGCCCTGACGAGATTTAACATAAATTTCGCAGGATGATATGTCATGTATATACAAGTTAACGTTGCGCAGTTCATCGCCAGCTTTTTCTCTTGGTGAGCCAGGCAGAATTTATGACGTATAGGGGTTCGCTGCTGAACTTGTACATACAACCAAGCAAAGGTTATGCCAGCTCTGCAGAGACGGAAAAAGGGGCGGGAGGAAGGGAGCAGGCAGGCAATACACCCTCTCCCGCACCCAATTAGCGCAACGTTGCACCGGGGTGGCGCAGCGCTGATTTATTGCGGTTTTGCCTGCGCCAGCATGGCGTGAATCATCGCCTTCAGCACATTTTGTAACTGGGCTGCACGCGCCTGCTGCCAGGCATACGGCGGGGTTTCATCCATGTAGTTGAGCTGCGCCAGCTCCAGCTGGACCGCCTCAATCTGCTGCTGCGGCTGACCGTAAGCGCGGGTGATGTAGCCGCCTTTGAAGCGTCCGTTGATCACCCAGCTGTAGTCGTTCTGGGCCGCGCACACCGCCTCAATCACCGCGCTCATGGCAGGCGTGCAGCTTGCGCCGTCGTTGGTGCCGATGTTGATATCGGGCAGACGGCCGTTAAACAGGCGGGGAATTTCACTGGCGATGGAGTGTGCATCAAACAGCAGCGCATAGCCGTGCTGCGCTTTAAGCCGCGTCAGCTCCTGCTGAATCTTCTGATGATAAGGCTGCCAGATCTGATCGATGTAGCCCTGGCGCTCCGTAGCATCGGGCGTTTTACCTGGCGCAAAGGTCGGGGTGCCGTCGAACAGGGTTTCCGGGAACAGGCCGGTGGTGGCGGTCGTGTAGAGTGGCTGGTTATCGGGCGGACGGTTAAGATCGACCACAAAGCGGGAATAGCGACCGATTAACACGCTGGCCCCGAGATCACGCACAAAATCATACAGCAGCGGAATATGCCAGTCAGTGTCAGGCAGGCCGCGCGCGGCCTCACTCAATCCGGCTTCCACGCCAGGCGTCAGCTCCGTACCGGCGTGAGGAATGCTGACAAGCAGCGGCAGGCTGCCCTGGGTAAAATGGAAAGGGTTCATTGCGGTTCTCCACGATAGATAACGGTACAGGGCAGTTCACCACCCAGCCAGTAAACCAGTTCCGCCGGACGGGCTAGCGGCCAGTGCACGAAGTTCGCTACTTTTCCCGCCTCCAGCGAGCCGTGACTGTCAGCCAGCCCCAGCGCTTTTGCCCCCCACAGCGTAACGCCTGCCAGCGCCTCTTCCGGCGTCATGCCAAACAGGGTGCAGCCCATATTAAGCATCAGACGCAGCGACAGCGCAGGCGACGTACCGGGATTGGCATCGCTGGCCAGCGCCATCGGCACGCCATGTTGCCGGAAGAGTTCCACCGGCGGACGCTGTGTCTCACGTAACAGGTAAAACGCACCAGGCAGCAGCACCGCCACGGTGCCATGCTCTGCCATCGCTCTGGCATCCTCTTCGGTGGCGTATTCAAGATGATCAGCAGAGAGTGCGCCGTAGCGCGCCGCCAGGGCTGCGCCCCCCAGCGCCGAGAGCTGTTCCGCATGCAGTTTCACCGGCATACCCAACGCCACCGCCCGGTCAAACACCCGCGCCACCTGCTCAGGGGAAAAGGCAAGATGCTCGCAGAACGCATCCACCGCATCCGCCAGCCCCAGTGCCTGCACCTGCGGCAGCAGACGGTCGCAGATGATATCGACCCAGCCATCCGGATCGTGCTTAAACTCCGGCGGAAAGGCATGGGCCGCCAGACAGGTGGCGCGGACATCGGCGGCCACGCTCTCTCCCAGCTGGCGAATCGCCCGCAGCATCCGCAGTTCGCTCTCTTCATCCAGGCCATAGCCGGACTTGATCTCCACGGTGGTGACGCCCTCGGCCAGCAGGCGATTGAGCCGCCAGCGAGCCGACGCCACCAGCTCCTCTTCAGTGGCCGCGCGGGTGGCGCGCACGGTGGAGAGAATGCCTCCGCCCTGCGCGGCAATCTCTGCGTAGCTGACGCCATTCAGGCGCTGTTCAAACTCCTGACTGCGATCACCGCCAAACACCAGATGAGTATGACAATCCACCAGTCCCGGCGTCACGATGCCGCCTGGCAGATGATGATGCTGATCGGCAATGAACTCGGGCATCTCCGCCTGCGGTCCGACCCACACCAGCTTGCCCGCCCGCACCATCAGCGCGCCCTCAGGTATCAGATGGTACTTTCCGTCCCGCATGGTGACCAGGTCGGCCCCCGTCCACACCGTCTCTACGCGCATCTCTTCTGCCATCGCTGCCTCATGCCTCCGCCGTTTACACTGTGCCTCAAAGTATGTATATGTATATACAACCACATCCGATGAGGATCAACCATGGCAACGTTTTTTGCCCCGCGCGCACTGCTGGCGGAGGGCTGGCAGCAGCAGGTGCGTATCACGGTCAATCAGGCCGGTTTTATCGACTCCATTACCCCGGACAGTCACGCTGAGGAGGCTATAAGGCTCAACGGCGAGGTGATCCCGGCGGTCGCCAACCTACACTCGCACGCCTTTCAGCGCGCCATGGCGGGTCTGGCAGAAGTAGCGGGCGATCCTCAGGACAGCTTCTGGACCTGGCGGGATCTGATGTACCGCATGGTGCAGCGCCTGACGCCGCAGCAGGTGGGCGATATTGCCGCCCTGCTCTACATCGAGATGCTGAAAGGCGGCTACACCCAGGTGGCGGAGTTTCACTATCTGCATCACGACCCCAGCGGCACGCCCTACGGTGATGACGCGATGCTGCAACAACTGATTGAAGCGGCGGAGATTGCCGGTATCGGCCAGACGCTGCTGCCGGTGCTCTACAGCTACAGCGGCTTTGGCAATCAGCCCGCGGCGGCCGGTCAGAAACGTTTTATCCAGCAGACCGATCGCTATCTGCAACAGCAGGCGCGGCTGGATGCGTGGCAGCAGCAGCGGCCACTGCTGAACCGTGGCCTCTGTTTCCATTCGCTGCGGGCGGTGAGTGAAAGCCAGATGCACGACGTGCTGGCGGCCAGCGATCCGGCGCTGCCGGTGCATATCCATGTGGCTGAACAGCAGAAAGAGGTTAATGACTCGCTGGCGTGGAGCGGCGAGCGTCCGGTGGCCTGGCTGCTGAACCGCTTTGCGGTGGATGCGCGCTGGTGCCTGATCCACGCCACCCATCTGGATGAGAGTGAACTGTCACGCCTTGTCCGCAGTAGGGCGGTGGCGGGCCTCTGTCCGACCACCGAGGCCAACCTCGGTGACGGCATCTTTCCGGCGGTGGAGTATATCGCGCAGGGCGGACGCTGGGGCATTGGCTCCGACAGTCACGTCTCGCTGAGTGCCCAGGAAGAGCTGCGCTGGCTGGAGTATGCGCAGCGGCTGCGCGACCAGCGTCGCAACCGGATCACCCTGCCCGGCCAGCCATCGGTGGGCGACCTGCTGTGGCAACAGGCAGCAGCGGGTGGTGCGCAGGCGTGCGGCATTCAGCAGGGCGCACTGGCGGTGGGACAACGTGCCGACTGGCTGGTGCTGCGCGATGAGGCGTGGCTCGGCAGCGTTGAGTCCCACGCCGTGCTGAACCGCTGGCTGTTTGCCGGGCAGCGCGATCAGATTCGCGACGTTTATGTCGCAGGTAAGGCCGTGGTGGAAGATGGCGTGCATCCCCAGCAGGCGGCGTGTGCCGTGCGCTTTGCTCAGGCGATGGCGGCGCTGCGATGATCGCCCGGTTCGAGTACGCAGATCTGGCGGTCAGCCGCTGGCGCAACGGCGGTGGCGAGACCCGCGAAATCATCAGCTTCCCGCCCGGCGGGGATCGCTTCGGCTGGCGCGCCAGTATCGCGACCCTGGCGCAGGATGGTCCCTTCTCTGCCTTTCCGGACATCGATCGGGTGATCACCCTGCTGCATGGCGACCCAGTATTATTAACCGCGCCTGATGTGCAGCATCGGCTGACGCTGCAAAAGCCGTGGGCGTTTGCCGGAGAACTCGCCTTAACGGCACAGTTGCAGGGCAGCGTCAGCGAAGATTTTAATATCATGACGCGGCGCGGTGAATGGCAGGCAACGGTGGAGGTGGTTACGATGCCCGTCAGCGCACTGCATGGCGTCGCCTGGGTTCTGGCTGGCGCGTGGCAGACGGCTGACGGAGAAAGGCTGAGCGCGCAGCAGGGCGCATGGTGGGTCGATGAAGAGGTACAACTCAGCCCGTGCGATTTTAATGCCAGGCTGCTGTTTACCCGGCTTAACCGTGTCCCCTGAAGCGGCCCAGCAGTTTGTAACGTGAGCCGGGATAGAGCAGGCGCGCATACGTCACGATTTTAGTGTCGCTCCAGGTCTGACGACGAATCAGCAGGCAGGGTTCGTGTTCATCCAGCGACAGATGTTTACGCTGACGTGCATCAGGCAGCACCGCTTCAACGATGTGCTCGCCCGCCGTCAGCGGCGCAACCCGCATCAGATAGGTGTACGGCGTCATCTTTTCATAATCCTGCGTCAGGTAATCAGGTGCCACCAACGGATTGACCAGACGGTCCTCGAGCTGTACCGGCAGATCATTTTCGTAGTGCACAATCAGCGAATGGAAGAGCGTCTGCCCGGTGGTGAGCCCCAGCACCGCAGCCTGCTCGGGATCGGCTTTATTCTGGCCAATAGCGAGAATTTTGCTGCTGTGCTGATGACCGCGCTGGGCGATCTCATCGGCGATGTTATGCACCTCCAGCATGGCAGTGTAGCCTTTCATCTCCGCCACAAAGGTTCCGACGCCCTGCATCCGCACCAGGAAGCCTTCGCTGGTGAGTTCGCGCAGCGCCCGGTTAATGGTCATGCGGCTGACGCCCAGTTCATTCACCAGTTCACTTTCTGATGGCACACGCTGATTCGCTTTCCACAACCCTTCACGGATCTGGCTGACGATGGCCTGCTTCACCCGCTGATAAATCGGGGCAGGTTCATCGCTCATTGCCGCCGTCAGTTGTGCCAGTGCCGTATGCTCGACCATTTGCTGTTCCTTATGCTGAAAGTTCCCCAAGTTTACTGTCTCGCCGCGAGAATGTATATACATCCAGTAGCGCGCGCGGTGCCCCACTGGTGCAGTCTGCGCATCCTGATGGTGCAGCCTGTCCGTCGCTTTTAGCACACAACCCGCAGCGGGCGGAGATATGATTTTTGTGATCGGTCTGGCACGACGCTTGCTTCTCATCATTGATTGTATAGACAAGAATAGACAAGAATTAACGCTTATGTTTCACTCGAATTATTCCGCTGGTTCAGGGTAAGGAAAGCAGTTAAGCCACGCCAGCACACTTGTATAGACAGGAGTAGATTATGTCAGGTTCGTTTCAGGCATTGCGCCTGGTGCCAGGCGAGGTGGACCTCGCCACATTACGCGCTATCTATCAGGGTAACGTCACGCTGAGCCTTGATGAGAGTGCGCATCAGGCGATTGCGGCAGCCCAGAAGACCGTGGATGCGATTGTCGCCTCCGGCAACGTGGTGTATGGCATTAATACCGGTTTCGGTAAGCTGGCGCAGACACAAATCCCGGCCAGCCGGCTGGCGGATCTGCAGCGTAATCTGGTGCTATCACACAGCGTCGGGTTGGGCGATCTGCTGCCCGACAATGTCACCCGTCTGGTGGTCGCGACAAAAATCATCAGCCTGGCGCGCGGTCACTCTGGCGTGCGTATCGAACTGGTTGAGGCGCTGCTGACGCTGTTCAACGCGGGCGTGATGCCCTGCATTCCGGAAAAAGGCTCGGTCGGGGCTTCCGGCGATCTCGCGCCGCTGGCGCACATGTCGCTGATGCTGCTGGGCGAAGGTCAGGTCCGGCTCAACGGCGAATTGATCCCGGCAACAGAAGGACTGGCAAGCGTCGGCCTGTCGCCGTTTGTGCTCGGCCCGAAAGAGGGACTGGCGCTGCTCAACGGCACTCAGGTTTCGACGGCGCTGGCGCTGCGTGGCCTGTTTGAAGGTGAGAACCTGTTTGCCGCCGGTCTGATGGCCGGTGCGCTGTCGCTGGAAGCGATCAAAGGCTCGCTGAAACCGTTCGACGCCCGTATCCATAAAGCGCGTGGCCAGCAGGGCCAGATTGCGGTTGCCGCCGCCGTTACCACCCTGATTGAGGGCAGTGAAATTCTGCAGTCGCATACGCATTGCGGCCGCGTTCAGGACCCCTACTCCATCCGCTGCGTTCCGCAGGTGATGGGTGCCTGCCTGGACAACTTCAGCCACGCGGCGCGGATTCTGGAAATCGAAGCGAACGCAGCCTCGGACAACCCGCTGGTGTTCAGCGACAGCGGCGATGTGATCTCCGGCGGCAACTTCCACGCCGAGCCGGTGGCCTTTGCCGCTGACATTCTGGCGCTGGCGATTGCCGAAGTCGGGGCCATCTCTGAGCGGCGAATGGCGCTGCTGCTGGATAGCGGTCTGTCCGGTCTGCCGCCCTTCCTGGTGCGCGACGGCGGCGTGAACTCCGGCTTTATGATTGCTCAGGTCACCGCCGCCGCGCTGGCCTCTGAGAACAAATCGCTGGCTCATCCGGGCAGCGTAGACAGTCTGCCGACCTCTGCTAACCAGGAGGATCACGTTTCGATGGCGACCTACGCCGCCCGCCGTCTCGGCAGCATGTGCTTCAACAGCGCCGCCGTGGTGGGCATCGAAGCGATGGCCGCCGCGCAGGGAATTGAATTCAACCGGCCGCTGAAAAGCTCCGCGCTGATTGAGCAGGCCATCGACACCATTCGTGAGCAGGTCGCCTTCCTTGAGGAGGATCGCCTGCTGGCACCCGATATCGAGGCAATGCGTCAGTGGGCAAGTCGCGCTGACTGGCCTCAGGCATTGACTGCGCTGCTGCCGAGCATGCGCCCAACTTCTTGAATTAAGGAATCTTTCATGAGCGAAACTCTTTCTCAGGCTGTGGCACGTGAAATTCGTGCACCGCATGGCACCACGCTGCACTGCGCCAACTGGCTGATTGAAGCGGCTTACCGCATGATTCAGAACAACCTCGATCCCGATGTGGCCGAGCGACCGGAGGATCTGGTGGTTTATGGCGGCATTGGTAAAGCGGCGCGTAACTGGGAGTGCTTTGAGCAGATCCTGCGTTCGCTGCGGGCGCTGCAGCCGGATGAAACGCTGCTGATCCAGAGCGGCAAGCCGGTCGGCATTTTCCGCACCCACGCGGATGCACCGCGCGTCCTGCTGGCAAACTCCAACCTGGTGCCGCACTGGGCGACCTGGGATCACTTCCATGAGCTGGATAAAGCGGGTCTGATGATGTACGGCCAGATGACCGCCGGTTCGTGGATTTACATCGGCGCGCAGGGCATCGTTCAGGGCACCTACGAAACCTTCGTTGAAGCAGGACGTCAGCACTACAACAACGACCTCAGCGGACGCTGGATCCTCACCGCCGGGCTGGGCGGCATGGGCGGCGCGCAACCGCTGGCAGGTGTGCTGGCCGGGGCCTGTGTGCTGGCGATTGAGTGCCAGGAGTCGCGCATCGATTTCCGTCTGCGTACCCGCTACGTAGACTACAAAGCCACCACGCTGGACGAAGCGCTGGCTATCATTAGCGAAGCGACCGCCGCGAAAAAAGCGATTTCGGTCGGGCTGCTGGGCAATGCCGCTGAGATCCTGCCGGAGCTGGTGAAACGCGCCCAGGCGGGCGGGCCGAAGCCGGACATCGTGACCGATCAGACTTCGGCACACGACCCAATAAATGGTTATCTGCCGATTGGCTGGGATCTGGCGCGCTGGCAGCAGGAGCGCGTTTCACAGCCGAAAGCGGTTGAGAAAGCAGCGCGTGCTTCTATGGCGATTCACGTCCAGGCGATGCTCGATTTCTGTCATATGGGCATCCCGACCGTGGATTACGGCAACAACATCCGTCAGGTGGCGCTGGATGAGGGTGTCAGCAACGCCTTCGACTTCCCTGGCTTTGTACCGGCCTATATCCGTCCGCTGTTCTGCGAAGGCAAAGGCCCGTTCCGCTGGGTGGCGCTGTCTGGCGACCCGGAAGATATCTACAAGACCGACGCCAAACTTAAAGAGCTCTTCCCGCACCACAAAACGTTGCATCGCTGGCTTGATATGGCGCAGGAGCGCATTGCCTTCCAGGGCCTGCCGGCACGTATCTGCTGGCTGGGACTGGGTGAGCGACATCTTGCCGGTCTGGCATTCAACGAAATGGTGCGCAACGGCGAGCTGAAAGCGCCGGTGGTAATTGGCCGCGACCATCTCGACTGCGGTTCAGTAGCCTCACCAAACCGTGAGACCGAAGCGATGAAAGATGGTTCGGATGCCGTCTCTGACTGGCCGCTGCTTAACGCGCTGCTGAATACTGCAGGCGGCGCGACCTGGGTCAGCCTGCATCATGGCGGCGGTGTTGGCATGGGCTTCTCGCAGCACGCCGGTATGGTGATTGTCTGTGACGGCACCAAAGAGGCCGATGCACGTCTGAGTCGGGTTTTGTGGAATGACCCGGCCACCGGGGTGATGCGTCATGCCGACGCGGGTTATGAGCTGGCACAAAGCTGCGCGGCAGGGCATGACCTGAACCTGCCGATGCAGAAGTAATACGTTGAACGGGGCGAGCAGCGGCTTGCCCCGTTTTCTTCGCATTTTTCCATTCTGAAGCTCTGCCCGGACATCACTTCCTTATTACTTATTCCATTTTGATTTAGCCTATAGCCAGCTTTCGTCCTGTCGGCGATAGACGCCGCGCCATCCGACCTCTAAAGTGAAATCTTCTCATTCTGTATGGAGCGCGACTCTGCATGTCCCTTTCCCCTGCCCTGCTTGAAGATGCCCTGCGCTGGCGCCGTGATTTTCATCGCCACCCCGAATTAGGTTACCAGGAACAGCAAACCAGCCAGTTTATCGCTGATGAGTTAGAGCGGGTGGGATTGCAGGTGTTTCGTGGTCTGGCGGGCACCGGCGTGATCGGCACGCTGGAAAACGGTCCCGGCCCGGTTATCGGCCTGCGTGCGGATATGGATGCGCTGCCGATTACGGAGAAAGGCGACGCCGAGTGGCGATCGGCGACGCCTGGGGTGATGCATGCCTGCGGACACGATGGTCACAGCGCCATTCTGCTGGCCGCTGCCCGACAGCTGGCCGCCACGCGCCAGTTTAGCGGCACGGTGCATTTCATCTTTCAGCCTGCCGAAGAGAATCTGGGCGGTGCGCGCAAAATGGTGGAAGAGGGACTGTTCCAGCGCTTTCCGATGGATGCGATTTACGCCATGCACAACTGGCCAGGGCTGCCGCTGGGCTCGCTGGCGGTTAACCCCGGCGCGATGATGGCGTCGCTGGATTCGTTTGAAATTACGCTGCACGGCAAAAGCTGCCACGCTGCGATGCCGGAAAGCGGTGCCGACCCGATGGTGGTGGCCGCCGAGCTGATTCTGGCGCTGCAGACCATTCCGTCACGTCGCCTCTCCCCGCTCGCCTCGGCGGTGGTCAGCGTGACGCAGATCCACGGTGGCGAAGCGATCAACGTAATCCCGGAACAGATTGTGCTGCGCGGCACGGTGCGCTGCCTGCAGACCAGCGTGCGTGAAAAAGTGCGCGGGCTGATTGATGAGTTTGTGGCGACCCTGCCGCGTCCGTTTGGCGTCAGCGGTGAGATTGACTGGCTGCCGGGCTATCCGGTGACCGCCAACCATGCGGCCCCGGCTGAGCAGGTGCGCGACATCGCGCTGGCGACGCTGGGGGCTGAACAGGTTCACTGGCAGGTCAATCCGTCAATGGCGTCAGAAGATTTTGCCTGCATGATGGAAGCCTGCCCCGGCGCTTACTTCTGGCTGGGCGCGGACGGTGAAACACCTTCCGCTCCGCTGCACAACGCCCGCTATGACTTCAACGACGCGCTGCTGCCGATCGGTATTACTTTCTGGCAGAACCTGGTTGAACAGGCGCTGCCAGCCGCCTGAGTCAGTAACCGGCGGCGAGGATCTGCTGCTCTGCCGCCGCCAGCGAGTCGCACTGGCCGCTGGCGCGCAGGCAGCAGGCGAGCTGCAACCGCAGTGACGCAGGCACCGGACGCTGCTGATTCAGCACTTCTTCGATCCAGCGCGCGGTTACCTCTGCCGTCTTATCGGCCGGCAGTTCAACGGCGACTTCGGGCTGACGCTCAACCCACACTTCCGCTTCCGCGTCTGCGCCCTGAATCATGCTGATCGCCGGACAGCGCTGTGGATTGGCATAGACTTCCCCTTCGGTGCCATTGAGGAGTATCGCAGGCGCATCGATGTCGCTGAAGAATTTCGCCACGCGCGGTACATACTCCGGATGCGACACGCTCGACAGACGCAGTGCCGCACGCTCCGCAAACGGGGTCGCCAGTTTTGCCAGCGTATGCGCACTGTTACGCACGCCCATTCGCCAGCGCAACGACAGCTGTTTCGCCATTGGCGGACAGAGGTGATCGATGGTGATAAAGGCCAGCTCGCCCTGATCGATTCTCGCCTGCGCCGCCTCAGCGGTAGTGACAGGAGCAATGCCCAGCGCGGCAAACACGGCTTCACTGGTGATGCGCGTCGCGTCGTCGCTGACGCCATGCACCAGCACCGGGAAGCCGAGTTTCACCAGCAGCAACGCCAGCAACGGCGTCAGATTACCCTGGCGGCGCGCACCGTTGTAGCTGGGGATCACCACGGGCATCGGCCGGTTTTCTGGCGCACGCAGTTGCATCATCTGCGCCTGCATCGCCTGATAAAAGCCGCGCATCTCTTCTTCGCCTTCGCCTTTAATTCGCAGCGCAATCAGAATGCCACCCAGCTCAAGGTCAGGCACCTCGCCCGCCAGCATCGCGCCATAGAGCGCCACCGCAGTATCAAAATCGATGTCGCGGGCATGATTTTTACCGCGACCAATCTCTTTAATAATTTTATTCAGTTCCATCACTCGCTTCCGGTTAAGTGCGCGGCTCAGCGCCGCGTGGGACGTCGTTTACGCACCGTGTTTTTGGGCACCACGGTGGCCGGTATCGCTTCCGGCTCTGGCGTTTCCGGCTGTTCAATCGGGAAGATCGGCAACGCGGCTAATAACCGGCTGCCGTAGGATTTGCTCAGCAGACGGCGGTCATAAATCACGATTTCGCCATAACATTGATGGCTGCGAATCAGGCGTCCGACCTGTTGAATCAGGGTAAATGAGGCACTGGGTAAACTCTGCACCTCAAACGGATAGCGCTTCAGGCTTTTCAGCCACTCGCCTTCGGTCAAAATTACCGGACTGTCTACCGGGGGAAAAGCGATTTTATGAATATGCACCTGACTCAGCAGATCGCCTTTCAGATCCAGCCCTTCAGCAAACGACTGCAGGCCAATCAGAACACTGGTTTCCCCTTTGGTGACGCGCTGACGGTGCAGGTCCACCAGGCGGCTGCGCGGCTGATCACCCTGCACCAGCATCGAGAGCCGCAGGTCGGGAAGACAGGCGACAAACTGCTGCATCGCCCGATTGCTGGCAAACAGCACCAGCACCCCTTTGTGCTTTTTCTGAGCCATCTGCTGACGGAAGAAACCTGCCATCTCGGCGATGTGCTCCGCTTCATGTGTCATCAGCGGCTCAAAGCGCATCTGCGGGATCACCAGCTTGCCCTGCTCCACGTGGTTAAACGGCGAGTCGAGCGCCACAAAACGGTCGCCCGCTTTCTCGCTGAGTCCCGACATCTCCTGCAGGCGATTGAAGCTGTTGAGCGATCGCAGCGTGGCGGAGGTGACCACCACATGCGGGATTTTGCGCCACAGCATTTTCTCCAACTGATCGCTGACGCGGATCCCGGCACAGTGAAACAGCAGATGCGCCTGACCTTCGCGCAGCTCGCGGGTGATCCACTTCGACACTGGCGCACCAGAGGCTTTTTCCATTGCCGCCAGCCGCCACAGTTTGCTGACCGATTCAAACCAGCCAAACTGGCGATTGAGCTGTAGCAGATTGCGATGCAGACGTACCAGATCGACTTTGCCGGTCTGCTCGCTAAGCGCATTAATCAGGCCTTCACTCAGGCCGCGCAGGGCGTCGCTGAGTTTGAACAGCCGGGCACAGAGTTCCAGCAGTTCCTGCGGCAGTTCGCCCAGCACAAAGCGAAATTCGCCCGGCTGGTTATGCGGCGGCAGCAGCGGATTCAGCGCCTGCGCGGTCACGGTCAGCAGTTCGCGCAGCTCATCGCAGTGCGCTTTCAGCCGCTCCGGGTTAGCCAGCGGCGGCGGCGATTTTGGCCGCATCTGCGTCATAATGCTCTCTACCAGCTTGATAAAGAGGTCGAGCTGCAGGCTGCTCCAGCCCGGCGTGATGTCGGCGCTCATCTCCAGCGCATCGCGGGCCACTTCCGGCAGATGATGCCCTTCATCCAGCACCAGCATCAGGTTTTTGGCCGGTGGCAGCACCGACTCGTTTTCCATCGCCGCCATCACCAGCGCATGGTTCGCCACCACCACATCTACCTGCTCTATTTCGCGTCGCGCCACAAAGAACGGGCATTCACGATACCAGTGACAGTGCGAACCGAGGCAGCTTGCTTTGTCGGTAGAGAGGCGCTGCCACAGGCTGTCGCTGACGTTCTCTTCGCTGTGATCGCGCAGGCCATCCCACTGGTAGCGATCCAGCGATTTCTGTAAGCGGCCGCACTGCGTCTGTTCTTCTTTGGTGCTGCTGACCGCGTCATCATCCAGATAGAGCAGCAGATCGCCCTGCTGATCGGCGTCGGCCGCCATCGCCGCCAGATTGCGCGGACAGACATAGCGCCCGCGGCCAAAGGCAGCAGTAAAGGTGAGGTCGGGGATGATTTTCTTCAGCAGCGGCAAATCTTTGGTGAAAATTTGATCCTGTAGCGCCACGTTGGCGGTGCTGATCACCAACTGCTTTTCCTGGGCGCGGCTGGCCGCAATGCCCGGAATCAGATAAGAGAGTGTTTTGCCCACGCCGGTCGGCGCTTCAACCGCCAGATGGCGCGAATCGTCGCCCGCCAGACATTTTGCCACTTCGGCAATCATCTGGCGCTGCGGCGCACGCGGGATGAAATCAGGCACCTGCTCCTGAAGCGCTTTATACCATTGCGCTATCTGGCTTTTTACTGCGGCTGTCAGGGCCATGATTTGCTTTACCACACTGAAAATATGGCCTGTATTTTTACACAGTATCCCGGCGACGTCAGCTTTCGCGCGGAATTTTTCGTGCGCCGTCGTAAATTTCAGTGAGTGCCCGGCGGCGGCTCTCTACTCCAGTACTTTGTACATATAGGTGGTGGCATCCAGCACACCTTCAGTGGATTCGGCATAAAACGGAATCGATCCCGCCACCTGCCAGCCAAGTGAACGATAAAGCTCGCTGGCAACATCGCCGCTGCGCGTATCCAGCACCAGCAGGGTTTTACCCTGCGTACGCGCCCGCTGTCCGGCGAGCTCCATCAGCTCACGGGCGATACCCTGACGGCGCGCCCTGGGATGCACCAGCAGTTTGCTGATCTCTGCCCGGTGTCGGCCATTTGGCATGGCGCTGCCACTGAGAATGACAGTGCCCACGATGCTATCGTGCTGCCGCGCGACGAATAATTCGCTGTCGCCGTCTGCCAGACCGGCGATCCGCTGCTGCCAGAATCGCGTTATCACTTCTTCGTCTTCGGCATCAATAAAGCCGACACTGGCGCCGTCTGCCACACAAGCCTGCAGCACCTCCGTCAGTTCACCCAACTGCTGTTGCGCTTCGTCGGCGCGAAGTATTGCGTAATTAATCATGGTTTCGCCACCACCAGTAAATAGCGCGCGCCAGCAGTCGGGTGCGCCTCAAAAGCCGATTTCCCGACCAGATGAAAACGTAGGCAGTCACCGGGCTTCAGCGCCCACTGCTGCGCCCCCATCGTGACGGTGAGGCCGCCCTCGTGTAGCCAGATATGCTGCTCCAGCCCCTGTATAGGTGGCGCATCGTAATCTATACGTGCACCGGGCCGTAGTTTGCCCTCAACCAGTTCGCATCGAAAATGAAGTGCAGGAGGTGAAACATTCCGGCGAATAAATCCGCTGGATTCATCCTGCCACACGGGCTGCTGGTCATCTCTGATCAGCAGACTGGACTCCTCCTCCACTTCACTGAGCAGGCGCGACATCGTTAATCCGTAGGCAACACACAGACGGTTAAGCAGCGCAGCAGTAGGGCTGGTCTCGCTTCGCTCAATGCGCGATAATGACGCACGACTGATGCCCGTAGCGACAGAAAGTTCATCCAGCGACCAACCGCGTTGCAGGCGTAATTCTGCCAGCCTCACCGCCAGTCGTTGCTCCGTATTCAGCTCTGACATAGTAATTTCTCACATTTGGGAAAAATTCTCTTATGTGAGATATAACGGAGAAACGGCGTATCAGTCAAGTTGTACATCGAGAAATGTATTGTACAACTTAGTCGGCTTCGTTATGGTAATTACACTCAGACCAATCGAAAGAGGAATTTATGACCTTATACAGTATCGGTGACGTTGCCGAGCGCTGTGGCATAAACCCAGTCACTCTGCGCGCCTGGCAGCGTCGTTATGGCTTACTGAAGCCGCAACGTACCGAAGGCGGACATCGTCAGTTTGACGAAGAAGATGTTCATCGCATCGAAGAGATCATGCGCTGGATTGAAAGCGGCGTGCCGGTCGGCAAAGTTAAAGCATTGCTTGAAGGTGGCGATGTTGATGCCCATGACGGCTGGACGACACTGCAGGATGAGCTGATCAGCGTACTGCGTCACGTCAGACCCGCTAAACTTCGTAACAAAATTACCGCGATTGGTCGCGAACATCCGATTGATGCGCTGATCGATCACGTGTTCATGCCGGTACGCCAGAAGCTGAGTCTGGACCAGAACACCGCCCGCACGATGTGCAGTCTGCTTGATGGTTTGCTGATCGACTATGTCGCGTTCTGCCTGACTGGCAGCCGGAAAAAATCAGGAAAAGATGCGCTGATTATTGGCTGGGGTATCGACGATCGTACCCGCATCTGGCTGGAGGGCTGGCGTCTGTCGCAGCATGGCTGGCGCATTGATGTGCTGGCTGAACCGCTGGATCTGCCGCGTCCTGAACTCTTTCCTGGCATGAATATGTTTGTCTTTACCGGTAAAAAACTAACCCGTCGCCAGCAGGAACAGCTGTCACACTGGCAGGAACAGGGTTATGCCGTGCGGTTGCATGAACCCGGCTGATAACAAAAACGCACGCCGGGCACTTTGCCTTCTGCCTTGCGCGCGCTATTATCCCCGCCTCACTGTTAACGAGCTCAGGTTTTAACCATGAATGTCAAAAAAGCCTTTTTCGCCACGCTGTTTTTTATTATGGCGGCCGGTGGCACCAGCGGTCTGATGCTGGTCGGATACTCTCTCATCGTTCACTCACGCTAAACCCGCGCTGAAGGCGCTCAAACAGACGATCGCTGACTATCGCCAGCAGCGCCACCAGCAGTGCCCCCTGAATCACATAGGCTATATTAAATCCGCTTAAGCCGATAATCACCGGCGATCCCAGACTTTTCGCGCCCACCGTTGAGGCGATAGTCGCTGTGCCGATGTTGATGATCACCGAGGTGCGTATCCCGGCGATAATTACCGGCGCAGCCAGTGCTAGCTCGATCTGCCATAATCGTTGCCAGCTGCTCATGCCGACGCCGATGGCGATCTCCCGGCTGCTGGCCGGTACGCTATCAATACCCGCCAGCGTCCCCTGTAAAATTGGCAGCAATCCGTAGAGCAGCAGCGCCACGACTGCGGGCCAGGCGCCAAATCCCATCACCGGCACCGCAATTGCCAGCACCGCCACCGGCGGGATAGTTTGCCCCGCCGCCACAATGGTCTCCATCAACGGCCGGAACGCACGGCCCGCACGCCGCGTCACCAGCACGCCACTGCCTATACCCACCACAATCGCCAGCAAGCTGGCGGTGACTACCAGAAACAGATGCGCCAGTGTCAGCTGCCAGAAGCTTTCCTGCTGATAGAGTGGCCGCGCCAGTTCCGGAAACCAGCGGTGAAACAGCGGCCCGCTGTAAGGCATCAGAGTCAGCAGCGCGCCGTAGAACAGCACCAGCCACAGCAGTGGATCCTTTAGCCTGCGCATGTTGACGCCTCGCGCAGTTGCAGCAGGTCGCCAAAGTGGAGCACGCCCAGCGGCTGTTGTTGATTGTCGATGACCGGCAGTTTATCGGTGCGCCGGGCGATAAACTGCGACAGGGCGTCACGCAGCGTCAGGGCTGCGGCGATCGGTTCGCCCGCCAGCCACTCGCCACGCCGCACCGCATTTCCCACCTGTTCCAGCGACAGCAGCCGCACGCCCATTTCACTGCGACCAAAGAAGTCACGCACAAAATCGTTTTTTGGCTGGGTCAGCAGCTCTACCGGCCTGCCCTGCTGAACAATCTCACCGTTATCCATCAGCACGATACGGTCCGCCAGTGTCAGCGCTTCATCGATATCATGGGTCACCAGCACGATGGTGCGGCCCGACAGCCGATGAATGCGCAGCATCTCCTGCTGCAGCACACCGCGCGTCACTGGGTCGAGCGCGCCGAATGGCTCATCCATCAGCAACACTTCCGGATCGGCCGCCAGCGCCCGCGCCACACCCACCCGCTGCTGCTGCCCGCCGGAGAGCTGATGCGGATAGCGATTCAGCAGTTGCTCGTCGAGATTGAGCAGCGCCAGCAGCGCCGCGATGCGCTCATCGACCTGTGCTCTGGGCCAGCCCAGCAGGACCGGTACCGTGGCGATGTTCTTCCGCACCGTCCAGTGCGGGAACAGGCCAATCGACTGAATGGCATAGCCCATGCGCCGCCGCAGCGTGCGGGCATCAAGCTGGCGGATCGACTCACCGGCAAAGCGAATCTCACCACTATCAAACTCCACCAGCCGGTTGATCATCTTAAGGGTGGTCGATTTACCGGAACCGGAGGTGCCGAGCAGCACGCAGAACTCCCCTTTTGCCACCTGCAGGGAGAGATCTTTCACTGCGGCTTTGCCGTTAAAGGCGCGGGAAACGCCATCAAATTCAATCATCTTTTCTCTCCAGCAGTGAGATTAGCAGGCGGAACAGCGCATCAATGACAACTGCCAGTGCAATCACCGGGATCACCCCCAGCAACACCAAATCCAGCGCACTGCTCAACAGTCCCTGGAAAATAATCGCGCCAAAGCCGCCCGCGCCAATCAGCGCCGCGACCACCGCCATGCCCAGCGTCTGCACCACAACCACGCGCAGACCCGTCAGCCAGACCGGCAGCGCCAGCGGCACATCCACCGCAATAAACTGCTGCCAGCCGCTCATGCCCATGCCGCGCGCGCTTTCGCGCACCTCCTGCGGCACCTGTTGCAGCCCCACCACCACGCTGCGCACCAGCGGCAGCAGGGCGTAAAGCACCAGGGCTATCAGCGCTGGCGCCATGCCAATGCCACTAATACCCCAGTCGCCGAGCCACGGAAACTGCAGAGCCAGACCGGCCAGCGGCGCAATCAGCAGTCCAAATAGCGCCACCGACGGCACCGTCTGAATCACATTCAGCACGCCGAACACCCCACCCTGCCAGCCTGGCCGCCGGAACAGCGTGACGCCCAGCGGCAGCGCAATGATCAGCGCAGGCAGCACGGTGCCCGCCAGCAAGGTCAGATGACGGCTCAGCGCGGCATCAAACACCGCGTGGCGGTTGGCATACTCTTTCAGGAGGGAGAGATCGCTGAGCTGGCCGCTGAACAGCAGCAACAGCGGCAGTAGCCAGACCTGCAGATTGAGCAGCAGCTGGCCCAGCCGATGGGAAGTCAGTTGCCGCACCTGATCGGTGATCAGCAGCAGGATCAGCGCACCGCTGCACCACAGACCGCTGGCAAAGCTGGTACGCGCCAGACGGCTGCCCTGCTGGCTGAGCAAAGTGGCCTGATGACCGCTGAGCCAGATGATCACAGCCAGCAGCAGTTCGGCCGCCAGCAGAGCCACAATCAGCGTGCTGCGTCCAGGCAGACGCCACAGCAGCAGCCACAGCGTTGCCAGCGGCAGCATTAATAGCCCGAAGTAGCTTATCTGCCAGCCCATCAGCGCTTCGCCCGCCACCAACCGGTTCGGGGCGAAGTTAAGAAATGGCAACGCCACCAGCGCCAGACTCAGCAGCGTCAGCAGCAGCAAAGCCACCGGCTGCTGAGCCGGACGGCGTATCGCTTCCCGCGATATCTGCATCGGTTACAGCAGCTTTTTCTGCTGCAGCCACTCGGTTGCTACGCTGCTGGCATCCTGACCGTCGACAGCGATTTTTGCGTTGAGCTGTTGCAGCGTCTTCTCATCAAGTGCGCTGAACACCGGCTTCAGCCAGTCTGCAATTTGTGGATAGGCTTTCAGTACCGATTCGCGGATCACCGGCGCCGGCGCATAAATTGGCTGAACCCCTTTGGGATCGCTGAGCGTCTGCAGACCCAATGCCGCCACCGGACCATCAGTGCCGTAAGCCATCGCCGCGTTCACGCCAGAGGTCTGCTGAGCTGCCGCGCTGATGGTGACAGCGGTATCGCCGCCCGCCAGCGACAGCAGCTGATCCTGCTTGAGGTCAAAGCCATACGCTTTTTCAAAGGCCGGTAAAGCATCGCTGCGTTCAATAAATTCGGCTGACGCCGCCAGCTTGAAGGTGCCACCTTTTTTCAGAAAGGCGCTGAGATCGGCCAGCGAAGTGAGCTGGTCCTTGTCAGCCAGATCTTTACGCACTGCGATGGTCCAGGTGTTGTTGGCCGGAGCAGGCGTCAGCCACACCAGATGGTTTTTCTCCGCATCCAGCTTCTTCACCTTTTCGTAGCCTGCGGCGGCATTCTTCCATGCGCTGTCTTTTTCATCGTTGAAGAAGAATGCGCCGTTGCCGGTGTATTCCGGGTAGATATCGAGTTCGCCCGCCGTAATGGCACCACGCACCACCTGGGTCGTACCGAGCTGGATTTTATTGACGGTTTTTACCCCATGCTTTTCCAGCACCTGAAGGATCACGTTGCCCAGCAGCGATCCTTCGGTATCAATTTTTGAGCCGACCCGCACCGGATCGGCCGCCTGTGCCATCCCCATACTGAGCAGCAACGCGCTGACTCCCATCCAACCCCGAATTGTGACCATGGCCTTTTCCTTATCGCGTTATCGCGTGATGTTTTTGCGTTTCGTTAGTGCGTGATGTCTTCGCGTGGCGTAATTCAGGCTGCGATCCTGCCGCTGAGAGGGAGACTGGCAGGATGGGCAGCGGAAATAATCTGCCTTAAAAGCGTAGCCTGGCGCGGCGGTGATGCAGTTGACTTTATCGCAAAATGATAACGATTTGAGATTAGAAAATTATTATTTATAACTGAAATGAATTTACGTCTGGGCGTCTAAACGGCTATTCTCGAAAATCTGTTTTTATAATAAAAGATGCATAACATCATGTCCGACCTGATCTCTTCCGCCCATGTGGCATCAGCAGGGAGTTCGCCCGGTGGCGAAACACAGTGGATTCGCAGCGCAGCTGACGTATCCCGCTTAGTGAACAGCGGCGACAGCACCCGTAACAATGCCCGCATCGTGGTGGCGATTGCGCTGGGAGGCGTGTTCCTCGACGCCTATGACCTGGGTGCGCTGGCCTTTGGCATCAAAGAAATCACGCGCGAGTTTAGTCTCACCCCGACCGGCACCGGCATGGTCGCCTCGGCAATTACCTTCGGAGCGATTATTGGCGCGCTGATTGGCGGCTATCTCACCGACAAAATTGGCCGTTATCGGGTCTTCATGGCCGATATGTTTTTTTTCGTGGTGGCGGCTATCGCCTGTGCATTTGCTCCCAATGAATATGTGCTTGCTGGCGCGCGCTTCGTGATGGGGCTGGGCGTCGGGATCGATCTGCCGGTGGCGATGGCGTTTCTGGCGGAGTTTTCAAAGCTGCGCGGCAAGGGGAATAAAGCGGCCAGCGTGGCGATGTGGTGTCCGACCTGGTACGCGGCGATCAGCATCTCCTATCTGCTGGTGCTGCTGCTCTATGCGGTGTTGCCCGAAAGTCATACCGACTGGCTATGGCGGCTAATCCTCGGTTTTGGCGCCGTTCCGGCGATTGTCATCATCGCTATCCGCAGCCGTTACATGAGTGAATCCCCGGTGTGGGCAGCCAATCAGGGCGACCTGAAAGGGGCTGCGGCGATTTTGCGCAGTGCGTGGAATATCAATGCCCAGGTGGCTCCCGACGCGGGGCTGACCGCTGCCACGCCGGTGCGCAAGGCGAGCTGGCGAAACTATGGTGCGCTGCTGCAGGGCGTATATCGCCGCCGTACGCTGCTGGCGACCATTACCTCTATCGCCTCGTCGTTTGCCTATAACGCGGTGGCGTTTGGTCTGCCGGTGATTATCTCCAGCTTCTTTGCTCAGTCAATGCTCACCACCATTCTGGTGTCGCTGGCGCTGAATCTGCTGTTCGCCTTTGTTGGCGGCATTCTGGCGGTGCGACTGGTGCCGCTTCTGGGTGCGTGGAAGATGTCGGTGGCGGGTTATGGCTGTCAGTGTGTGGCGCTGCTCGGGCTGGCGCTGATTGGTCGCCCGGAAGGCGGCCAGGAAGCCGCGCTGGCGATCGGCATGCTGGCGCTGTTCCTGTTTGGTCAGGGATTCGGACCGGGCTCGCACACCATGACTTTTGCGTCGCTGAGTTACCCGACTTCGCTGCGCGGCGTGGGGGTCGGCTTTAACCAGACGCTGATGCGCGGCAGTTCGACCGTTTCGCTGTTTCTGTTTCCAGTGCTGGTCGCGGCGCTGGGCACCGGCGTGTTCTGGGTCATCTTCCTGGCCCCGCTGGCCGGCCTGCTGGCGCTGCTGGCGATCCGCTGGGAACCGTCGGGTTATGATGTGGATGCGGAAGATTTTGAATTGCAGCGATAAACAACGGTCAGGGCGTGGATAGCACGCCGGCTCAGGGAGCAAACCGCACCTCAGTGCGGTTTTTTTTATGCGGTGACTGCCGGGAAAGGAAATTCTTTGAGATAGTCCGGGATGCGCGGGAAAGTGTGCAAAAACCACGGTGTGAACTGCTGTGGCTGCTGCTGCATCTGCTCCTCAATCAGCGCCATCGGGCGATAATCAAAGGCATCTGCTTCCTGCGGATTCAGCTGCGGCAGACTGTCGCAGACGGCAAAGAAGACGTGACCATATTCATGCTCAGTCAGGCCATTGCTCAGCTTCAGGTTGTAGCTCAGTTCAAATACCGGCGTCAGCGTTACGACCATCCCCATCTCTTCACGCAGACGGCGCTCGGCGGCGTCGCGGGTCGACTCATGGGGGTAAGGATGACCACAGCAGGTATTACTCCACAAGCCACCACAGTGATATTTATCGCTGGCACGCCGCTGCAGTAACAGTTCCTGCCGGGAATTGAAGACGTAGACCGTCACCGCGCGGTGCAGTAATCCTTTTTCATGCACTTCCAGCTTTTCCATTTTGCCGGTGGGACGATCGAGGTGGTCAACGAGGATAACTTCAATAGCAGACATGGCGTTTCCTTGAGATTATTCCCAACTATTCTGGCACAGAATGAGCAGTTTGGGCGGATCATCGAGGATTTTTTACCCGAGTCAGGCGGCGATAAGCAGATGAAGCAGAGAGGAAATCAGGCCAGCAACGCTGGCCCGGAGAGGAATTACAGTCGGAAACTCTGAACCACCCGCTCAAGCTGGGTGCTCTGCGATTCCATCGCCTGTGCGGCAGCAGAAACCTGCTCCACCAGCACGGCGTTCTGCTGCGTGGTGCCATCAAGCTGGGTAATAGCCACGTTAACCTGTTCAATACCCAGACTCTGTTCGCGGCTGGCTGACATGATTTCACTCATCAGTGTGGTGACACTGCTCACGCCCTTCATCAGCTCATCCATGGTCTGACCCGCCTGCTCAACCAGCGCACTACCGGTATCGATATTCGCCACTGACTCTTCAATTAACTTTTTAATCTCACGCGCCGAGTTAGCTGAACGCTGCGCCAGGTTGCGCACTTCCGATGCCACCACCGCAAAACCGCGCCCCTGTTCACCGGCACGTGCCGCTTCTACTGCGGCGTTAAGTGCCAGGATATTGGTCTGGAATGCGATGCTGTCGATCACGCTGATGATATCGACCACTTTACGGGATGAGTGATGAATCTCGCCCATCGTAGTGACCACCTGACGAACCACTTCAGTGCCACGTGCGGCTACCTGTGAGGCATCGCCCGCCAGCTGGTTAGCGTGCGTCGCGTTGTCGGCGTTCTGACGGACGGTGCCGGTCAGCTGTTCCATCGATGCAGCCGTTTCGACAATCGAGCTGGCCTGATCTTCAGTACGGGACGAGAGATTGGCGTTGCCGCTGGCAATTTCCCGCGACGCGGCGGTGATCGCCAGTGCGCTGTCACCCACCTGCTGGAGCAGGCCCTGCAGATAGATGATGAACTGGTTAAAGCTCTGTGCAACGGCGTTGAACTCTGGGCTGTTGCTGGCTGGCAGACGCTGAGTCAAATCGGCGCCCCCGGTCGACAGCGCTTCGATATTGCTGTTCAGCACGTTAAGACGTTTCATCATGGCGCGGACAAAGCCCAGCGACACCAGCAGCAGGATCACCGCCAAAGGAATCTGCACCAGACCCAGGCGGGTCAGCATGTTGTGTGACTGCGCTTTCAGCAGGCTGGTTGGCAGGCTGCTGGCGAGATACCACGGGCTGCCAGGAATGGCCTGCACAAACAGCGTCTGCTCGCCTTCACTGCTGTCGTAGGTGGTTTCCAGCGGCTGATTGCCAACACCGTTCAGCAGCGTTTTCAGCGGTCCTGCCATCGGTATCTGCACGTCAGCCAGGTTCTCAAGCTTCGGTGCGGCATTCACCAGCGCGCCATTGCCCACGACTTTACCGTCGGCTTCGACGATCAGCACGTTGCCCTGAATGGTTTCACCCATCTGTTTCGCCAGCTGGTTAAAGAACCCCAGCGTCACGTCGATGGTGGCGACACCCCAGGCGGTGCCGTTTTTGTAGATGGCCATAGCACAGTTGGTGCGCGGCTGCGGGCTGGCGGCATCCTGATAGGCTTTTGCCCAGGCACACTGGCCTTTCGGAGCGGCCATGCCATCTTTGTACCAGGGTTGCTCCCAGTATTTGTCAGCCGCGTCGGAGTTCCAGTAGGTGTTCACCTGCAGTTCATTGCTGGCATTACGGGCAAAGAAGCTGCTGTCCTTCTCTTTGGCCGGGTCACGACGGTTAGGCAGTGGCCAGATACCGCCACCAAACACATTGCTGTCCTGATACTGGTTAACCAGCGTCGGTAACAGGGTATCGATAGTGGCGCTGTCCATGACGGATGCGGCTTCGGTAATGGCGCGCTGCTGAGCCTGAACGCGGTTCATCTGTTCAACGATACCGGAAGCCAGCGAATCCACCTGATAGCGAACCAGACGGCTTTCGCTGTCGACCAGCTGTGGCGCGACAAACTGATTAATAACCCAAACTGTAACGAGTAAAAGCGCAACAAAGAACGCGATCATTGTTGCGGTGAAGCGGGATTGTGTTGTTTTAAACATCTTTGTTCCCCTGAACCTGGTGCGGCGCGATTGCCTGATCCGGTTTAACGGCGCGGCACAGAGGAACTTGAGATGGGCGGGATCACATTTTTGAGAAATGTTTGATTTTTGTAAAAATTTAATTTCATAGGGTGACTATCACATCCCCGGCGGGTGCCGGGGAACGGGTGAGCAGGCGCATTATTGCTGGCCTACTCTTCTGAACTGACCACCTGCTGACGCGGACGGAAAACGTGATCGTTTCCCTCTGCTGTTAACAATTCCCGTAACTTCTGGCCGCCATGTTCATCCGCCTGCGCGAACTGCCGCTCCGCTTCGGTGATCGGCGTGGTCCAGAGCAGAGTCGGACGATCGCCGTCGCGTTTTGGCAGTTTGAACTGCGCCTGTTCGGTTGCCAGCTCATTGGCGAGCAGGAAGCTTTCAAAGCCGACCGGAGCCACTTCCGACGCCAGCGTATGGCCTTCGCCCAGCCAGGTCAGACGCGCCCACGGCAGATGGACGAACTCCGCCAGCGCGCTGGCCATCTGCACGGCGTTGCCTTCGGTCATGACCTCACCGTCAACTGCCATCCCCAGTTCGATACGACGATACTGCGGCGCCAGCTCATCAAACAGATAATCGACCTGCGGCATCGGCCGGATACTCATGCCGATCGTCAGGAAAACCCAGACGCCCTGATGCCAGTGCTGGGAGATCGCCATCGGCGGCCAGCTGCCCTGATCGATGGCGTAGTATTTCACTGACTCGCCAAAGCGCGCCTGATAGCAGGCCATCAGATCGTTCTGCACCTTATCCCACTCGCTACCGTCGTGCCATTCGCGCCAGAACTGACGCTGATGCTCCGCACGGGCATAGTAGTCATTGGTCGATGCCGACCCCAGCGGTGCCGTCAGCCGGTTCTTTTTGATGCAGCCCGCAGAGAAGCTCACCTGCTTCTCCTGATAGAGGCTCCAGCCGGGTATTACGGCCAGCAGCTGACCGTAGTACCACAGCGCTGCGCCATCATCACTCGGCTCCCACAGGATCTGCAGACCAGCCGGATCCAGCGCGGGTTCCGCTTCCAGATTACGGCAATACTCGGCGCTGAGCAGCGGCGCTATGCCCTGCTCCATCGCCTCGCGATCTTCCTGCGCCGGTGCCGGCAGCAGGTTTCGTAGCCAGCAGCCGCGCACCGCATACTGGCTGCGGAACAGATCGGTTGGCCAGATGTAAAAATAAGCGGTGCGCTCATCCTGTTCAACAATGGCGGTCAGGGTGCGCTGCTGATTGTGGACTTCAGCAATCAGGGATTTGTACGTCATAGTGCCTCGACAAAGCCTGGAGGAATCCATTTTCCCCGAGAATAGAGCAGGATCCTGGCTGCGGCGATCTGAGACAAGGGTAATAGTCTCAAAGTGCGGGAGTTGAGGGGTAATCAGGCGGGTCTGGGGAAGAGCATAAAGACGCCTTTCCGGTGAAGTTGCAGGGAAACAGGTCCCTAGCCCTGCACTGTACATCTTGTTGTAGAGCGCTTCAGGACCCACTTATTCACCACCAGAACCAGCTTGCTGGCGTAGTCGGCCCTGGAGATAAGCTTGCCACTCAGAATGGTGGTGGTAAGCTCATGAAAAGTGATGATATTGGCATCCTCAAAGCAGAACCCGTTCGACGTCGATATTGCCGCGTAGCGCGATGCTGCGGAGGCACACAGTGTTGGTCCTGACGAGAAGGCCTGTTCATAATTGCGTGGCAGGTCTGTAAGAGTGATGCTCTTTATTGATAAAGCAATTCTTCCCCCTATTTATTAACACATTATTAACACACAACAATTAACATTTCCGCGTATATTTTGTGGACTACACTCACAACGCCGTTATTGAAAAAAACAACTTAAAAAAGCGGTAAAAAATCTCACTCACCCGAATGTTCCATGATGATGAATAAAATTTAACTAATAACAGGTTGGGAAGGTTGATGACTTTGTTACTACCCCTATGCAAGAAGCGTAAACCTAATCACTTTTATCTTTTACTATGGTCCCGCCTTCACGCATACGATATATTCCATTATGAGCAATAAATGAAATACCTCTATTTTTGCTTTTACTAACAGAAAAAACTCTATTTTTATCAATACAATTAATATCTGTTTTAATATCGTTAAAACAGAGACGATCATAACCATCAGTTTCTTTATATCCATCGCCGAACAACCAGAAAACGATAGTATAGGAACCATCAGATTCTGGTTTTGGAATGCCATATTTTTCTTTGAGCATATTCTTATTCTTTAGCCACCAGTTTATTTTTCCTTTATCGCTAAAAGGGAAGTTTTTAACTAAAACATCACTAAAATGACGATCTTCATGTACCGCAATGATGTCGACCGGACGTAATTCCATCCAGATAACATAAACCAGCAGACCAGGCGCAGCCAGAAGGAAAGCGAAAAGCATCTCCCTTTTTTTAAATTTCATGCCGTTCTCCTGCGATTTCAATTGTGGCTTCCATATCCGTCATGAAGGGTCTGAAACCAAACTGATTGTATCGCTGGAGCACAAACCAGATGCGAAAAAACCGAAACTGGCTGAATTTAAACGCTGAAATATCACCGCTGTCGAGTCCAAAGTGGTCCTGTACTTTATAGTGGACTACTGCATGATAACGCTCATTATCTACCCGTAATGATTTAATTGTAATATGCGCCGACCAGATATCATGAATGGTAATACCCATGCCATTAAAATTATCCTGAAATCTATCGAACTTTGGCAGTTTTCCTTTAAGGATAGCCGCACGTAACTCATCCTTTTTATCTTCCGGAAAAAATCCGTTTTCCCAATCTATATTATCCCTGAACGCTTCTTTCAAGAATAGCCGCGTGCTACTATCCTTAGAATTATCTCTAAGCACCTGCTCTTTCAAGGCATTATCCAGAGACATGTCCCGGAAGGGTTTGCCCTTCCCGCACTGCATATGGGTAATCATTCTCTCAATAATATATTTGTAAGGGCTGTACAGGGTAAAAAATTGTGAAAGATGTCGAAATTCGTCGAACAGGATAGTCGCGCACTGCTGGCGGGTAATGTTCTCACCTTCGATACGGGCACCGTAAAACATAGAATGTGGTTGATTAAAAGGGGTGATTTTCGTCAGCGTGTACGGATTGGCCCGGGTGGAAACATCCACCAGCTGGTATTTAGATTTTAACTCTGTTTCAGACAGGTCACCGTAGCGCATATCACCGCTGCTATAATCGTCCATCCTTTTTTGGGTCTTGAATATCGTACTGGGAAACTTTAGTGCAACCATTGTGATACATTCCTTGTATTATTTCCTTGATTGTATTCACAGGAAAGAGTATCGGTTTTGCGTCCGCCCTACCCCTATTTTTTTGTAAATTCCGGGAACGCGGGTTCTGGCTGGTGCAGGGCGCGAATCGACGTACCTGAACTCCTCACCCCAGCCTCCCCATCCGCACCATTGCCCGATACCAGGCACCGCGCTGAATCGACCACCTTAACCCCACCGCAATCGTATTAATCTTCTGGTCAATGATCGCCTGTTGAAAGCGGCCAATCTCACGGCCAGACATTGCCTGCGCCCACGCGGGCATCAGCCCGAATCCCGACTTCAGCATCACCTTCATCACCGGTTTCGCCTGCCAGCTGGGTGCGGGGGCATTCATCAGCAATCGTGTCACTTCGGCGGTACGCTGATCAAAGCGCAGCTCTGAACGCATCTGTTGCAGGTAATCGGCAACATCAACAACGCTTTTCGGCACTTTCTCCGCCCCCAGCGCTTCGGCGATCTGCGCCGCTTCCTGATAGTACTGATCCTGTTCGGCGCGGCTGAGCTGTGGATTTTTGTAGCGCAGATGAGCCGCCAGAAAACGGCTGGTCTCCGCCACATGCACCCAGGTCAGAAGATGCGGATCGCTGGCGGCATAGGGTTTGCCCTCGCTATCGACGCCGCTGACTTTAAGGTGAATGCGTTTTACGCGGTCGATCAGCGTCTGTGCATCCTGCGAATTCCCGTAGGTGGTCACGGCGATAAACTGACTGGTGCGCCGCAGGCGGCCCATCATATCTTCGCGGAAATTGGAGTGATCCCAGACGCCTGCCAGCGCCGCCGGATGCAGCATCTGCAACAGCAGCGCGCTGATCCCGCCGCACATCATAGAGGTGAAGTCACCGTGGACGCGCCAGATCACGCTGTCCGGGCCAAACAGGCCGGGATCGCCAGACGGTTGAGAGAGGTCAAATTCATTCATCGACAGGCCATTAAGGCGGAAGACCTGTTGCTGGATGCGGTCACGCAGATTAATCATAACGGCTCTGATAGTGGATATGACGCGGCGCGCGCTAGCAGGACGCTAACAACGCGCCGCATCACCTTCCCCTGCATTCAGGGGAAAGGCTGACGGTTATTGATAGTTGAACTGCGCATCCTGAGTACGCACGGAATCGAGTCCAATCATCACGTTGAATTTGCCGGGCTCTGCAACGTGCTGCATCTGTTGGTTCCAGAACTTCAGCGCATCGACGTCGATCTTAAACGTGACGGTTTGCGACTCGCCGGCTTTCAGCATGATGCGCTTGAAGCCACGCAGTTCCTGTACCGGACGGCTGATGGAAGCCACCGGATCATTGAGGTACATCTGCACCACCGTCGCGCCATCGCGCTTACCGCTGTTAGTCACTGTGACGCTGGCTTCGATGCTGCCGTTACGCGGCATGGTCGGCGACGACATTTTGACCGGTGACACGGTGAAACTGGTGTAGCTCAGGCCGTAACCAAACGGATAGAGCGGGCCGTTAGCCGCATCGTAGTAGTGCGAGGTGTACTTGTTCGGCTTAGCAAAGTTGTAAGGACGGCCGGTTGGCAGATGGTTGTAGTAAATCGGAATCTGACCCACTGAACGCGGGAAGGAAACCGGCAATTTGCCCGACGGGTTGTAGTCGCCGAACAGCACATCGGCGATGGCGTTGCCACCTTCGGTGCCGCTGAACCAGGTCTCCAGCATCGCATCAGCCATCCGATCTTCATTCACCACCGACAGCGGGCGTCCATTCATCAACACGATTACCAGCGGCTTACCGATGGCTTTCAGTGCCGCTAACAGCTTCTGCTGGCTTGGCGGGATCACCAGGTCGCTGCGGCTGGAGGCTTCATGCGCCATACCCTGCGCTTCGCCCACGGCGGCAACCACCACATCCGCCTGCTTCGCTTTGGCGACTGCATCATCAATCATCTGCTCTGCTGAACGCGTATCAACAGAAACCGCCTGCTCATAGAGGTTCAGGAAGTCCTGAATCCCTTTGTTGTCGGTAACGTTCGCCCCCTTCTCATACAGCAGCGTCGCTTTGCCTTCGGTAGCATTGCGCATGCCCTGCAGCAGCGAAACGGATTGCTTCGCCACGCCTGCCGCGGACCAGCTGCCCATAATGTCACGCTGACTGTCTGCCAGCGGACCGATCAGGGCAATGGTGCCCGATTTTTTCAGCGGCAGTGTTTCAAGGCGGTTTTTCAGCAATACGATACTTTTACGCGCGACGTCGCGCGCTTCAGCCCGGTGCAGACGGCTTTCCGCATTGGTATCCTGCGGGTCGCCTTCTTTCGGACCTAAATGGCTGTAGGGATCGTTAAACAAGCCCATGTCATATTTGACGTTGAGCACATGGCGCGCTGCATCATCAATCTCAGCCATGGTGACGTCGCCGCTTTTCACCAGCGCCGGCAGATACTTGCTGTAATATTCGTCACTCATGCTCATATCGACGCCCGACTTCAGGGCGATACGCACCGCTTCCTGCGGATCGCTGGCGACGCCATGTTTGATCAGTTCTTTAATGGCACCGTGATCGCTGATGGTGATGCCTTTAAATTTCCACTTATCGCGCAGCAGATCTTTCAGCAGCCAGCTGTCCGCCGTAGCGGGCACGCCATTGATCGAGTTCAGCGCGACCATCACGCCGCCGCTGCCCGCATCCAGTGAGGCTTTATAAGGCGGCAGATAGTCCTGGAACATGCGCTGCGGACTCATGTCCACGGTGTTGTAATCACGTCCACCTTCCACTGCGCCATAAAGTGCGAAGTGCTTCACGCTGGTCATCACGCTGTAGCGATCGGCCGCGCTTTTGCCCTGCATCGACTGCACCATGCTGCGACCCATTTCGCTGGTGAGATACGTATCCTCACCGAAACCTTCGGAGCCACGGCCCCAGCGCGGTTCACGGCTGACATCCACCATCGGCGCCCAGGTCATGTTCAGGCCATCGTCGGCCGCTTCATAGGCAGAAACGCGCCCCACCTCTTTCACCGCATCCAGATCCCAGCTCGACGCCAGGGCTAAAGGAATCGGGAAAATGGTGCGTTGACCATGAATAACGTCGTAGGCGAAAAACAGCGGGATCTTCAGGCGGCTGAGCTGCATCGCCTGATCCTGCATCGCGCGGATATCCTGACGGGTCACGGTATTAAAGATCGCGCCAACCTGACTCTTCTGAATCATGTCGCGAATCACTTCTTTCGGATTATCAGGTCCGACGCTGATTAAACGCAGCTGGCCGATTTTCTCGTCCAGCGTCATTTTTTTAAGCAGTTGGTTAACGAAGGCATCCCGCGCCTGTTCGGTCATCGGGTGGTTACCTTGCACTGTCTCAGCCAATGCAGGTTGCATCGCGAGGGAGACAGCGAGACTAACAGAGTAAATCCATTTCATCAGGTTGGGTTCTCTTAAGTAACTGCGCAATATCGAATTAACAGGCGGCAGTGTGCCACAAGATGAGAATAGCAGGTAGCGGCCAGGCTCACACTGCGTTGAGGTCAGTGGACGTGCTACAGTTAGGACGCAATGATAAGACAAGGGAATTGCTCATGACACAAACCTCTGCCCTGCTTTCTGACCTGCGCCGCCTGGTCGGCCCCTCCCATCTGCTGACTGAACCTGAACAGACCGCCCGCTATCGCAAAGGCTTTCGCTCCGGCGAAGGTGAGGCGCTGGCCGTGGCGTTTCCCGGCACGCTGCTGGAGTTGTGGCGGGTTTTGCAGACGCTGGTGAATGCGGATGTCATCATCCTGATGCAGGCGGCGAATACCGGCCTGACTGAAGGTTCAACGCCGCATGGCGATGATTACGATCGTCCGCTGGTGATCGTCAGTACGCTGCGACTCGATAAGCTTCAGCTGATCGATGAAGGCCAGCAGGTGCTGGCGTTCCCCGGCAGCACACTCTATCAGCTGGAAAAAGCGCTGAAGCCGCTGGGACGGGAGCCTCACTCGGTGATTGGCTCCTCCTGTATTGGTGCCTCAGTACTGGGCGGCATCTGTAATAACTCCGGCGGATCGCTGATCAAGCGCGGTCCGGCCTACAGCGAAATGGCCCTGTTTGCCCAGATTGATGCGCAGGGAAGACTGAGGCTGGTGAACCATCTCGGCATCGATCTGGGGACGTCGCCTGAAGAGATTCTGGGGCGGCTGGATGACGATCGCTGGCAGTCCAGAGATGTGCAGCACGATGGCCGTCACGCCTCCGATCATGAATATGCCGACCGGGTCCGTGAAGTCGATGCGGATACGCCAGCGCGTTACAACGCTGATGCGCGTCGCCTGTTTGAGGCGTCCGGCTGTGCCGGGAAACTGGCGGTCTTCGCAGTGCGACTCGATACCTTCCCCAGCGAACCGCAGCAGCAGGTGTTTTACATCGGCACTAACGAACCCGGTGTGCTCAACGATATCCGTCGTCACATGCTGGCGCATTTCACTCATCTGCCGGTGGCGGGTGAATATATGCACCGCGACATCTATGACATTGCGGAAATCTACGGCAAAGATACCTTCCTGATGATCGACAAGCTGGGCACGGACAAGATGCCGCTGTTTTTCACGATCAAGGGACGGGTTGATGCCTGGCTGAGCAAACTCTCCTTCGTTAAACCGCACTTCAGCGATCGGCTGTTGCAGCGCCTGAGTAAATTGTTCCCGGCGCATCTGCCTGAACGCATGAAGCAGTATCGTAACAAATATGAACATCATCTGATGCTGAAGATGTCGAGCGATGGTGTGGCGGAAGCGCGTAATTATCTGCGCGATTATTTCCGCGAAGGCGGCGGCGAGTTCTTCGAGTGCGAAGGCAAAGAAGGTGCCCACGCCTTTCTGCATCGCTTCGCGGCGGCAGGTGCGGCCGTGCGCTATCACGCGGTGCATGCGGATGAGGTCGAGGATATTCTGGCGCTGGATATCGCCCTGCGTCGTAACGATACGGACTGGTTCGAAACCCTGCCCGAGGAGATCCGTGCCTCGCTGAGCCATCGCCTCTACTATGGTCACTTCTTCTGTCATGTTTTCCATCAGGATTACATCGTCAAAAAAGGCGTCGATGTGCATGCACTGAAAGCGCAGATGCTGGAGATCCTTCAGGCGCGCGGCGCAGAATATCCTGCTGAGCATAACGTCGGTCATCTCTATCAGGCGAAACCGCAACTGGCGGCGTTCTATCGCCAGCTCGATCCCACTAACAGCTTTAATCCCGGCATTGGCAAAACCAGCAAGCAAAAAGGCTGGGCAGTGAAACAGGTTTAATGACGTTACCGGTCAGCCAGCCTGTCTGAGCAGGCTGACCGTCATACTTCTGGTTGACCCGCGCACTCCACGTTGCGGCCCATTTTATTACTAACAACTTCATCAAAAAAATTAATTCCCCTTCCCAGATTACACCTTCTTTATTTTCTCTCAGTGGATTCTGCGCAACGTCTCACAAATCATCATCCTGCTAATTGATAATTCGCGTCGCGAAAAATATATTGTCGCTACAAAAATAATATTTTAATTAAATTGGATTTCATTCAGGGAGGATGAGTGATGCGAAATATTAATTATGCGTTAGCGTTAATAGAAACAGCCACTTTAACCATTATGTTATCAGCAATGAGTACAGCGCCAGTTTATGCCAGTGGATTTATTGAGGACTCATCGCTAAAAGGCAATGTATTTTACTGGCAGCGTCAGCGGGATCGCAGAGACACCGATCCCGCCAGTGAATATCAGGGGCAGTATCAGGCTAATTTACATCATACCTCGCTCAACAGTAATCTCGACTTCCAGTCAGGGTATGCCGGAGAGTGGATTGGTCTGGATCTCGCCGTTTTTGGCGCAGCCGAACTCTCCAACAGCGGCCCCGCCGCCCCCAATGAAATTGGCTTCAGTAAGGCACGCACCCGCTGGGATGAAAAGTGGAATGGCGACAGCGGCGGTGCTTCGGTTTATAAAGCCGCGCTGAAATTTAAATATAACGATTACTGGTTACGCGCCGGATATATTCAGCCCACCGGCCAGACAATCATGGCGCCGCACTGGAGTTTTTTACCCGGCACCTATCGCGGTGCCGAAGTCGGTGCACTGTATGATTTTCAGGACGCGGGTGCATTATCGCTCTCCTGGATGTGGAGTGATAAATATAAGGCACCCTGGTATCGTGATTTATATGATTTCCGGCAGGCTGATGGCAAAACGCATATCAGCTACCTGCATTCGTTCGGCATGAAATATGACTTCAAAAATAAACTGGTACTGGAAGCGGCATTTGGTCAGGCGGCGGATTATATGGACCAGTATTTTGCCAAAGCCTCCTGGTCGGCCACGCCTTACGGCAATGCACTCTCCACCAGCTATAAGTTTTACGGCGCGCACGACAAAGTGCAGGGCGGTGCCGCTAATCCCCGTGATGTCTATGATGGCCTGGCCTGGCTTCAGGCGATTACGGTCGGCTATAACGTCGGCCCGGTGGATCTGCGCCTTGAAGGCAGCTGGGTCAAAGCAGAAGGCAACCAGGGCTTCTTCCTGCAGCGCATGACGCCCGGCTACGCAAGTTCCAATGGACGACTGGATATCTGGTGGGATGCCCGTTCCGACTGGAACGCCAATGGCGAAAAAGCGGTCTTTGCCGGTGCGATGCTCGACTTAACGCCGTGGCAGCTGGCGGGATGGAAAGTGGGCGCTTCCTATGTCTGGGGCTGGGATGCCAGGCCCGCCAGCCTGCCCACCGTTGACCAGAGCCAGCGACTGAAAGAGTCCGCCTGGAACCTTGATCTGATCTATCAAATCCAGCAGGGCCGCGCCAAAGATACCCTGTTCAAATTGCACTACACCCGCTACGACAATCATAGCGATCTGCCCAGTTATAGCGGCGGCTACGGCAACATTTTTCAGGACGAGAAGGACATCAAATTTATGGTTATCGTGCCGTTTACGCTGTTATGACGCCCTGCGGACTTCCGGATATTTCTTCAGCAGCAAGGATGAATCAATATGTTTAAGTTAAGCCTTATCGCGCTCACTCTGCTGGGCGTTGCAGCCACAGGCCACGCCAGCTCGTCAGAGCAGCAGGTAGTGAATCAAATCAGCCAGTTCGGCGTCACTTATCAGGTGAACGATAATCAGGCCGCCCTGAATGGGATCAACTGCGCCGCGCTGGGTGCCGACTATGCTGCCTGCAATCGTGCCACCATTACCCTGACCAACAACGGCCCTGCCCTGACCGACAAGCACTGGGCAATCTACATGAGCAATGTCCACCAGACGCTGCGGGTCGAAAACGACCAGTTTAAAATGACGCATCTGATTGGCGATTTAACCCGGCTGGAGCCCACAGAGAAGTTCACCGGCATTGCCGCGGGTGAATCGGTGCAGATTCCCATCATTAACGAATACTGGCAGCTGTTTATTACGGATGTGATGCCGCGCTGGTATGTTACGGCCGGGCAGGCAGCCCCCAAAATTATTGCCAGCACCGACCATGAAGATCTCACTCAGTTTGTGTTGCCGCTGGGTGATCAATGGCGTCGCAGTGCTGATGACCATAATCTCCTGATGCAGCCCGCCAGCAGGTTTGAGAAAAACCGCGATGTTGCCACCCTGCCCGCCTCTGCGCTGCGGGGTCAGATTACCCCCACGCCCCTTGACGTGAAGCTCCGCCCGCACGATGCCGATCTCAGCCGGGGCGTCAGGCTGACGCTGACCGGACTAAGCCGTGAAACCGGTGAGGCAGTGAAACAGCATCTCATCCAGACTGGCCTGAAAGAAGCGCCTGATGGATTTGCTATCACGACGCAGATCAAACCGGGGCATTTCAGCGGCAAAATGACTAAATCGGGCGCTTACGATCTGGATATTTCTCCCCGCCGCGCCATCGTGGTGGGTTACGATGCCGCCGGGGCTTTCTACGGCATGATGTCGATTCTCTCGCTGGTGCCGGGTGAAGGCGCGCCGCGTATTGCCTCGCTGGAAGCCCATGATGCGCCGCGCTTTGCCTATCGCGGTGCGTTTCTTGACGTTGCCCGTAACTTTCACAGTAAGCAGGCGGTGATGCGGCTGCTTGATCAGATGGCAGCCTGGAAGATGAACCGCTTCCACTTCCACCTCAGTGACGATGAGGGCTGGCGGATAGAGATTCCCGGCTTACCGGAACTGACTGACGTGGGGGCTAAACGCTGCCATGACCTGACCGAACAGCGCTGCCTGCTGCCGCAGCTCGGTTCCGGTCCTTTCAGCGATAACAACGGCAGCGGCTATTTTAGTCGTGCCGATTACATTGAGATTGTGCAATATGCGCAGGCCCGCCACATCCAGGTAATACCGGAAATCGATATGCCCGCCCATGCCCGTGCGGCGGTCATCTCAATGGAGGCGCGCTATCAGCGGCTGATGAAGGAGGGAGAATCTGAGCAGGCCAGCGCGTATCGCCTGATTGATCCCACCGATGATTCCAATACCACGTCCGTACAACTCTATGACCGCACCAGCTATCTCAATCCCTGCATTGAGGGTTCACAGCGTTTTGTGGACAAAGTGATCGGTGAGATTCAGGCGATGCACAAGGAAGCGGGACAGCCGCTCAGCATCTGGCATTTTGGCGGTGACGAAGCGAAGAACATCCGGCTGGGTGCAGGCTACTCTGACAAAAACAGTCCTGAACCGGGTACCGGTCTGCGCGACTGGCGTAAAGAAGATCTGCCGTGGGCAAAATCGCAGGTCTGTCAGGCGCTGGTGAAGAGCGGCAAAGTGGAAGATCTGGCGCACCTGCCGAGCTATTTCGCCCTGTCCGTCAGTGAGATGGTTAACCGGCACGGCATTGGCAAAATGCAGGCGTGGCAGGATGGCCTGAAACATGCCAAAAATGCCGGAGCCTTCGCCACCCCGCGCGTTGCGGTCAACTTCTGGGACACCCTCTACTGGGGCGGTTTTGACAGTGCCAGTGACTGGTCACAGAAAGGTTACGACGTGGTGATCTCCAGCCCTGATTACCTCTATCTGGATTTCCCGTATGAAGTGAACCCGCTGGAACGCGGCTATTACTGGGGAACACGCTTTAACGACGAGCGAAAAATCTTCGGCTTCGCACCTGACAACCTGCCGCAGAATGCGGAGACCTCGGTGGATCGCGACGGCAACTTTTTCAGCGCTAAATCTGAGAAGCCGTGGAGTGGTGCTCATGGCATTTCGGCCCAACTGTGGAGCGAAACCGTCCGCACTGATGCCCAGATGGAACACATGATCTATCCGCGCCTGTTTGCGGTCGCAGAACGAAGCTGGCACCGTGCCAGCTGGGAGCGGGATTACCAGGCCGGTCAGGAGTATGCAGGCGGCAAGACGCATCTGGTTGATCAGCAGTCACAACTGAATGACTGGCAGCGATTTGCCAACCTGCTGGGACAACGGGAACTGGCGAAACTGGATAAGGCGGGTATCGATTATCGCCTGCCTGTGCCGGGAGCAAAAATCGTTGATGGCATCCTATCGATGAACGTGGCCTTGCCTGGCGTAACGCTGGAGTACAGTCTGGACAAGGGCGCGAACTGGCAGCGCTTCGATGCTAACAGACCTCCGGAGGTCAGCGGTGCCGTGGCAATCCGCTCAGTCAGCCGCGACGGCCAGCGCACCAGCCGCGTGGAAACGTTGTAGTAAGTGGGAGTGAGAAAACAGGCTGAGAAGCCAACGTTTGAACATAAAAAAGGCCGACAGAAGTCGGCCCTTTCACACCTAAACCAGCTTCTCTTCTGGTACAGGCTCCACACCTGCCATCTGCTGACGGCGCTCAATAATCATGGTTTGCGGTGTTGAGAGCAGGATGCCCTCTTTGCGCAGACGCGTCAGAATATCGAACAGCAGGTCGCTTTTCGCACCCGCGATCTGTCGCTGACCTGCCACGTTACCGGTGACGCTCAGTATAATTCCCTGCTGAGTCAGATCTTTAAACGACACCGACGGCTCCGGCGTTTCCAGAATACGTTCGTTTTCGTTGTAGACCTCCAGCAGAATATCGCGCACCTTCACCGGATCGATATCCAGCGGGAAGGTCAGCGTAATGGTGACCACACCCTGCGCATTACCCATGGTAGCGTTGCGCACGTTCTGCGAGATAAACTGCGAGTTCGGCACAATCACTGTGGATTTGTCGCCCAGCTGAATCTCCGTGGCACGCACATTAATCCGGCGAATATCCCCTTCGATGCCGCTGATGCTCACCAGATCGCCGACTTTGACTGGCCGCTCAGTCAACAGAATCAGACCGGAGATAAAGTTCTTCACTATCTCCTGTAAGCCAAAACCGATACCGACCGACAACGCACTGACGATCCAGGCCAGCTTGTTCCACTGCAGACCCATAATCGACAGAGTCAGCAGGATGATCAGTACATAACCGATGTTACTGAAAAGCGTTACCAGCGACACCCGCATCCCCACATCCATGGTGGTCTTCGGCAGAAAATCTGTGTCAAGCCAGCGTCGCACCGAGCGCAGCACATAGATACCGACAATCAGGCAGATGATCGCATTCACCATGTGCGCTGGCACAATGTTCAGGGACTCAAGGCCTTTACCGCCCCAGAACTCAATGACTTTTTGCAGCAGCTCAATCGGCGTTGAGGAGGCAAAGGTGCCGTTGAGCAGCGCCAGTGCCACAACCAGCACCAGGAAGGTTTTACCGATGGCCGTCAGCAGCGTGGCGGTTTGCTGCAGGTGACGCTCATTGATGTTAAGCGAACTCTGAATGCGGCGACCGGTTGCGTTATTGGTTGAGAAGAGACTCTCACAACCATCTTTGAGCAGATGACTGAGGAAGTAGAACGAACCGAACAGCAGGCCGCACCAGATCACCTCATAACTCAGGAAGCGCGCCAGCGTAACGTAGCCGATCAGCAGCGACACAAGGATGGCAATCGCGGTCAGCGTCAGGCCCATCTGGATCAGCCCGACCAGTGTCGAGCGGGCTTCCGGTGGCGTACCCGCCTGAGTCATGCGACGACGCACGCGGTTGGTGCGCATGCTGATGGCCAGCGCGGTACAGCCAATCAGCAGTGCTGTCAGTCCATTGGCAAAAATGGTGGTATTCAGGCTGGTGCCGACGCTGTAGTTGAACGCCTCGACCGTCTGGAAGATAAACACCAGCACAGCGGTAATCGGCGGAAACGGCTTAAGTGCCATCGCCACTTCATTGGAGATAGTCGGTAAGCGCCAGCTGGGTCTGCGGGTAGAGAGGAACGCGCGTCCCAGTCCGGCAATCAGGCCACAAAAGACGCTGAGCTGCACCAGACGGTCAACAAAGTCCTGAACGTTTTCAGAAACCTCATCACGGCGGGTAAAGGCCAGGGAGATAAAGTTAAAGGTGAGGACGACTGCCACCAGCGTGGTCAGCGCTATCGCTGCCGCAAGAAAACTGCGGCGCAGTTTTCCTTCCGGCAGTTTATTAATGCTGACCCAGGCCAGAAACTCTTCACTGTAGCGACGACCGACCGTCATCACCAGCAGCGCCGCCAGCAGCCAGAAGACACTGCCCACGCGCCAGCCCGGCTCCCATGAGAGTGCCGCGGTATCCTGCAACTCCTGCAGGAACTCACCAATCTTCTCACCATCCAGATCCTGGCTATTGAGCAGCGGTGACCAGAAGCGTGCACCAAGGATGCTGCCGGAGTTCAACGCCAGCTGGCTTTTCAGCTGATCACGACGCAGGTTAACAATCTGCGAGGAGAGCATCAGCGCGCCATTTTTAATTCCTTCGGCCTGTTTGATCTGGTCGTCGAGTTTTCCTTTCTGGCTCTCAAGCGCGTTACGCTTGCGTGTCACTTCCGGGGTTTCTTTCACCCCACTGTCGGCTTTCGGGGCCGGGCCAAGCACACCCAGCTGTGCATCGACCTGCTGGCGATCGGGCACCAGCGCCTGCCCGAGCGTATCGGCATTGCCAGAGAGTTCCAGCGCCATTTCATTCAGCTGCGTCAGCTTGTTTTCGCCAGCATCGACGGAGACCTGACTTTTGATTTTATCGAGGATCTTCTGCATTTTCGGCAGTTCCACCGCAGCATTCAGCTTCGGTGGCGCATCCTGTTCCTGAGCAGGCGTGGCCGTATTATCCGCGGCCAGAGTCAGCGTCGGGGCAAACGCCACCAGCGCCAGCATAAACAATGCATAAAAGGATCGTATAAACATATGAGTAAGATTCCGGCAGCTTAAATCAGGCGATCTTCCCTCGCCAGTCGCGCGTAGTGTAGGGCTTTGCAAGGGAGGGCAATATAGGAATAACGGGCATTTTTCGGGCTGATTCCGGAGGGTCAGAGACGTAAAAAGGATTTTAAGCCTCTGACCCAGTACTCCCGGCTACCTGCTCAGCCTGCAGGCAACACCCGTGCGCGCATCACGCGACACCGGCTAATTTCTACTCGACGTCGGCACTGCCGGCACCATTGCTGGCGACCTGACCCGACTTCTGTTTCTTATAAGCCAGCGCGGCGGCAGGCACCGGAGCCGCTTTGCCGGTCTCAATCCAGCTGCGCAGACGGTTGGCGTCGGCGAAGTGGGTATATTTGCCAAACGCATCCAGCACCACCAGCGCCACCGGACGATTGTTAATCATGGTGCGCATCACCAGGCAGTGGCCTGCCTCGTCGGTGTAACCGGTTTTGGTTAGCTGAATATGCCAGTCATTTTTATAGACCAGATGATTGGTGTTGCGGAACGGCAGCGCATAGCTCGGATGGGCAAAAACTGCCGTTTCTTCTTTCGTGGTGCTTAGCGCGCCAAGCATCGGATATTCCCGCGTCGCTTTGAGCAACTTAATCAGGTCCTGCGCGCTGGAGACGTTTTGCGTCGACAGACCGGTTGGCTCGACATAGCGGGTCTGTTTCATACCGAGTGAGCGCGCTTTGGCGTTCATCGCCCGGATAAAGGCGTTGTAACCGCCCGGATAGGCGTGAGCCAGACTGGCCGCGGCACGGTTTTCTGAGGACATCAGCGCCAGCAGCATCATATTACGACGGCTGATCTGGCTGTTGAGCTTCACGCGCGAGAAGACGCCACGCATTTCCGGCGTCTGGCTGACATCGACGGTGATCATCTCATTCATTGGCTGATGCGCATCCAGCACCACCATCGCGGTCATCAGCTTAGTGATCGACGCAATGGGCCTGACCCGATCCGGGTGGCTGGAAAAGAGCACTTTATTGGTCGTGAGATCGACAATCATCGCACTGCCAGAGGCAATCTGCGGCTGAGCAATAGGCGCAAGTTGCGACAGCGTTGTCGTCGCCTGCGCCGGAAGTGAAACAATCTGCCCTGAAACGAGCAGCGCCAGCGAAAGCAGGGTGGAACGAATTTTTGCAGGCATCGTAGAAAAAACCCGGTTATGAAGGTGTACTGTGTCAGACCGACACAGGCCGCCCGCTTCAGTGACGTCGGAGCGCGGGCTGGCAGCGGTATCATACCCGTAAGGTTAAGAGATTTCCTGGTGAGATTGTTTCCGGGCGTAAAAAGAGAACTGCCGCCAGAACGGCGGCAGTGGTCGATCAAAACAGATGCGGTCCATATCCCCACAGCACCACAGTTAATGCCAGTAACACTTCAAAAACCAGCACGCCGATGGCAAGCGTAGAACCGGAAAAGCGCAGGCTCTCTTCGCGGTCAATATTCAGAAACAGTGGAATGCCAATATAGAGCAGATAGCCGGTATAGAGCAGCGCCAGCGCGCCTGCCAGCACGCAGAACCAAACCAGCGGATAGAGCGCCACCAGTCCGCTGAGAAACAGCGGCGTGGCCACATAACCCGCAAACACTGTACAGCGCTGAACGCCGGGGCGTTGCGGATAATCACGTGCCATCCAGTGAATCACGCGTCCCATCACTGCGACGCCACCCAGAATAATCAGATAGAACACAATGCCCAGCCCGATCCCGGTCGCCAGGTTAAGTTGCACATATTGCCCCTCGCCCAGATTCCAGCCCAGCTGAGTTGTACCGATAAAGGCGCAGATCACCGGGATCGCCGCCATCAGCAGAACATGGTGGGTGTAATGGTGCGAGACGCTCTCATTCTCTTGCTTGATATGACGCATTTCCTGATTCGGATGCGCCAGAAGTCCCCAGACATGGTTCATACAGTCACTCCTCTGATGCGATGGGCCGCCCGGTGCTGCATGCGTCTTTGGGGGCAGCGTCTCTTCAAGTATAAGCGGCAGTAAAAATTTCGTGGTGACCGGACAAAAAAACAGCATAAATAAACAGACATGATGTGCGGGCGGAAGCGAAGCCAATTCGCGTATAGACTTGTGGAACCATCACCGAACAGGGAGAGTCATTTTGCATCTGGATATCAACGCATTAATTACGCAGTACGGTTATCTGGCACTTTTTATTGGCTGTATTGCCGAGGGGGAGACATTTACGTTACTGGGCGGCGTCGCGGCGCATGAGGGACTGCTGCATTACGTGGGAGTAGTACTGGCCGCGATGTGCGGCGGTATTGTCGGCGATCAACTGCTCTATTGGGTCGGCCGCCGCTGGGGCACGCGGATCCTGCGCCGCTTTAAAAAGCATCAGGATAAAGTGGTCAAGGCGAACCGCCTGATTAAACGCCGTCCCAGCCTGTTTGTTATTGGCGTGCGCTTTATGTATGGCTTTCGGCTGATTGGTCCGATCATCATTGGTTCCAGCCGCCTCAACCCGATGAAGTTTTTTATCCTTAACGTCATCGGCGCGGCTATCTGGTCGGTGATCTTTGTGACGCTGGGTTATTTCGCGGGCGGCATCATCGCACCGTGGCTGCACAAACTCGACCAGCACCTGAAGCACCTGCTGTGGCTGGTCGGCGCAGTCGTCTTTGCCTTTGCGCTGCGCTGGGTAATCCGCCGCTGGCACAACCGTCGTGCCGATCAGCAATAAATGAACAGCCTATTCGTCAGTTGACGCGCAGGTCGCCAGACTCTGATCAGAGCCTGGCGACTCTGCTGACGATTCGGTGAGTCTCACCCGCCCCGCCTGCTGCTCTCCCCTTTTCTTTCTCATTAAACCGTGCGTTAACCATCTGTGCCCAAGCGAAGCCGTATCAGATAGCTCAGCTATAGTTAGCAAGGACACTGACAGGGAGATGAGAATGAGTAAGGTAAAACGTAAAATTGAAGACCACGGCGTCATCGGCGACTTGCGTACCTGTGCGCTGGTCGCTAATGACGGCACCATTGATTATCTCTGCTGGCCCGAACTCGACAGCCCGTCGGTCTTTGCCGCCCTGCTCGACAGCGATGAAGCGGGCCTTTTCTCCCTGGCCCCCGACTGGCCCAATGCGCGACGTCAGCAGCTTTACCTGCCCGATACCAACATCCTCCAGACCCGCTGGCTGGATGATGAAGGCGTGGCGGAAATCACCGACTACATGCCGATTTGTGATGATAAAACCAAGCTGCCGCGCCTGATCCGGCGGGTCAAAATGGTCCGTGGCAGTGCAACCTTCCAGCTGCGCTGCTCACCCCGCCACGACTATGCCCGCGCGCAGACCCATGCCGAAGCGCATAAAGGCTGTATCGATTTTCATGCTGAGGGCCAGCCGTCGCTGCGCCTCGCCGCTTCCGTGGTCATGACGCTGGAGGATGAGAGCGCGACTGCCCGCTTCACGTTACAACCCGGCGAACATGCGCAGTTTGAATTTGGCAGCGTGGATGATGCGCATATCGAAGCGCTGGCCACCGAACACTGCTTTGAAGAGACGGTGAACTACTGGCGACGCTGGAGCGCCCACAGTACCTATCAGGGACGCTGGCGCGAGATGGTTCAGCGCTCTGCGCTGGTGCTGAAGCTGCTGACCTCACATCAGCACGGCTCCATTGCGGCGGCGGCAACCTTTGGCCTGCCTGAAGAGCTGGGCGGCGAGCGCAACTGGGACTATCGCGCCTCCTGGATCCGCGACGCCTCGTTCAGCATGTATGCCCTGATGCGGCTGGGCTACATCGATGAAGCCAAACACTTTACCCACTGGGTCGGTCGCTGCGTTGAAAACAGCCATCACGAAGAGATGCGCCTGCAGGTGATGTACCGGATCGACAGCGGCACTGAGCTGCATGAGATGGAGCTGCTGAATCTCTCCGGCTACGCCGACTCCCGCCCGGTGCGTATCGGCAATGGCGCCTGGGAGCAGACCCAGCTCGATATCTATGGCGAGCTGATGGATGCGATCTATCTGGCGAATAAATATGGCGAGGCGATCTCCCAGCGCGGCTGGGAACATGTTGTCAAAATGATCGACTGGCTGAGTGAGAACTGGGATCAGCCCGATGCCGGTATCTGGGAGATGCGCGGCGAACCGGAGCATTTCCTGCATTCACGTCTGATGTGCTGGGTGGCGATGGATCGTGCGCTGCGTCTTGGCATGAAGCGATCCCTGCCGATGCCTTATGAGCGCTGGGATCGGGCGCGCCGGGAGATCCGCGAAGATATCTGGGCTAACTTCTGGAACAGCGAGCGCGGCCATTTCTCTGCAACACGGCATGGCGAACATCTGGACGCCTCCATGCTGCTGATGCCGCTGGTGCGCTTCGTCGGCGCCACCGACCCGGACTGGATTGCCACGCTGGATGCGATCAAAACCAACCTCGTCAGCGACGGTATGGTGCGGCGCTACAATACGCATGAAACGCCCGCCGATGGCCTGAAGGGATCGGAAGGCTCTTTTGGCGCCTGCTCCTTCTGGTATGTCGAATGTCTGGCGCGCGCAGGCCGGATTCAGGAAGCGCATTTTGAATTTGAGAAACTGCTGAGCTACGCCAATCCACTGGGTCTCTATGCCGAGGAGTTCGACAGCCACGGCCATGCGCTGGGCAATACGCCCCAGGCGCTGACGCATCTGGCGCTGATCAGTGCCGCCTTTTTCCTGAATCGTAAACTCAGCGGCGAACAGACGCAGTGGCAGCCTTAGTCAGTGGCAACCCCGGAAAGCCCCATTTTTACGCTCCTGCTTTCCGGAAATACGCTAACATCCGCGGTGAATTTACGTAAAGTATTGCAGGCAGGTTAAAATCCCGATTCACAACGTCAGTTTAATGAACATATAATGCGCAGCAGGTCACATTGGCCAGCATGAATTCGACACACTGAACAGCCTGAAATATGGCGATAAAGAATTGTAAAATATGAAAATCATTCGCGCTTTCGCTTCAATCGCACTGGCTCTGGCGGCCTTCAGCCAGTCAGCCTTTGCTGTGGTTTACCCGTTACCGCCGGCTAACAGCCGTCTGATCGGGGAAAATATCGAAATTACTGTTCCTGAAGACAGCAAACTGCCGCTGGAAGCTTTTGCGGCGCAGTACCAGATGGGCCTCAGCAACATGCTGGAAGCCAATCCGGGCGTTGACGTTTATCTGCCTAAAGCTGGCAGCAAAATGATCATCCCACAGCAGCTGATCCTGCCTGACGCACCGCGTGAAGGCATTGTGATTAACAGCGCGGAGATGCGTCTTTATTACTACCCGAAAGGCAGCAAAACCGTCGTGGTTCTGCCAATTGGTATCGGTGAACTGGGTAAAGACACCCCGATCAGCTGGACCACCGCGGTAGAACGTAAAAAAGATGGTCCGACCTGGACACCAACCAAAGGCATGCATGCGGATTACGCGGCACGCGGCGAAACGCTGCCAGCAGTGTTCCCGGCGGGTCCGGATAACCCGATGGGCCTCTACGCGCTCTACATCGGTCGCCTCTATGCGATTCATGGCACCAACGCCAACTTTGGTATCGGCCTGCGCGTGAGCCACGGTTGTGTGCGTCTGCGTGCTGACGATATCAAATGGCTGTATCAGAACGTGCCGGTTGGTACGCGCGTACAGTTCGTTGATCAGCCAGTGAAAGCGACCGTAGAACCAGACGGTTCACGTTATGTAGAAGTGCATAACCCACTGTCGACCACCGAAGAGCAGTTCAACTCACGTGAGCTGGTGCCGATTACACTGACTCAGGCCGTGAGCAAAATTGTGGTTGATGCCAGCGTGAATCAGGATCAGGTTAACGCCGCGATTCAGAGCCGTACCGGTATGCCAGTAAAAGTGAACGGTGTGGAAAATAACATCCAGACCGCGCCCGTTCCGGTGCCGGAAAACTCCCAGGCTGCTCCTCAGGAAGAGCCAATGACGCCGGTAACACCACAGGGTGCAAGCAGTGATGCCGCACAGCCACAGCAGCCGGCTACTGAACCAGCTGCTCCGGCCGCTCCGGTAACGCCAGCAGC